>NZ_JBNDIN010000008.1:0-206553 GCF_050434425.1 Serratia sp. 2723
CCTTTGCATTGCGGACAGGAAACCAAATGCCCTACCAGCGCTACGTTCGTCCCGCAGAACTGCATCACTGAAGATCCCTGTAACACGACCCCACCATGAGAGGTTTTGTCGCCTTGTAAAATCACGGCTTTCCCTGCCATACGCCCACCATAGTTAGTATTTTCTTAATAGATTACAGGATGTATGCATTTGAAAGAAGTCGAAATTTCTACATCGTTCAGACCAAAGCCTGACTAGACTCGGCGGGTTCCTGCTTCGATGGGCGGCCTGACTGCACCATCCCTCCACAGGCAAGCACGGCATGTCCTGCCGCTAAAATGTTTCGAGCACCGTTGATATCCGCGTTCCTGCCATATCCGCACTCAAGGCACTCGAATCTACTTTGTGACAGCCGGTTCTCTTTCGCTGTATGACCGCAGCAGGCGCAACGCTGGCTGGTATATGCCGGAGGTATCGCCAGAACCTCACCTCCGCGCCACTGCTGCTTGTACTCAAGCTGGCGGCGCATTTCATCCCAGCCCTGATCCAGTATCGAGCGGTTCAAGCCTGGTTAGTCGGAAAAACGCACCTTATATCCCCGCCCTGAAGGTCGGGGTTTTACGACGCACCTGATAATATTTTAGCTTGGCCAGAATCATAATTTTAACAATCCAATGCGGGGTGTACATCACCACGGTAATGCAGCCCCGCACTCATCCTACCTAGCTAGACACCAACTGCACCACCACCAGCCTGCCGCCTTCCTCGGTGGAAAGCACAAACTGAGCGCCGTCGTTCAGCGCCAGCTTGTCACCGATCGCTACCGGGGTTTTATCCGGCAAGGAGAGCAGCCCGCTGATGCCTTCATTTACCAGCCACCACCGATCGTTATGGAATACGAAATAGCCCACGCGTTTTTTCTGCGCGTCCGGCGTACGTTCGTTGGGGGCGATCAGGCGGTTAACGTGCCAGGCATAAATCGATTGGCCGCTCCACACCATCAGGCGATGATCGTCGGGGCGGAAGCTCCCGGCTTTACGTGAGGAGTAAAGGTTCAGGATCGGCAGCTTGCCCTTGAACGGCGTACCGCAATACGGGCAAGCCGGGCGGTTTTTACCGGAGAACACATACCACTTCTGTTCGCAGGCCGTATTTTGGCACGGTTGGATGAGGTCGACCGTTTTCACCAGCGCCGTTTCCCACTCATCGGCGGTTGGCCGTCTTGCGGGTTCGTGCAGGCCCTCAATAAACGCCCTTTCAAACAGTGGCGTCAGGTAGGGGCCCATAATGGTGTAGGGCACTTTCTGCGGATCGGCCCAAGGTAACGAAGAAGGGCTGACCTGGTTGAGTTTGACCGCATTGCTGTGGTCCGTCGGGTGTTCAATAAACAGCGCTTTTTCACCCATCGCCAGCGATTCATCGCGCATCTCATCGTCCATGTCATGGATCTTGCCGCCGCGCAGCGGGTGGCGGAAGAACAGGTACATGTAGATAAGGACGGACAACGCATGCCTGTCGGTGGCGATGCTTGGCAGTATGCGCTGTGGATCTTCTTTCGGTAGATGGCTGGTTTTCACCACTTCCGGGGCAATAAAGTCCGGCGTGCCGACCACGTCCGGTGGATATTTGCCTGGCACCACCAGCCCGTCGACGTCGATGATGCAGGCGTGGCCCTGCTCGGGGTCGATCAGCACGTTTTTATAGCTCAGATCGCTATGGCACAGGCCAGCGGCGTGCATACGCCGGACGGCCCGGGTCAGCAGCAGGCACACCTTCAGGTAATTCAGGGTATTGCCACGTTCGCGTGGATCCAGGAACTTGTTCTGGTTATTGGCGCTGGCAAACCATTTGCCTTCCTTCTCGCGGCCTTTAATCCCCAGGAAGTCATTATTCTTTGAGCCGTACTTGAAGAAGAAGTGGCTCTGGTAGGTGGGCACCACGATGCCGATTTTGCCGTCGTGTTCCACTATGCTGGTGGGCCAACAAAACAGCCCTTGCCAGTAATCGCCGCCGGATTGTTCAAAGATGTTCTGCCGGTAGCGGCCAGTGATCATCTCGATGCGCTCTTTCGCCTGCTCGTTCTGCGGCTTTTTATAGAACGCGACTACGTATGACTTATCCGGCGAAAAGTAGACGTCCTTCATCGAGCCGGAGCCGATGATCTCATCGACATACTGGATGGTTTCACCATCCCTGGTGGTACAGGTAACAATATTTGCCATTTCACTCACCCGCTATGTAGTCCAATCCATTCACCACGCCACGATTAGGGTCCGATCGTCGTGATTGCCCGGGGAGAAGAAGTTCAGCCATTCGGCCAGCCGCTCTGCGGGCTGCGAAGGGTCGCTCAGGCAGGGTGTCAGCTCCGCGATCAGATCATCCCATTTCTGGCTATTTTGCAGGCCATTATCCGTTTCAAACCGCGGATCGGAGACGCCGTCTGTCATCAGCACCAGATGAGAGACCTCGGTCCATTTTCCGATGCTGATGCGCTTACTGAAGTTCGCATCGTTCACGGCATCGGCATCCAGGAAACGCGTTTGGCCCGCATACTCACCGCTGTCTGGCGTGCCCAGTACGCGCACTTTGCCCACCGGCCCGTAGGCCGCAATGGCACCGTCGCCCAACCAGAAAGAGGCGGCGAACAGCTCGGCCCCGGTACGGAAGGAAACGGTGACCAGCAGCGTGGTCGAATAGGATTTGGCGCTCTCTTCGGCCCGGATGGATTCATTGCTGATAGTGTTGACGGCCATGATCGCGGCCTGACGGAACAGGCGATTAAACGCCTCCCAGACTATACGCTGATCGTCAGTTCCCCAGTTTTCAACGCAGGCTTTGAGTTCCCGCCCTTTGTCGCTATTCAACAGGGTCGTCAGGTAGTCGCCCACGGTTTGAGTCGCGATACGCGAACCCTCGCGCGAGTTTTTAGCACTGCCCGCGCCATCCGCTACCAACAGGATGTTCCAGCCGGTATCGCTATTGCTGGCAATGTAAAAGTCATCATCGCGGAAGGTGCCCGCATGCTCGTGTGAACGCCCCCTGCGGCTGGCCGCCACGATGTTCACGCCAGGCTCCAGGATCTGCTGATGGGCGATATGCGGTTTGAAATAGCGCGAATCGGCAGGCGGCTCGAGGATTTTCCACAAGCTGCGCGGGTCGGGGTTAACGATAAAGGGAACTTGGGTGGAGCATTGCGGCGCAGCAGGGCAGGACCAGGTGACCGTGATGTCAAAGTCGCCGCTTTCGGTGGCGGTTCCTGTCAGTGAGGAAGTCGCCGGATCAAAGGTGATGCCGATAGCTTTGGAGAACGCAACGGCCAGCACTGCTGCCTTGGTACCATCATCCAGCACGATATCGATTTCAGAGTGGAAGGGGACGCCGGTGCGGGCGTTGGCCACGTTGATTTTTGCCTGTGGTTGAACGTTCTGCAGCGTGCTGATTGGGGTTGCGGTGCCGGACGGGATCTGGCCTGGCTTCAGGTTTTCTTTGGCGCTTTCTTCAGGCAATGCGGCATCTCCTTGCTCTTCCAGTGGATCAAACTGTGCTTTCTGCCAGCCCTCAGAGGCTTGCAGATCTGCGGTTTCTGGGGCGGCAACAGGGATGTCATCGCTCTTGGTGAGTACCACTTTAGGTTCGTCGGCCAGGGTATCGTCATTGGCAACTAACGGCGGTGTTTCTGTCGTCTCAACCGTTGCGGGGGTCTTGGCCGTCACTTTCGTGATGAGGTTGGTCAGCAAGGTGCCGATCTCATCATCGGCTTGCAGGCCGGCAAGCTGGGCGTCATCCGTCGTTGCGCCAGTTTCTGCCAGGATCAGCATGAGCACGTTCTGGCGCAGTTTCTCCACGTCTTGCATCAGCCTTTCCCCCGCGTCACGTCGAAATCAGAGTCGCCGCCGTTTTCCCTGAACGTCAGCCCCTTATCGCACCATGGGCAGATAACGTCATCGGGTCCGTTGACACACAGCAGTTTGCCGCAGGTACACATTGCAAACGCACTGGCGTTACCGCAGTACGGGCAACCCGGTACGCCGTGCAGTTCGCTGGTGTTGACCTGAATAGCGGATGCCGACTCGTCGCTCCAGGCAAAATAATCCTCATCGATCGGGAAGCAGCCGCTGAGGTTAAAGCCGTTGATATTGAGCTTGAAATCCAGCGTGGAGAGGTTAACGGCCGGGCGTTCATATTTCATCAGGTAGGGGCGGCGTGACTTGTTGCAGCGGCCCGTCAGGGTGACGCAGTTCTCGTCGTAGGCTCTGGTAATATCGTCTTTGGCCAGCCGCACTATATGATCGGTATGGGTGAGTAGCGGAGGCGCATCTTCCCCTACGCTGCGGCTGTGCGCGGAAACCGAAGCGGTGATCCACTTGATGAACTGCGCGAAATCCCCTTCCTGACTGTCGGTGAACAGTAAGACGTTATCGGTCAGCTGCCGCAGGATGTTCATATCCGCAGAGGGGCCAAGGCCGATGGCGATCAGGTTGACCTTGTTGGCGTAGTGTTCTTTCCAGCGCTTGATTTCGGGGGCGGTATCGTCCGTTGGGCGGCCATCGGTGAGCAGGTACACCACCGGTTTCCAGTCGCCTTTGCGTTCCTGGGTGGTCTTTCTGACCTGTTGATCCAACTGACGGGTCAGTTCCCGCAATGCCGCGCCCAGGTTGGTGCCACCGCCGATCGGCAGGCGAGGGGGATAAAACGACACTACCTCCACCAACGGAACGATGGTTTTTGCCACCCCGGCGAAGGCGATCACCGATATCCAGGCGGTCTCAAGCGCATGGGGGTCCTTTTTCAGGTCGCTGACGATCCTTTGCAGGCCATCATTCATTTTCTTCAGGCTTTCCCCGATCATGGACTCTGAACAGTCCAAGACCAGGAAGATGGGCAGTCTTCTCATGGTTACAAACCTCGTCAGGCGGATGCTTCTTGCAATGCGCGTGAAAAAACAGGCAAAGCTCCGGGTAGAGGCTTTGCCTGTTTGCTACAGAACCAGCTGTATTTCCGGCGGTGGTGGCGGGAGGTCATCCTGCCCGGTGTTAACACCCGCACTGGAACTGCCTGACGCGACGCTGGCCGACACCCATTTGAAGAAGCTGGAAAATGCCGTTGAATCCAGAGTTTCGAGGGCCACGACCTGAGAGGTCAGTTGTTTGAGGTGTTCATGTTTGGCCTTCGATCCTACCGCACAGGCGATAATGGAGCCAAAGGAACGCTTTTTGACTTCTTTGATCGCCTCGCCATAGGCATGGCTGTCTGACGGAGTGCCATCGGTCATCAGGAATACCAGTGGCCGCCAGTCGCCTTTCTGATCGCCATCGGAACGGTGGATATCCCGATCCACGCACTGGATCAGGCATTCAAGCGCGGCCCCGGTGAAGGTGCCACCCGCGCTGGGGACGACAATGTCGGTGAACTGGAACTCTTCCAATGAGGTTAGCGGGATAAACTCCCGGGCTTCGTTATCAAAGGTGATGATGGAGATATGCACGCTTTCCAGCGCATACGGATCCTGGCGCAGCGCGCTCATCATTGACTGAATACCCACGTTAACGGCATGAATAGATTCCCCGCGCATCGATCCGGAGGTATCAATCAACAGGTAAACGGGTAATCTTCTCATTGTAGGTAATTCTTCAAGTGGGACACGAAGGAGTCGGAATCGGAAGGTTCACCAATCGCATTCAGCTTCCAGCCGGTGCTTTCACGCACCAACTCGGCAAACAGCATGGAACGCTGGCCATCAAAGGCGGCCCCGCCTGAAAGATCGAAACGCGCCATTTCCACGTTTTTGGCATCTACCGCACGGATAAAGGCATTTTGCACCTTGCCGAAGTGCTGTTTCAGTTCCTGGCCGTTATAAATCTGCACGATAAAGACGATTTTTTCGTACTTGGGATCGAGGGAGTTCAGTTGGGCGATAATCTGCTCGTCATCACCGTCGCCCGCGCCGGTGCGGTTATCGCCGGTCAGCCAGATGTGGCCAGACTTATGGCGCAGGCTGTTGAAGAAAATGATGTCCCCGTTGACCAGCGAAGGCCGCCCGTTTTCCACATCGCCCAGATCGGCGACTTTGCCTTGGGCATTACACAGGAAGGCGATGACGTCGAGATCATACTCCGGCTCTTTCTTGCCAAACAGACCACCCAGCAGGCCTTTCTTCTCTTCATTGATATCCCAGCCGAGCCCGATGGTGACTGAGGAAAGGTCGTGTTCGTTTTTACGCAGGCTGACGCTTTGTCCTTTACGTAAACTGACTGACATAAAATCTCCTTGATGATGTTTTATAAAACAACGTTAACTTCGGGTGGTGGTGGCGGTAAATCGTCCAGGCCAATGACTTCCTTTTTGCCTGACTCGACTTTCTGGCTGCCGACGGAAATGCTGGCCGACACCCATTTAAAGAAGGCTTTGATCGAGGTGGAGTCCGCCGTATCCAGCTGGAGGACGATCTCGGTGATTTCCTGTAGCACTTTGGTTTCGGCGCTGTGGCCGGCGGCACAGGCAACGACCACGCCGGTTCTGGCGGCTTTAAAGTCGCTGACGCCTTGGCGCCAGTCATCCGTTGGTGAGCCATCGGTCATGATGAACACCAGCGGGCGCCAATCGCCTTTGGTCTCGGCGGTGGTTTTCTGCACTTCGTTGCTGATGCTGGTGGCGACCAAGGAGAGGGCTTCACCCAGTGCGGTGGTGCCGCTGGCCACCAGTTCTGGCAGCTTGAAGCTCAGCAGGTCGGTGAGGGGCACAGCCTGGCGTGCGGAGGAGTCGAAGGTAATGACGGAAACATAGGCGGTTTCAAGGGCGTAGGGATCTTGTCGCAGGGTGGAGAGCAGCGTTTGCACCCCATTTTTGACCGCTTCAATGGGTTCGCCCGTCATGGAGCCCGAAGTATCGAGTAACAGATAGACCGGAAGTCTTCTCATCGTATTCCCTTATTGAGTGCCTAGTTTTTACATAATAAGTGTTCTGGTCGTTATCTCAACAGAAATACCCACGTTTGCAGGAGTAGATTTGTTGATTTTGCGATCGCTTTCTCCCCTCACCCCAACCCTCTCCCACAGGGAGAGGGAGCCAGCGCGGAGTTGGTATCAGATGAGGGAGTTTATCGGTGGGGGCGCACCCTACGACGTGAACCGGGTGAGGTTTGTGGGGACGTATCCGGTGTTGAGGTCAGATGTGGGTGTTGATCTATAACAGAGCTGATATAGAGGATGCCGTTGAGTTGTAGCACGGACAATCCCCTCTCCCACAGGGAGAGGGAGCCAGCGCGGAGTTGGCATCAGATGAGGGAGTTTATCGGTGGGGGCGCACCCTACGACGTGAACCGGGTGAGGTTTGTGGGGACGTATCCGGTGTTGAGGTTAGATGTGGGTGTTGATCTATAACAGGGCTGATATAGAGGATGCCGTTGAGTTGTAGCACGGACAATCCCCTCTCCCACAGGGAGAGGGGGCCAGCGCGGAGTTGGCATCAGATGAGGGAGTTTATCGGTGGGGGCGCACCCTACGACGTGAACCGGTTGAGGTTTGTGGGGACGTATCCGGTGTTGAGGCCAGATGTGGGTGTTGATCTATAACAGGGCTGATATAGAGGATGCCGTTGAGTTGTAGCACGGACAGTCCCCTCTCCCTGTGGGAGAGGGTTAGGGTGAGGGGTGTTATGGTTTCTGCTTGCTGGCCTGAATGCTGCGCACCAGGTCGTCGATACAGCGCTCGACAACCATATCCACCGCTTCGCTGCGGGTCGTTTCGGTGATTCTGGATAAGCGGTCGATTTTGCGTAGCACCGACATTTTCAATGACAGGGATACGGCTTTCTTCTTCTCTTTATCCAGATAGACTCGGCTGACGGTTTCGCTGGTTTTCAGCTCCGAGTTAGCCACCAGCGCGTCGTGCATACGGCGAAACGTCTTCTTGTCTAAAAGCCCAGGTACAGTCAGTTGATAGGAGTGAGTGGCCTTGCGGTATTTGATCTCCGCCTCATAGGAGCCTCTCAGTTCCTTAAGCACGCGCGTTAGGGTCGGACCCGAGCAGTCTAACTCGGAGATGATCTTGTCTGCAGATATGGGTTTACCCGCACTGAGCAAAAGAGCCAGCTTATAGATCCGTTCCTGTCGCGTATTAAGTTGCATGATTAATGACTGCCTGCGTTGATGCTAAATCGGTGGCTTCCCTGGGATGACTCGCTGGCAATTCCATATACCTGAGCACGCGCCAGGATCTCTGACGCCCAGCGGCGATGCGTTGCCGGTTCGCACATGGTTCCCTGCGATTTAAATACTGCCTGAGAGGAGTTTAGGATCCGCAGGGCATCGGTATGATCGTTGGGCTGAACCATCAGCGCCTTTTCGATCTTGCCGATCTGATTCGGGTGGATCGCCGTCTTGCCGACCAGGCCATGGGCGATATCAAGCGCCAACTCCCTATCCATCACCTGATGATCGTCAATATGCTCACAAACCGGTGCCGTCAGGGCGAAATCACGCGGGGAAAATACGGCAACCAGCATTTTTATCACATAACCCATCGGGCCGTCATACAGTGTCAGGCTGCGCGGCCTTCTGAGCGCCACCACGTTCATCAGATCGTTACCACCGATGCGCAGCGCGATAATGCGCCGATAGCAAGGGTGGTGATGCAGGGTGGTGGCCAGCTCACGCATTTGCAGCACGTCAAACACTTCTTCTGTCTCAAGCGTGGGCATCATGCACAGGTGCGAGTCCTGCATCAGGTTCCACCAGTAAGGCAGCGAAGCCAGCGTGAATTTGGGCAGCACAAAGCCGTCCACTGCGCTGAAATCCATGCTCGCCAGCAGTTGTTTACCCATTTCTTTATGGCGAGGCCGCACGAACACCAGTGGCCAGTGGGCATTGCCCTCTGCGGCCTTGGCTTTGGCCAAGGTTTGGGTGAGTTCGCGCAGGTTGTCCAGCGCCTGGGGAATATCCTCGTCACTGACTGCGTCTTCCAGGCAGACGATCAGCGAACGTAAACCGGCGATCTTGTTATTGAGGATCGCATCGGCGATATCCGTTCTGGTAGCGGGCATATAGAGTGAAGCACCCAGCCGCCAAGGGGAAAGTCGTTGGTTCATTAGAGCACCTTCTTGATAATTGTCACCGCACGGTACTGCCCGATCTCATCACCGACTTCGGTAATGGTCAGCCCCTTTTCGCGCGCCAGATAGACCAGCAGCGCAACGTCGGGATCGTCTACCGCACGGACCAAGACGTGATCCGGTACTCTGCGTAGCACGGCTCGTGTAGCCTCTGCGATCCCTGGTTTAATTCGATTAATACTGGCAACCTGATATTTTTCGGCGAGGTGGTTAACCACCTTCTCACTTTGTTGTTTCAGGTAAGCCTTTCTGTCGGCATCCTGGGTGCAGGACGCTATGCCTGCCCTATCCAGCCTGGCGCGATACTGTGCCACGGTATCCACCAGCAGACGGCTGCATTCAAACCGGGCGAGATGATCGCATTGTACGCAGCCATGCAGACCTTCGTTTGACCAGATAGAGCGTGAGATCATGCCGGAAACCGGTGCGCCCATAATGCCAAACGGGATCAGCCAGTCGTCGTCGCTGGCGGCCAGCCACGAACACCCACACGGGTCGGCAAGCACCACCAGGCGGGGCTGGGCAGGATAACCGGGCCGGTTGTTGAGGGAGCGGATCAGTTCGCCAGTAATGGCACCTTTGCCCGTCCAGCCATCGACAAACACTATCCCTTCGGTGCCGTGACGCGCCTCGATCCAGTCGAGCGCCACCGAGTCGATGCCCCGGTCGCGGATGATGCTGATGCCGTAATGATACGATTCTTTGCCCATGGCCCGCAGCGTTTGCTGGAGCATCACCCCCAGCGGAACACCGGCACGCACCAGGCTGGCCAGCACAATTGGCGTATCGCCGAACCGTTCAATCAGCGCAAGGGCCAGCATCGAGACTTCTTTTGCCAGGCGTCCTGCTCCCTGATCGAGTGCGCGGGCAAACAGGTCGAGGTGTGAAGGGGTCGGCTCCGGCTCCTGGCTCAACATTTCCGAGTAGTGACGGGCACCGGACTGGATCAGCTGTTCTTTCTGATCGACCGGCGTCATTTCCATTTCTACCGGTTGCAGCAGAAAGTGAACGTCCTCGGGTAGGTAGGAGCCGGAAAAGGGCACAAATTCAGACATATTACTGCTCTCCGAAAATATGGCGGGAGATCGCTTCGGCGAACTGGCTCTGGCGCGGCAGGCCAAACCAGGTGCAAAGCTTCATAAAACGATGATCGCTGAGGCTGTCGCCCAACCCGATAACCGGGAACACACCGCGTTCAAGCCGCAGTTTTTCCAGCAGGAAGGTGACGGCCAGCCCTTTCTCTACCACGGTCGGCAACCAGGCAACGTTGTTGCTGTTACGGTGGACGTAATAGCCGCTGGTAGGGAACAGTTGTTCAATCTCGTCGGCGATGGCGTACAGCTCGTCCAGGCGGGTGCTGTCGCGGTGTTTCATCACCAGATAGACCGGCGTGTCGCCGTATTCATAGTTGATACGCGCCCAGCCATTGATGTGGCGTTCGGCCATCAGCTCAGTGATCTTGCGCTGCATGGCCAGCAGATCGGCGGCGTAAGGATGCAGCTTTTCCAGCATCAGCGCCTGCCATGCCGGATCCGCCTGACCCTGCGGATTGAGGATCACCGCACCGTGTGTGGTGACGGCCCAAGACTTGAACGGGATACTCACCCGGGCAATCTCTTCTGTTCCCCGCGCAGTAACCGGGATAAGCTCGGCATGCTCCAGCATCCAGTCCACCAGCATCGACTGTTCTTCGGTCATAAAGCTGCGTGGCTCCAGGCTGCGATCCAAGGCCCCGGTGCGATACGGGGCCAGGTCTAGCTCATCGACCATCTTGCGGCGCGTCTGGAACAGGGTGTCGTCCAGATCGGAGAAAATGACCGGCTTATTCATAGCAAACGACCTCAACGCTAGGGGCGACCTGTTTTAACGCCTCAATTAACGCGGGATCAACGCTTGCCGCAGGGGTTTCGATACACAACAGGATCCGGTCAAACTGCTGGTGGGCGACGTTGTAGACAAAGTTGGGGATGCCCAGCCCATAGTTATCGCCAAAGGCGATGGCGGACTGGATGGCGAACCCGGTGGCAATCGGCGAACGGGTAGTGGAGCTGAATTTAACCTCGGCCCCCTGTTTTTCCAGGCGTTCAGCCAGCAGGAAGGGCTCCCAGACAAATTCGCTGCTGCCCAGCACCAGTAATTTCTCCCCTGGATGCGCCTGAATATCGCGCCCCAGATCCGCACTTGGCGATGAGATGCCCAAGCGGCCCCAGCTTTGTTTACCGGTGATCGGTACGCTACCGGTGGCGGTTACGTTGACTGCAGGCATCACCGGCACCGGAGCATCGGGATTTTTTTCCCAGTGCCAGTCACCTTGAACCAATGACACGTACTGGATGGGGATCGGGCTGCGCTGGGCTAGCGCGTCGCCGCTCCAGTCGGTCAGCGTCACGGTGATGGCGCGGGCAATGTTGTGTAACCCGGCATCCTGCTGTAACGCCTGTAGCAGGTTGATAAAGGTGTTGCCGGTGGTGGCCTCATCGTCGATCAGCACTACGGTTTTGGCTGCCAGCACGCGGCGGCGCAGTTCGGCATCCTGTGGCAGATAAAGCAGGTGGTCGGTGGCGTGGCTGTGATTTTCTTTGAATTCGCACAGCAGCTCACCCCCCTCTACCGGGTGACGGGTGGACGTTAGGTACACCGGGTCGCTAACGCTGCCCCGGACTTCGTCAAACACACCGGCCCCGAAGCCGACGGCGGTTTCCGCCATGCCGATAAACAGCACCGGGCCTTGATCACAGGCCGGGAACAGCGCGGCCAATTGCTGATAAACGGCGCGCATGATGCTCGGCTTCACCGGAATATGGCGGCCCAACACTTTACTGACGAACAGAAACGCGCGTTTCGGGTTGCGCCTTTCGGCTACGTCAAAGAGTTCATCCAGCGCGATCGTGCCGCCCGTTGGGGTTACTTTCAGCGTGCCGCAGGACAGCGTGCGGGAATAGGTATTTAGCATGGGTTAGTCCCTCACCAGCAGATTGTCGAGCACGGGGTGATATCTGACGACATCGGTAATAGAACGGACGATCGCTGGGGAGAATGCGGCTTTGGCCTCATCAATCACTGCCTGCTGGCTCATCACGCCTAGCTTATACAGGGCGAACAGGCCCGGCAGATTGACGCCGCTGAAACGGGTATAGCCGATACCGCCCGACGGGCGCAGGTTGATTTCCAGCAGCACCGGACGCCCGCTTGCGTCGTTGCGGGTCTGCACGTTGACCAGGCCGTCGGCCTGCATTGCGGTAGCGCAGGCTTTAGCGAGCTCAAACGCCTCGCCGTGGTTTTCCAGATATTGCAACGCCCCTTCTTTTCTGCGTGCGACAGCGGCCAGCACCGTACCCCGATCAACCAGCATGTCGACGGAGTATTCAGGGCCAGGCAGGTAAGGCATCAGCACCAGTGGCTCAAACTCGCCAGCGTCCGCCAGCGCATTGAGGTAGCGCTGCGGGTTCACTTTGCGGTTTTCCGGATGGGTAAAGGCGGCCATCGGGCCCACGCTTTCATCAAAACGCCAAAATCCCATGCCATAAATACCCTTCACCGGTTTGACGCACAATTGCGCGCCAGAGAAAGGGGAGCGACCAATCAGATCGCGCAGCTCGGCCACCGACTCAATGCGCAGGGAGGGGACGACCGGCAGCCCCTGTTGCTCCATGTACTGGGCAAATGCCACTTTGTCATCGGCCAGTTCAAACATCGCCTGGCTGCTGGCACCGGTGGTCAGTGTGACACCGGCAGCCTCGATCTGCTGACGATGGGCTTCGAACCACTGCGTGTTGCGGCCCGTGTGGATGGCGTTGATGCCGCACTGTTTCACCGTAGACAGAATGAAGGGTAGCCGTTGTTCGTCTTCTTTCGGTTCGAACAGGGCGATGTCTGCCTGGGAGAGGATCTCGTTACGTTCATTACGGTGTGAGGCCACCACCGTCACGGCAGTTTGCCTGGCTTTCACCAATGAAACGATGCCTTGAATAATATCCCGCTGGGAAGATAAACCTTCCATAAGCCACATTTTGAGTGTCATTTTTTGATTTTTTACCGTTCTAGGCTTGATGGTTAAAAGGATCGCTGTGGGTTGAGGCCACCCGCTAGCGATGTCAATCATAACATGATGTCAGTCGAGAAGTGAAAACATACGTTGAAAAGTGGCATTAAATGAATGTTATAGCCAAGGGATTACCAAATATTAAAAAAATAAATTCTTTTAAAATATACGGTTAGATAATATTGAGTGGATGGAAGGCAAAAATGGGGTTGTGCATGAACACCATCATGATATGATTTTCTACTCATGGGATTTGGTGTAAAAAAATCACTGTTTTCAATACCAACTTGAAGGAACTTAAACCATGGTGTCATTAACCAAGAACCAGACCGTTTCGCTCAGCAAGCAGTCATCTGCCATCAACCAGCTGCACTTCGGCCTGGGGTGGGATCCGATTAAGAAGAAAGGCGGTCTGCTGAGCAAAATGTTCGGCGGTGGCAATGATGCCATCGATCTCGATGCTGGCTGCGTATTGCTGGATAAAGAGGGCAATGCCATCGACACCATCTGGTTCCGTCAGCTTAAGTCTCGCTGTGGCGCAGTGGTGCACAGCGGCGATAACCTGACCGGTGAAGGCGATGGTGATGATGAAGTCATCCTGGTCGAGCTGGCAAAACTGCCTGCTCAGGTGGAATACCTGGCCTTTACCGTCAACAGCTTCCGTGGGCAGTCGTTCAACGATGTGGAAAACGCGTTTTGCCGCGTGGTCGATCAGGCCAAAAAGGAACTGGCGCGTTATGAGCTGAAAGAGCAGGGCGCTCATACCGGCATCGTGATTGCTTCACTTCGTCGTAACAACGGCCAGTGGGACTTTACCGCGCATGGCAAAGCCTGTAGCGGCAGAACCATTGATGACATGCATGCAGACATTGTCGCTACCGTGGTGCGCTAATGAATATGACTCCGGGGGCCAATGCCCCAGTTCCATCTAAACTATTAACGGTGCGCGTGCTGTCTGGCGCATCGGTCGATGCCTCCGCTTTCCGCCTGTATGCCGACGGTAAAGTGAAGGGCGACGCGGACATGATCTTTTATGGTCAGCCCAAGAGCGATGACGCCACGGTTGCCCTGACCCATGAAGGCCATAATTCCAACTTCGCGGTAGACGTCAGCCGCTTGCACCCAGACGTGCAGAAAGTCGCCTTTACGGTGACCTGTGAAGGGGCTCAAACCGTCGCGGGCCTGCAACGTTTGCTGATCCAGATTGAAGCGGATAACGAAGTGCTGCTGGTGGGGACCGTTGAGCTGAATGGCCGCCAGGAAGCCGCATTGATCCTGGGTGAGCTTTACCGTCGCAACAGCGAATGGAAATTCCGCTTTATCGCTCAGGGCTTCAACGGCGGGCTGAAACCGCTGGCAGAGCATTTTGGTGTGGACGTGGCGGATGCTCCGGCAGCGGCTCCTGCGCCAACGCCTGCGCCGGCCCCAACGCCGGAGCCAGCCAAAATCAGCCTGAGCAAAGTGTCGTTAACCAAAGAAAAACCGGCCATCAGCCTGACCAAGCGGGATAACTTTGGGGAAATCCGTATCAACCTGAACTGGCATCGCGGTAGCGGTCCGACAGGGTTACGGGCAATGTTCAGTTCGAACAAGGGCGTCGATCTCGATCTCGGGGCGTTTGTTGAAATGGCCAACGGGGAAAAAACGGTGATCCAGGCGCTCGGTAAGCGTTTTGGTGACTACAACCGCGAGCCGTTTGTCCAGCTGCAAGGCGATGACCGCACCGGTGATGTTTCTGACGGCGAATGGCTGCATATCAACGGGCGCGAATGGAAACATATCCGCGAAGTGCTGGTGTTTGCCTTCATCTACGAAGGGGTCGCGAGCTGGGATAAAACGGACGGCGTTGTGACGTTGCACGTGCCAGACCAGCCACCGATTGAAACCCGCATGTCGGAAGGCCAGAACAACCGCAACATGTGTGCCATTGCGCGCCTGGTTAACGAGAACGGTAGCATCAAGGTTGAGCGTGTTAACCGCTTCTTTAACGGTCACAGTGACATGGATCAGGCTTTCGGCTGGGGTTTCAGCTGGAGAGCAGGGTCAAAGTAATCAATTTCACAGAGGATTTTACCATGAGTTTTTTCAACAAGGTTAAAGGGGCATTCAATGCCAGCCGCGACGAACTGACCAAGCAGGTTGGCCGTTTCAAGAACAAAAAGTTCATGCAGGGTACCGTGGCCGTTTGTGCACGTATCGCCGTGGCCAGCGACGGCGTCAGCTCTGAAGAAAAACAGAAGATGATTGGGTTCCTCCAGGCATCTGATGAGCTGAAAGTGTTCGAGACCGCTGAAGTCATCGAATTCTTTAACAAACTGATCGCCAGCTTTGAATTCGATGTCGAAATCGGCAAAGGCGAAACCATGAAGTACATCCTGGCGCTGAAAGATCAGCCGGAAGCGGCCCAACTGGCCATCCGTGTGGGTATCGCCGTAGCCAAAAGCGACGGTGACTTCGACCAGGATGAGCAAAAAGCGGTACGCGAAATCGTGGCTGCTCTGGGCTTTGATGCGGCCGAATTTGGTCTTTAATGTAACATCTTCAGAAGGTTAATATGGTATCCACGCACATCGGCTTCCCGACCGAGACCGTCATTGTTTTCATCGTATTGGCGGTCGGGGCCATTTTTATTGACTTGTTTATGCACCGCGATGACAAGCCTATTTCGCTCAAGAGCGCAGCCCTATGGTCTGTGTTCTGGGTCGCGGTGGCGATGGCGTTTGCCGGTTTCCTGTATATCCACCACGGCGCCGAAGTGGCCAGCCTGTTTGTCACCGGTTATGCGTTAGAGAAAGTGCTGTCGGTGGATAACCTGTTTGTCATGATGGCGATCTTCTCCTGGTTCGCCGTGCCGGATCGTTTCCGTCACCGCGTGCTCTACTGGGGCATTATCGGGGCCATCGTATTCCGTGGCATCTTCGTTGCCATCGGTACCGGCTTGCTCAGCCTCGGGCCATACGTTGAAATTGTCTTTGCGCTGATCGTGGCCTGGACGGCGGTGATGATGTTACGCAGTGGCGATGACGGTGATGAGATCGAAGACTACTCGCAGCACCTGGCGTATCGCATGGTGAAACGGTTCTTCCCGATTTGGCCGAAGCTCAGAGGTCACGACTTCCTGTTAAGCCAGAAAGAAGTTGATGAAGAGTTGGCTAAACCGGAAAACAAGGATGTCACCATTGGCCGTGGTGCCAAAGCCTGGCGGTATGCGACCCCGCTGATGCTGTGTGTGGCCGTGGTTGAACTGTCCGACGTGATGTTTGCGTTTGACTCGGTACCGGCCATCATCGCGGTGAGCCGTGAACCGCTGATTGTTTACAGCGCCATGATGTTTGCCATCCTTGGCCTGCGTACGCTCTATTTTGTGCTGGAAGCCCTGAAGCAGTACCTGACGCATCTGGAAAAAGCCGTTATTGTGTTGCTGTTCTTCATTGCGGTGAAACTGGGTCTTAATGCCACCGACCACATCTGGCATCATGGGTACAGCATTTCAGCAACGGCGAGCCTGTTTGTCGTGCTGGGCGTTCTTGCGGTGGGTATTCTCGCGAGCGTCATGTTCCCAGGCAAACCCGACGCCGAGGAGAAAAAGGAGATCTGATCTCCTATCCAGCTGAAATCAATTTGAGTGAGTTTAATTTTTGAGAGGTTAGAACAATGAGTGTTTCTTTATCTAAAGGCGGTAATGTTTCCCTGAGTAAAGCAGCCCCAACCATGAAGAATGTGTTGATTGGTCTGGGTTGGGATGCACGCTCCACCGATGGTCAAGACTTTGACCTGGATGCCTCTGCATTCCTGCTGGCCGCAAACGGGAAAGTGCGCGGCGATGCTGACTTCATTTTTTATAACAACCTGACTTCTTCTGACGGTTCCGTCACCCATACCGGTGACAACCGTACTGGTGAAGGCGACGGCGATGACGAGTCTCTGAAAATCAAACTGGATATGATCCCGGCTGATGTCGACAAAATCGTGTTTGTGGTCACTATCCACGATGCGCAGGCTCGTCGTCAGAGCTTCGGCCAGGTATCCGGTGCCTTTATCCGTTTGGTGAATGATGACAACCAGACCGAAGTGGCCCGCTATGACCTGACGGAAGATGCGTCCACCGAAACCGCCATGCTGTTTGGTGAGCTGTATCGCAACAATGCCGAGTGGAAATTCCGCGCGGTAGGTCAGGGTTATGCCGGTGGCCTGGCTTCCGTGTGTGCTCAGTACGGCATCAACGCGTCCTGATCGACAAGCTAGTTAATATTACGGGCAGTACACTACTGCCCGTATCATCCCCTACAAAGCAGGAGCTTTAAAATGGCAGTTTCTCTCGTAAAAGGCGGTAACGTATCCCTGACCAAAGAAGCACCAACCATGAACATTGCCATGGCTGGCTTGGGTTGGGATGCGCGTGTCACCGATGGCCAAGGGTTTGACCTGGACGCCTCCGTATTTATGGTTGGTGATGACGGTAAGGTGCTGGGCGACAGCAGCTTTATCTTCTTCAACAACAAGAAGAGTGCCTGTGGCTCCGTTGAGCACCAGGGCGACAACCGCACCGGTGAAGGCGATGGCGACGATGAGCAGGTCAAGATTGAGCTGAGCAAAGTGCCTGCTGAAGTCAAAAAGCTGGTTTTCGCCGTCACCATCTATGATGCCGAAGCGCGTAAACAGAATTTCGGCATGGTCAGCAACAGCTACATGCGTATCTTCAACAACGATAACGGCACCGAAATCGCTCGCTTTGACCTGTCTGAAGATGCTTCTACCGAAACCGCGATGGTATTCGGCGAGCTGTATCGCAACGGTGCCGAGTGGAAATTCAAGGCCGTGGGCCAAGGTTTTGCCGGTGGCCTGTCTGCTCTGGCTTCACAGCATGGCGTGAATATCTAAGATTAGTTTGTTGCCGGGGCAGATTAACTCCTGCACCTGAGTAGCGCTGGGTCAGCTCCCTTTTGCGGAGGAAGCAGGTCGATCACGCTACTTGTTCACGGCACCGTACTAGCCCCCTCTCCTTGAGCATTACTTAGGATGAGGGGGCGCTCAAGTTTTGCTGAGATGATCTTCTTTCTTCCAGCAGAGCAGGGGCTTTCAGCTCCCTCTCCCTGTGGGAGAGGGTTGGGGTGAGGGGCACACCCGCCAAAATCGCCGTTATGGAAAAAGCTATTTTAACAGGAGGTTATCCTGATGATGTTACAGTCCGGTCAGAATCTGGTGGTCAATGGCACCCAGCTCAACCTGACAATGCAGTACCCCGCCACTCCTGGTTTTAAGAGTGAGCCTGATACAGCGGTATTCCTGCTGAATACCGAGGGCAAAGTCCGTGGCGATGCCGATTTTATCTTCTTCAATCAAACCGCTACCCCCAATCGCAGCGTCGTTCTGCAAACCACTCACCAAAGCAGCTCTTTCTCCATCGATCTCAGCAAAATTGACGCCGATGTCAGCAAGATTGCCATCACTTTGGTGATCGATGGCCCCGATGCCGTTGCCGGGTTGCAATCTCTGAAGCTGGATGTGCCCAACGTGGCCCAATACAGCGTGGAAACCTCGGGCCGCCAGGAGAAGGCGCTGATTGTGGCCGAAATTTATCGCCATGCCGGTAACTGGAAGCTGCGTGCACTGGGGCAAGGGTTTAACGGTGGCCTGGAGCCGCTGGCGTTAAACTATGGCGTTGATGTGGCTCAGCCAGCGGCGCCTGCTACTCCGCCGCCGACCATCAGCCTGGAGAAAAAGCTGCAGGACAAAGCCCCGCGTCTGGTGAGCCTGGCGAAGAATGTCACCGTCAGCCTGGCTAAATTCAACCTGCAATCCGTAAAGGCCAAGGTTGCGTTCGTGCTGGATGCTTCAGGATCGATGACCGGGCAGTTCAAAAAGGGCAATGTGCAGGCGGTACTGGATCGCATCGCCGTGCTGGCCGTGCAGTTTGATGACGACGGTTCGATGGACGTCTGGGGCTTTGCCGAAAAACACGCAAAATATCCCGATGTGACGCTGGATAATCTTGATGGCTATATCAAGGCTATCCAGGGCAGCGGCAAACGCTCAATGTGGGAGATCCTGCCAAAGTTGGGCGGCACCAATAACGAACCGCCGGTGATGGAAGAGCTGATTGATACATTCAAACACAGCGATATGCCGGTGTACGTGGTGTTTATTACCGACGGTGGCATCAGCAAAACGCGCCAGATCAAAGAGGCGATCAAGCGCTCGGCCAACTATCCGATTTTCTGGAAGTTTGTCGGCCTGGGCGGCTCGAACTACGGCGTGCTGGAGAATCTGGATACTTTCACCGATCGCCGGGTGGATAACACCAATTTCTTCGCGATTGATGACTTTGCCACGATGAAAGAAGACCGTTTGTACGACCTGCTGCTGGAAGAGTTTAAAGACTGGTACGACGCCGCCAAGGCGGACCGGATTATTTTTTAACCAGGAAATATCAGTCAGTTAAGTATGCGTTGATGCCCCTCACCCTAACCCTCTCCCACAGGGCGAGGGGACCGATCGAGTTCGCAATTGTTGCAGAAATCTACCCGGCCACCGAAATGAATCAACTGATCACTGAACTCGACCACGACGCCGGACAGCTCCCTCTCCTTGTGGGAGAGGGTTGGGGTGAGGGGAAATATTGAGTGCCGAAGGGATCGATTAGTGGTCAGTCTTGCTGATAACGTTTGGCTCTGCAACGCGCAGCCTTTTGACCGCAGAGCGGCGCTTTGACCAGGCCGGATGGAAATGCCGCCAGTGCGCATCCTGGGCCGCCGCCAATAGTTCATAGTCCCCACGGGTATCGCCCCAGGCTCTGAGATGATAGTTCCCCAGCGGGCCATAGATACTTTCCAGGCGTTCAACCTTCTGCCCACAGCGGCAATTATGGCCGGTGATGCGCCCGGTGAGTTTACCGTCGACCACTTCCAACTGGGTGCCAATCAGCTTGATGCCCAAACGATCGGCAAATGGCTGTAGCACCAGTGCCGGAGAGGCGGAACAAATCGTGACTTCTGCACCGGAACTGACCTCCATGGCAACCGCAATCAGCCCGGAAGGGCGCATCAGCCTGGTCCAATAGGCCGAACAAAAGGCTTCCGCCTGCTGACGGAACCAATGCTCATCTACCCCTGTCAGGAAAACCTTGATCAGGGTTTCTTTTAGTTCGTCGCGGGTGAGTTTTTTACGCATATGCTTAAACGCCGGTTGCGCCAACTGCAATAAGCGCCGGGCAAATACGCGCCGCCCAAAAGCGAAACGCAGAAATGGGATAAAACTGTCGTGGTGAGTCAGCGTTCCGTCAAAATCAAAAACCGACAAAACTTGCGTTGTACGACTTGCCTCTGTATCCATCTTTAAATCATACCTCTACTGTGCAATACCGGACGTTCTCCCAATCTTGTGGATGATAGCAGAACTCCCCCACAGGTTGAATTCTTGCCAACCTGGCCTGCAAAACCCAAGCCTAAACCAACATATAAAGCACGATCACGCCCTCAATATCCCTGCTATTTGTATGACTTCTCTGTTCTGGCGAGTAAAATGCCTGCGCCCTACCCAGGGCGCGCTTTTTACAATCTGGCTATGGCTAGCCATAAAAAGGAGCTTTTCCCTTATGACAGGTCTGTTTCTGGGGTTCCTTCTTGGATTTATCATGCAACGCGGGCGTTTTTGTATGGCTCAGTGCCGTGCTGATCGGTGTTATTGCGCTGCTGGCATGGCCTTCCAGTCTGGCGTCAGGCCGGGTTGGCGGTCTGGAGATTAGCGGCCCCAGCGCGCAGTTGTTCTCGTTCATCACCGAGGGTAAAACCGGCTTCTTCGGCTGGGCTGGTTATCTGCTCTAACCTGGGAGTTATTTCCGGGTTAGAGCAGACTTGAGCATCGCTACGTCCTTAAACGTAGCGATAACAATTCGGCATATCTTCTTACCTGTTTATCTTTGGCCAGTATACTTAATACTGGCTTGAGGGCGCTTTGCCGCTCAGGAACGGTCAACCTTAACGAATGCAAGGATACACAATGAAAAATATTTTCTTTTTTGATGCGATGCTGACACCGAAAATCATTACTGGCGTTTATTGGCTTTGCCTGTTGGGCATCCTGGTCGGCGGGATCGGGTCGATGTTCTATGGTGAGTTTTTCCGTGGTCTACTGGGTATCATCATTGGCGGTATTTTTACCCGTGTCGGTTTTGAAATGGTGATCATTGCTTTTAAAAATAACGAGTATCTGCGCAAGATTGCTGAAAAGCCGTAATGTTGTGAACGGCTGATACTCCCTCACCGGGCTCACAGCGTAGGGGCGCAGCATGCAGCGCCCGCTCAGCTAAACCCGAGCAGGGTAAACGCATCGTCCTCGGGGTAGTAATCCAGCAGGCGGGTGGTTTCTTCCAACGAGAGTCGCTTATAGCGGTTGTTAGAGATGCCATGCACCACCGCATGCTGCACGCCAGCAATACGGATGCAGCGATCGAGCAGATCGGCGGCATCCCGGTGGCTCAGAAAGGCGCTCATATCCCGCGCGCTGATCTGCTGGCCCGCTTCCAACGTCGTGAAGTTGGCAATCCGTACCGACAGTGCTGAAAGCCCCTCCTGATGAGCAAAATAGGCGGCGATCCCTTCGCCAAACGCCTTGCTGGCCCCGTACATATTCTTTGGCTTCGGCGCATCGTCCGGGCGTACCTGGTAATCCAGCGGATAGCCTTCCACCGCTTGTGCGCTGCTGGCAAACACCACACGTTGGCAGCCCGCGTCTTTCGCCGCGCGGAACATATTGAAGGTGCCAAGGATATTGTTGTTCATCAGTGAGGAACAGAAATCGGCGTCCACTGCAGGATCGGCGGCTAAATGCAGCACGGTATCAATATTGACGCAGGCCGCACGGCAAGCTTCGATATCGGTGATATCGAACGTCAGCACTTCATCATTGGGCCGCAAATGAGAGATCAGGCCAGTTTCTCTTTCCGCCAGGCGAAAATCGTAGCGGTGGCCAGCGAATTGCCTGAATGCTGTCGCCACTCGGCCACCGGCACCGGTAATTAACACGCGTCCAAGTTCTGTACGTAATGCCATGGCGACTGCTTTCCCTAAACCAAATTACTGGAGACTAGTAATAATACCCTGGGCTATTTTTGTCCATCTTTTAGTTAGTTTTTCTGATGTATCTTGCCAAATTGATGGGATTTTTCTTTTAATGTAATGTGGTATTAACTGAGGTTTCTCGGTCCTCAAAAATAAGTACAACCATAAAACCGATGAAACAAACAGGTCAAAATTAAATCTTAATTCAATGTTATTTAATGATTTTACGCTTAAATGGTTATTTTATTTTGCTTATCAAAGCATACCTTTACGGTAAATTACATTCATAAAATAAGTTAGTTTATCTAATGTTTTTGGCGTGTGGCTGTGATAGTGGCAGCCAACATAAAAACGGCGGGCGGGGCGGGGAATTTTGTCTACCGGATCACACTTCGGCAACTTTGTGGCGGAAAGCCTTGCCGCACTGAAAAACAGAATGTTAACGTCTTAACTCAACCGATTTAGGGTTGTCACTGCTTTGGCAGGCAAAACCTAAACCTCGAGTTTCTGTTTCCCCACGTAGGGAGCAGAGGCTGCGAGGTTTAGGTTTTTTTTTGCGCTGAGTTCCCCCACGACGATTGGCCATCGTCGTGGCTGGGGAGCAGCAAGGTTAAGTGTTTAAGGATGCAACCATGAAATATCAGGAATTAGCCAGTGAGATCTTGGCCGGCGTCGGTGGCCGCGACAATGTGAAAAGCCTGGTGCATTGCGCCACCCGTCTGCGTTTTAAACTGCAGGAACACGGTAAGGCGGATGCGGAGGCGCTGAAGAAAAACCCAGGCGTCATCATGGTCGTGGAAAGCGGTGGCCAGTTTCAGGTGGTGGTAGGTAACCACGTCGGAGAGGTTTATAACGCCTTGAATGCGCAGCTTGGTGCGGGTGAGGAAACCCCCGCCAACGCACAAGAAGATAAAAAGGAAAACCTGCTCAGCCGCTTTATCGACGTGGTTTCCGGTATTTTCACCCCGCTGCTCGGCGTGATGGCGGCTTCGGGGATCCTGAAGGGCTTCCTGGCGTTGAGCCTGGCCTGCGGTTGGTTATTGGATAGCAGCGGCACCTACAAGCTGCTGTTTGCGTCGAGTGACGCGCTGTTCTATTTCTTACCGATCATGCTGGGTTACACCGCCGGTAAGAAATTTGGTGGTAACGTTTTTGTCACCATGGCCATCGGTGGGGCGTTGACGCATCCGTTGATGATGGGGGCTTTTGAGGCGGCTCAGCTTCCGGGTACCCAACCGGAGTATTTCCTTGGCATTCCTATCACCTTTATCAACTATAGCTCGTCGGTCATCCCGATCATTTTTGCCGCCTGGGTGTCATGCCGCCTGGAGCCGCTATTCAACCGGGTGTTGCACAGCGCGGTGCGTAATTTCGTCACGCCGTTGATGTGCATGGTGATCACCGTGCCGCTGACCTTCTTGCTGATTGGCCCGGCGGCTACCTGGCTGAGCCTGATGTTGGCCAACGGCTATCAGGCCATCTATGCCTTCAACCCGATCGTGGCCGGTGCCTTTATGGGCGCTGCCTGGCAGGTTTGTGTGATCTTCGGCCTGCACTGGGGGCTGATACCGCTGATGCTCAACAATATGAGCGTATTTGGGCGCGACACCCTGTCTCCGCTGCTGCTGCCTGCGGTGATGGGGCAAGTGGGGGCCACGTTGGGTGTGATGCTGCGTACCCGCGATGCCAAGCTGCGGATGATGGCAGGTTCTGCCGTTACCGCCGGCATCTTCGGTATTACCGAGCCTGCGGTGTACGGAGTCACGCTGCCAAACAAAAGGCCATTTATTTTTGGCTGCATCGGCGGGGCGTTGGGTGGGGCGGTAATTGGTTACTTCCACACGGCAACCTACTCGTTTGGTTTGGTCAGTATCTTCACCTTTGCCCAGATCATCCCGGCGGGCGGCTTTGATGCGACAGTCTTGGGGGCGATTGCCGGTACCTTGGTGTCGTTTGTGTTTGCTGCCATTGCCAGCTATCTGTTCGGCATTGTACCGCCAGCGGAACAGCCGGTTGAAACGGCACCAGCCCCAGAGCCAGCCCCACAGGCACCGCTCAACCGCAAGCAACAGATTACCAGCCCTATTGCTGGTGACATTATCCCGTTGGAGCAGGTTCAGGATGCTACCTTCGCCAGCGGCCTGCTGGGTAAAGGCGTGGCCATAATACCGCATCAGGGCCGAGTGGTGGCCCCAGTCAATGGCTGTGTGGTATCGCTGTTCAAAACCAAGCACGCCATCGGCATTGAATCGGATGAGGGGGCCGAGGTGCTCATCCACGTGGGCATAGATACCGTCAAGCTTAACGGCCTGCATTTTACCGCCCATATCCAAGAGGGCGATCGGGTTAAACAGGGCGATCTGCTGATCGAGTTTGACCAGGAGGCGATCCGTGCCGCGGGTTTTGATACCACTACGCCGATCATCATCAGCAACAGCGACGACTATGTCGATGTGCTTACCAGCGGCCAAAGCCCGGTGCAGGAACAGGCACCGCTGCTGACATTATTACGTTAATCAGGTTTATTGAGGAGAAAGCGATGAGTTGCAAATTTCCACAGCATTTTCTATGGGGCGGCGCGGTCGCGGCAAATCAGGTTGAAGGGGCGTATCTGGAGGATGGCAAAGGTCTTTCAACGTCAGATCTGCAACCCCAAGGGATCTTTGGCGGCCTGACGCCGCGCGTTGCTGGCGATAGCGGTATCAAGGATGTGGCGATCGATTTCTACCACCGTTATCCTGAAGATATCGCGCTGTTTGCCGAAATGGGCTTCAAGTGCCTGCGTACCTCGCTCGCCTGGACGCGCATCTTCCCGCAAGGGGACGAAGAAGTGCCTAATGAAGCCGGGCTGGCGTTTTACGATCGACTGTTCGATGAGATGGCAAAATATGGTATCCAGCCGCTGATCACCCTGTCGCATTACGAAATGCCCTATGCATTGACGCAAAAGTACGGCGGTTGGGGCAATCGCAAACTTATCGAGTTTTTTGAGCGCTATGCCCGCACGGTGTTCGAGCGTTACAAGCACAAGGTCAAACACTGGCTGACCTTCAATGAGATCAACATGTCGCTGCATGCGCCGTTCACCGGCGTGGGCCTGTCAGAAGACAGCAGCAAAAGCGAGATTTACCAGGCGATCCACCATCAACTGGTGGCCAGTGCCAAGGCGGTAAAAGCCTGCCATGAGATTGTGCCGGACGGTAAGATCGGTAATATGTTGCTGGGCGGCATTCTTTATCCGCTGAGCTGCAAGCCGGAAGACCTGTTGGAAACTCAGCGTCAGAATCGTGACTGGATGTTCTTTGGTGACGTACAGGTGCGCGGTGCGTACCCGGCCTATATGAAGCGCTTCTTCCGTGAGAACGACATTCAGGTGACGATCACCGAGGAAGATAAGCAGGCTCTGCGTGAAACCGTCGATTTTATCTCGTTCAGTTACTATATGAGTGGCTGCGTGACCACCGACGAAGAAAAGAACAAGACCGCCCGCGCCAATATTCTCAACATGGTGCCTAACCCGCATCTGGCAAGCTCGGAATGGGGCTGGCAGATCGACCCGGTGGGGCTGCGCTATCTGCTCAATGTGCTGTATGACCGCTATCAGAAACCGCTGTTTATCGTCGAGAATGGGCTGGGGGCGAAAGACCGCATCGAGGCTGACGGCAGCATCAACGACGATTACCGCATTGACTATATCAACGACCATCTGGTGCAGGTTGCGGAAGCGATCGACGATGGAGTTGAGGTGATGGGTTACACCAGTTGGGGGCCGATCGATCTGGTCAGCGCTTCTAAAGCGGAGATGGCGAAGCGCTACGGCTTTATCTATGTCGATCGCGATGACGCGGGTAACGGCAGCCTGGAGCGCCGCCGCAAGAAGAGTTTCTACTGGTATCGTGATGTGATCCACAGCAACGGCAGCAGTTTGAAAATCAAGTAATGCCCCTCACCCCAACCCTCTCCCACAGGGAGAGGGAGCTGCCACGGTGTTGCGGTCGGGTGCTGTGGCCAGGTAATTTTCTGTACTGATAGCCAACTCGATCGGTCCCCTCTCCCTGTGGGAGAGGGCTAGGGTGAGGGGACATCACAGTGCTTGTGTCTCCCTCCTATCTTAGCTTACACCACCTCGTTTTCCTGGTAGCGCTGCCGGGCATGGTCAAACCAACGGGCCGGGACGTTATGCGGTGGTAGCAGCAGTGCCTGCAAACCCTGTTCGATGATATAGCTAGCCTGCCGCCACAGCTGTGGATCGCCTTCGGTCAGCACTTCCAGCAGGCGCTGTTTTTCCACCAGGTAGGTTTTGGCGAAGTGACTATCGTATTGCAGTAGGGAGCGGGTGTTGTCGATCAAATCGGCCAGCTTGATGGTTTTGGCCTGTGGGGAGGCGCTGGCGCTGTGGCGACGATCGCGGTTCTTGCGCTGATAGCGATTTTCCGCGCTGCCGATGCTGACGTTGGTCAGCATAGCGACCAGGCTGGCAACCTGCAGGCCAAAATGGCTTTCGATATCGGCCAGTGTAGAGGGGGTATCTTCCACGGTGTCATGCAACCAGGCCGCAGCCAGCATTTCTTCGCTGTGCGGCACGCTGCTGACAATCTCCATCACGGCCTGTGGATGCACAATGTACGGGTCGTTAGTGTATTTGCGGCGCTGATCGATCGCTCCATGCGCTTTGGTGGCATAGCGGCGGGCGCGTTCGGCCAATGTGTCAGTCATGCTTTTGGTTTCCCTGCGGCATCCGATAGATAAAACCTAGCATACCGAGCGGCTAGCAGAAAGACGATCGCAGGTTGTGGTGGGGCATTATTACACATCACCAACCCGGAACAGCCGTTTGCCGCAGGGTATTCTGCTTGCTTCCTGAAGGCACTGAAGTTTGTCGCTTCAAAAGAAAAGTGAAAATTCCTGCCTCCCGCTATTTACCTCGCAAAAGTGGCAAAAAATGCTCGTTTAGTGAGATTTTTCTTGATTCTGTTCTGCAGAATGGTGCTTATTGCCCATCGGCTGAACCTGAGGGCATATCGACTGTCTGATGGTTTCAGAACTTGAAGCCCGGAGCCACTGCGTTACATGAACAAAGTTAAATCGCTATCACAGCAGAATTTATCGTTATTGTTAGCGATCTATATCGGCATCTTTTTAAACCTTTCCGTTTTCTATCGTCGCTTTGATTCCTTTGCGCACGGCATTCAGGGGATCAAGGTTGTTTCTGCGCTGACGGAAGTCATCGCCATTGTCCTGTTCACCTTCTTTATCATGCGGCTGGTATCCCTGGGGGGCCGGCTGTTTTACCGCATCGTCGCCTCTTTGCTGGTATTGATCTCCGTCGCTGCCAGTTACTACATGACGTTCTTCAACGTAGTGATTGGCTATGGGATTATCGTTTCGGTGATGACGACCGATATCGATCTCTCCAAAGAGGTGATCGGGCTGAACTTTGTGCTGTGGATGATCGTGGTCAGCGCTTTGCCGCTGCTGTGCATCTGGAGCAATAGCCTGCGCTACACCCTCATCGAACAGATGAAAACCCCAGGGCAGCGCCTTAAGCCGTTGCTGATCATGCTGGCGGTAGTCGCACTGGTGTGGTTGCCGCTGCGTACCCTGGATAAAGAGCAAAACGCCCAGGAAAAGATCACCAATATCGATTTGCCGAGCTATGGCGGGGTGGTTGCCCACTCTTATCTGCCCTCCAACTGGCTTTCGGCGCTGGGGCTGTTTGCCTATACCCGTTATGATGAAAGTCTGGACGCAGCCAACATGTTCGATCCCGGCAAGCACTTCACCTATGTTGCCCCTGAGGGCATCGATGACACCTACGTGGTATTTATCATCGGTGAAACCACTCGCTGGGATCATATGGGCATCCTGGGCTATGAACGTGATACCACGCCTAAGCTGTCGCAGGAGAAAAACCTGGTGGCATTCCGTGGGGAATCTTGTGATACCTCGACCAAGCTTTCGTTGCGCTGTATGTTCGTGCGTGAGCATGGCACCTCGGATAACCCGCAGCGAACCCTGAAAGAGCAGAATATTTTTGCCGTACTGAAAGAGCTGGGCTTCACTTCCGAACTGTTCGCGATGCAGAGTGAGGTATGGTTCTACAACAATACCGATGTGGATAATTACTCATTCCGTGAAATGATCGCCTCAGAGAAGCGTAACGACGGCAAATCGGTGGACGATATGCTGTTGGTGAATGAGATGAAAGAGTCGCTGGCTCGCTATCCCAACGGTAAGCATCTGGTGATCCTGCATACCAAGGGGTCGCATTACCTCTATTCACAGCGCTATCCACGCAGCTTTGCTCGTTACCAGCCGGAATGCATGGGTGTGGATGAGTTCTGCTCCAAGGAGCGCTTGATTAACGCCTATGACAACTCGGTGCTGTACACCGATACCTTTATCGACAGCGTGATTGACCAGGTACGCGATAAGAAAGCCATTGTGTTTTACGCGGCCGACCATGGCGAATCCATTGATGAAAACTCGCATCTGCATGGCACGCCGCGTGAAATGGCCCCGCCGGAGCAGTTCCGTGTGCCGATGATCGTCTGGGCTTCTGACAAATACCTCGAAGATCCGCAGCATAAGAGTGCGTTTGAGCAGTTGCAGACCCAACAGCGTGTGGGCCAACCCCATCGTCATGTTGAGCTGTTTGACTCTATTCTCGGCTGCCTGGGCTACACCTCGCCAGACGGTGGTATTGTTGAGAGCAATAACTGGTGCCGCCTCCCGCAGAGCAAAGCGGACGCCAAGGCGCTGTAAGCCGGGCCTGAAAGGCCGTATCCGCTCAGATACTGGCCTGTTTGGCGTTTTTAGCGCCACTTGGTAGGTGGTGGTGAAAAAGAGATTGACGCGTATACGGCCCAGCAGTAAGATGCGCCCCGCATCGGCGAGTAGCGCAGCTTGGTAGCGCAACTGGTTTGGGACCAGTGGGTCGGAGGTTCGAATCCTCTCTCGCCGACCACATTCAAGAAAGCCCGCTTTTTTAAGCGGGCTTTTTTACGTCTGGAGTTTATGAGGATGAGAACCTCAGAAGGAGGTCGACAAATCTGTCGGGAACAGATTTGCATATCGCGCCAGCGATACCCCGTAGGGGCGAGTATCATGGACGATACGAGTGAATCCTCTCTCGCCGACCACATTCAAGAAAGCCCGCTT
The DNA here is from genome assembly GCF_050434425.1 of Serratia sp. 2723. Lineage (NCBI taxonomy): Bacteria > Pseudomonadati > Pseudomonadota > Gammaproteobacteria > Enterobacterales > Yersiniaceae > Serratia > Serratia sp. 2723. Next base: position 29,350 of record NZ_JBNDIN010000008.1, read on the forward strand.
TTTTACGTCTGGTGTTTATGAGGATGAGAGCGGGCGCAGCATGCAGCGCCCCTACATGGGGAGGCGGTGGAGATTTGTCAGTAGTTTTTTAGGCTGCCTTGCCAATGACAAAATCGAAATGGATTTGGTCGTAGGGGAATATCACCCCGGCTGTACCCTTATCAACGATGCCACAAGCCAACAACGCCTGAAGATCCGTATGCACAGCTTTAACATCCCGCTCAACGCGACGAGCGACCTCTCTGATTGAGAGTTCCCCGGCCCCGGTCATGCAGTGCAAGATATGCATTTTTTTGGGCGAGAGTGTCTTCCATAACGAATCCCAATCCAGAAAAGTAATGTAACTCCCCTGGTACTGTTTATCGCCTTCCAAGGCGGCTTCCATAGAGCGTTGCGCTTCCTCAAGAGAAGCGACTCGGATGGTGACTGTATTCAACTTTAGTCTCCTCTTAGCTGCGCAACCTCATCGAAGAAACTGCGCCAATAACCATCTGTACAAACTCGGTTTCCGTCAGTGCGATCCTGTCTTGAAAGATGAGTTGAGAAGGCAATTTCATCTCCCTCCTGTTGTTCAAAATAACAACACTTGGGAATATGACAAAGATGTTGTCCATATCTAGCTAGGTATCAATAGTGTTAGGGCCAGCAGAGCCTGGCAAGAGGGCTAGTTTGATGGTGCGAGTTCTCTCGCAAAGTCGGGGCTAGCAACGAGAAAATCGCGACCTACGGTCGCTAAAAAAGAATAACCCCACCTGACAAAGTGGGGTTAGTCAGCAATCTGACCTGCTTTTTGTCGCAGGTTTTTTTACGTCTGGAGTTTGAAACTGCAGACATTCCCTCACTGGACTCACCATGCTGCGCGTCGGTACAACTCGACTCCTACAAATTTAGCTCCGCGGTTTCAGAAATACCGTTGCCAAAATCCAATGGCGAACGCCAGCGATCTATCCCCGCCGTCCAGGGATTTGTAGGAGGCGGGGATGGATTAATCATTGGTGCAAATAAACATTGGCAGCCCTCGCTCTTTTATTAGAAAAACATCGTCATTGAGTTTCTGGAACGTCATGTAATATGTCGAGTTTCTATTTCTAAGATCACCCCATGAATTATCCGGTGTGTTGTCATCGTATTTTTTCACTGTTTTATTATACTCAACAGTATAGGTTCCATTGTTGTCTGTTTTATTATAAATGAAAAAGTTATCATTATCGATAGTGTATTTTTTACCCTCCACCTCCAATTTTCCAAAAGCACTTTGAAATCCTGAATTATCATCGTATAAGAAAACGTTAACTCTTTGAATTATTTTTGTGCTTTTCGCTTTTAAATGTAATTGCATACTGTAATTACACGTAAAGAGTAATTCTTTAGCTTTGGTTTTCCTCTCGTAACTATAAGCTGAAATTGCTATGGTTAGTATGACTACTGAAATTAAGATTGCGTTTTTATTCATTTTATTCATTTTATTCATGCCTGATGCTGAGACATTTTGTATTTCTGTTATCATGTAATTTAAGGCATGCGCCAATAAATACATAATCCTCGATTGAGTTTAGCTCACTGTAATAGATGTTGTAGCTTTTAGTTTTACACTCCTCCTTAAAATTTGTTTGTTCAATAATGTTTTTCATTATTTTATCTTTAAATTGTAATGATGGATGGTCTAATGAGTAAATACTACATTTATCAAACTCCTCTATAAATGAAGGGCTGACTTTTTTTATATGTATATCCTTAGGTCCTAACAGGAAGTAGTAAGAAATCGCAACTGCGGTTATGCAGAATGCGAAAAAGAAACTGACCAACTGTTTGTCTTTTTTGGATATCGGTTTTTTATCCCTGCTCTGTTCTTTTGTGGCATTGATTTCTTTTGGTAAAAAGTCAACACTGCAATTGAACTTGAATCCGACCTTCGGGATGGTGACGATCACTTTTTCTGTGATGCCAAGGCTGGCTATGGCTTTCCTTAGTTCGCTCACCGCGCTGTAAAGGTTGTTGTTTGATGGGGTTAACCCATAATCCTCCCAAATATGCTTGAGTAAATAATCACGGCTTAAGTCATTACCTATGTTTTTTATCAATTCCATTAATAAGCGTGAGGCTTGATTAGACAAAACCAATGAGTTTTGCTCCTCTTGAACCAAGGATAACTCTTTTGATTCCGGTGAATACTTGATCACTTTGTTGATGATGTAAAGCATAAGAGATACTCATGAAGTGTGTAAGAAGAGGCTTTTTATAGGTATCTTTCACGCTAGTCAAACTATTAAGAATTTTCCTCATTAACAGGTGAAAGATTTAAATCTAGCGATATTTGTTAACCTTTGATTTCTTGCATCCTAACCCTGTAAAAATCTTATCTTACGGAACAAAAATCTGTTTAATGGTAATTTAATAACACAAATATCTAATTTTTGTTTTTATGGTAGATTTATCCACATCGACAGGCTTGAGGCTACAGGCCTTTCCAAAGACACGAAAGAAGTGGTTTTAGGGGGCTGACGATAAAACGCGTGGATCGAATTTTGTATCCATTAGGACAGAAGTATATGGGATTTTAATTTTAAGGATTTTTCTGCATGAAACTGAACAAAATCATGATGGTAGCGGTAATCGCTTTGGGTGTATCTTCTGTGGCGCACGCTGCGGTGAAAGACCAGGGACACGGTAAAGTGACCTTTACCGGTTCTATTATCGATGCGCCATGCTCTATTAGCCCTGAGACTATCGATCAGACGATTTCATTGGGCCAGATTTCTAAGGTGGCACTGAAAGATGGTGGTCAATCTACCCCGCGTAATTTCTCCATCGATTTGGATAATTGTGAAGTGGGTGAAAAGGATAAAAATAAAGTCTCCGTGACTTTCACCGGTATGGAATCTGTGGCGGGTAATGGCCTGCTGGGGATTACCGGTACGGCGAAAGGCGCCAGCGTCGCGATCACTGATGGCTCAGGTAAGGTTATCGAGCTGGGTCAGGCAACCAAGGCTCAACAGTTGCAAAATGGTAATAACACCTTGAACTTTGCGGCTTATATGCAGGGTGATGGTGCGTCTGCTGCCGTAACCGAAGGTGAATTCCAGGCGGTTGCCGACTTCACGTTGGCTTACCAGTAAGTATTGACCCTCTAGTTGGAATGACGTGTTCTGCATGCGGAGCAATCCGCATGCTTTTCCTGGGCGTGAAGTGGAATAGGGATCATACCCATGCTGGGCATCCATAATATTGCGATAGTGTTTTCTTTCATATTTTTCATGATTCCATTTTCTCTTCAGGCGGCAAGCACCGCTCAGGGGTGGGGGAGGGTCAATATGCAAGGAGCCATTATTGATACGGCCTGTGCGATAGCCGTAGAGAGTCGTGATCAGACTATTGATCTGGGCGTTGTCCCTTTGGCGGATATTATTCGCGATGGACAGGGTCACAGTAAATCCTTTGCCATTGAATTGGTGAATTGTGAGTTGGAACGTGATGATATTAAACGCCCCGATTGGAAACATTTCCAGGCGACCTTTGATGGTGATAGCGAGGGAGCATTATTTGGCGTGCGAGGGGAAGCCTCCGGTGTGGCCCTGCAAATTAATGAGCCTGGTGGCAGCCTTGCCATCCCGGGCAACCCTTTGCCATTGGGGAACATTACGCCTGGCACCATGCGGCTTAATTACACCATGAAGCTGGTGGCGAATAATCATGCATTAAAAGTCGGGAGTTATTTTTCATCCATTCGTTTTAAATTGGATTACTTCTAAACGCCGTAAATACATCGCTGTAATCAGAAGGCATTAATAAAAAGGTTAGGGATATGGGATTGTCACCTGCTGGGAAGTTGGTCCGTCTGCAAGTCTTGGGGCTGTGTATTTCCCTGGCGCTGGGCACACCATCAATGGTGGTGTTTGCTGCCGAGGAAATTCAATTTAATACCGACGTGCTGGATGTGAACGATCGGCAAAATATCGATTTGAGCCAGTTCTCCCGTGGTGGCTATATCATGCCAGGTACTTACGGCATGGCGGTGCATATTAACAAGAATGACCTGCCGGAGCAGCAGATAGTGTTTTATGTGCCGGAGGGCGAACCCAACGGCAGCCGAGCCTGTATCAACCAGGCTCTAGCGAATGAACTGGGGTTCAAGGAAGGCGTGCTCAAGGGAGCGGCCTGGTGGCATGACGGCGAATGTCTGGATGAAGGCAGCGTACAGGGGATGGAAGTACGGGGCGATCTGGCCACCAACGCCCTGTACCTGAGTATCCCGCAGGCCTCCCTGGAATACACCGCAGAGAATTGGGATCCGCCGTCGCGCTGGGATGAAGGGATCCCAGGGCTGTTACTGGATTACAACCTCAATACGCGGACGCAAAAGCAGTTGAAGCAAGGGACGAGCAGCTACAGCCTGAGCGGCAACGGTACCGCCGGTGCCAACCTGGGGGCCTGGCGTTTGCGGGCAGACTGGCAGGCCAACATTAACCATCAGACCGGATCGGGGCGACCAACGGACAAGCAGTTGGAGTGGAGCCGTTATTACGCCTACCGCGCCATTCCGGCATTACGCTCGAAGCTGACGATGGGGGAGAACTACCTGGACTCCGGCATGTTCGACAGCTTCCGTTTTAGCGGGGTGAGCCTGGTGTCGGATGACAATATGCTGCCGCCGAATCTGCGCGGCTACGCCCCGGAAGTGGTCGGCGTAGCGAAGACCAACGCCAAGGTGGTGATCAGTCAACAGGGGCGGGTACTGCATGAGACGACGGTCGCCTCGGGGCCGTTCCGTATTCAAGACATTAACGATGCGGTCAGCGGTGAGCTGGAGGTGCGGGTAGAAGAACAGGACGGCAGCGTACAGACGTTCACGGTGAACACCGCCAGCATCCCGTATCTGACGCGCCCGGGGGCGGTGCGCTTCAAGCTGGCAACGGGTAGACCTTCGGACTGGCAACATCGTTCACGCGGCCCGCTGTTTGGTACCGGGGAGTTCTCCTGGGGGGTGAGTAACGGTTGGTCATTGTATGGCGGCGCACTAGCAGGTGGGGATTATAACGCACTGTCGGTGGGTATCGGTCGTGACTTAATGGCATTAGGGGCGTTGTCTATCGACGCTACCCAGTCGCGGGCGCGATTGCCACAGGAAAGCGGCACGCTCAGCGGCGGCTCATACCGCCTGAGCTATTCGAAGAACTTCGATGAGTACGATAGCCAGGTAACCTTTGCCGGCTACCGCTTCTCTGAGCAGAACTTTATGAGCATGAGCGAGTATCTGGACGCGCGTTATTACGGCACTCGCACAGGTAGTGGCAAGGAGATGTACACCATTACCTTTAACAAACACTTCCGTGACTGGGGGCTGAGCAGCTACATCAATTACAGCCATGAGACCTACTGGGATCGCCCGGCCAATGACCGTTATAACCTGACGATGTCGCGTTATTTCGACATGGGACGGTTTAAAAACCTGAGTTTGTCGTTATCGGCATACCGCAATGCCTATAACGGCACCAAAGACGACGGCGCTTACCTGTCGCTGTCGCTGCCGTGGGGCAGTAATTCAACGGTCAGCTACAACACCACGGTGAACCGTAATGATACCACCCACCGCGTGGGGTACTTCGACCGGGTAGATGAGCACAATAACTATCAGCTCAGTGCTGGCAGCTCGCGCAGCGGGGTCAACCTGAGTGGCTATTACAACCATGAGGGAGATATTGCCCGCATTAGTGCCAATGCCAGTTATCAGCAGGATAGCTACAGCGCCTTCGGTATGTCGATGCAGGGCGGGATGACGATGACCGCCGAGGGCGGTGCCGTGCACCGCGCCGGGATGCCGGGCGGTACACGGATGCTGATTGACACCAAAGGGGTGCCGGATGTACCGGTACGTGGTTATGGCAGCACCAGCCGGACCAACGTCTGGGGCAAGGCGGTGATCGGCGATGTGAACAGCTACTACCGCAATAGGGCCAGCATCGACCTGAACCAGTTGGGGGATAACGCGGAAGCCACCAAATCGGTGGTGCAGGCCACGCTGACGGAAGGGGCCATTGGTTACCGCCAATTTGATGTGATTGCCGGTGAGAAGGCGATGGCGGTGATTAAGCTGGCCGATGGCAGTGAGCCACCGTTTGGTGCCACGGTAATCAATGCCCGTAAACAAGAAACCGGCATTGTTAATGACGGCGGTAGTGTCTATCTGAGCGGCATTAAAGCGGATGAAACAATGACGGTGCAGTGGAACGGCGGCGCCCAGTGCGAAGTGCGCATGCCAACGCCACTGCCGGCGGACATGCTAATGAATACCTTGCTGCTGCCGTGCCATCCGGTGAGCGTGCAAGCGCCTACCGGTGATAAACCGACTGCGGTGTCATCCGACGACGTGGCGGCATAGCCTTCGCCGCTGAATGACGAGAAAGGCATACGGTTTTAATCAACCACATTCAGAGGCCCAAAGGCCGGGAAAGAAATGATGCAGAACACTATGTTGAAAACGAACAACCCTTCACCGCGTGGCACGCGAATAGCGGCATTGCTGAATGTCGCTCTGTTGAGTGCAATGGCTGCCCAGCAGGTTCAGGCGGCGATTGCCCTGGACCGTACGCGGGTTATCTTTGACGGCAGCCAGAAGTCAGTGAGCCTGAACGTCAGCAACCAGAACAAGCAGCTGCCCTATCTGGCGCAGGGCTGGATTGAAGATGAGCAAGGTAACAAAATCCAGAGTCCACTCACGGTGCTGCCGCCAGTGCAACGCATCGAGCCGGGTAAACCGAGCCAGGTGAAAGTCCAGGCGCTGCCGGCGGCGAAACTGCTCAAACAAGACCGTGAGACGGTGTACTACTTCAACCTGCGGGAAATCCCGCCGAAGAGCACCAAGGCGAACACTCTGCAGATTGCGCTGCAGACGCGGATCAAGCTGTTCTACCGTCCTGCATCCATTGAGATAGACAAGAACGCATCGCCACCGCAGGAGCAACTGACCTTAAGCAAGCAAGGCGACAAGTATCAGGTCAACAACCCGACGCCGTATTACGTCACCATTGTGGACGCCAGCAGCAAAAAAGACGGGGCCGGGGTAAAAGATTTTGAACCGATGATGGTGCCGCCGAAAGGCAGCCTGCCGCTGACGGTGAGTGCGGCTAGTGTCGGTAACAGCCCGGTGCTGACCTATATCAATGACTACGGCGGCCGACCGCAGCTGAGTTTCAGTTGCAACGGCAGCACCTGTACGGTGATGCCGGAGAAGAAGGCGTAGTTGAGCAATATCTGACGGTGGCGGACACCTGCGAAGCGAAGGGAGAAAGGGCATGAATATGACACACACGCGGTGCGCGCACCGGCAGCGTTGGTCAGCCGAATTAAGATATTACGGCACGTTGGGCGGGTTGGCGCTGATGGCCCCGCTGACGCTGGGCGCGATAGTGTGGCTGCTGCCACCGGCACAGGCGGCGGTGGACAATTGGAATGTTGAAGGTGCTAACGGCACATTGTACGTTCATGGCGCGTTGACGGAGAGCGCCTGTCGGCTGGAGATGACCAGCGCTTACCAGGATATCGCGCTGGGTGAAACCGGCACGGGACGTCTGCAGGCCATTGGTGCCCAGGGTGAACCGATACGGTTCGAACTGCGCCTGGCGGATTGCCTGCGCAGCGCGGCGGGCAGCCGGGACGTGCGTACCGGCGGCCTGACCTGGGCGGACAATCAACCGGCGGTGACGGTGAGTTTTACTGCGCCGCGTGATGCGGACAACCCGCAGCTGGTGCAGGCGCTGGGCGTCTCTGGCCTGGGGTTGCGACTGGAAAACGGCCAGGGTCAGGATGTGCGGTTGGGCAGCCGGGGCAAACCGCTGCTACTGACGCCGGGGCAAGACAGCCTGAGCTATACCGTCACCCCTGAACGTACGCCAGCCGCTCTGGTGGCGGGCAGTTACCGGGCTGTGGTGGATTTTAACCTGAGTTATGACTGAGGTGGTCGGGACGATGAAGGGAACCATAACACTGCATCGACATGCCTGGCGAACGCTGGCCGGCTTACTGGCCTCGCTGCCGATGCTAGCATTGGCAGCGGCGTCAGCCACGCTCACGGTCAAGGTGACCGTGGTGGTACCGCCGCCGTGCACTATCAATGATGACCGACCGATTGAAGTGGAGTTTGGCGACGTGATGACCACCCGAGTGGACGGTGGCAACTATAAGATGCCGGTAAATTACACGCTGTCGTGCACAGGAGCCTCTTCCAATGCGATGAAACTGCAGGTGCAGGGGAATGGGGCGAGCTTTGATGGCACGGCGCTGAAAACCAGCAAGACGGGGCTGGGTATCAAGCTGCAACAGGGCAGCAATAAACTGGCAATCAACAGTTGGCTGAAATTCACCTACCCCAATCAACCGGAACTGTGGGCCGTTCCGGTCAAACAGAACGGGGTTGCCCTGGCGGGTGGCGAATTCACTGCGGGTGCGACAATGAAAGTGGATTACCAGTAACGGGAGCAGAGCATGAGCATAATGATAAGAGTCCTGTTGCTGACCTGTGGCCTGATGGGGGGCATCGCCCAGGCACAGGCAAAGGACGGTGAGGCAGGCATGACGTTTCACGGCACGTTGATCGAGCCCCCACCCTGCACCATCAATGACGGTAATCGGGTGGAGGTAGACTTCGGCGACCGGGTGGGTATCAACAAGGTGGACGGAGAGAACTACCGCCAGATGATGAACTACCAGATAACCTGCGCGGAGGCCGCCAGTGGCAGCTGGGCACTGACGCTGAGTTTGAGCGGCGGTGCGGCAGGGTTCGACAATGAGGCGCTGCTGACGGATAAGGCTAACCTGGGCATCCGGGTGTATCAGAACGACCAGCCGTTTACGCCGAACAGCACACTGAAGATAGACCAGGCCAATCCGCCACGGCTGGAAGCGGTGCCGGTGAAGAATGCGGGGGCCACCTTGACGGAAGGGGCATTTGAGGCCTGGGCAACGCTGCGTGCCGACTACCAATAAGGAGCCCAATATGAAACGCAAGACAGGCCGTTATTTTGACCGTGCAGTTAGGGTGGTGGGGCTTGTTCCCTTGCTTACCGCGCTGACGGCGGGCCCCGTGTTGGCTGCTGGGGAAAAGAATGTGCGTTTGTACGGCGCCTTGGTCGCTGAGCCCTGTGTGGTGCCGCCGGGCGATGAAGAGATCACGCTTGATTTTGGCACGGTCATTGACAAGTACCTGTACCTGAACACGCGCACTCTGGGACAGTCGTTCGAGATACACCTGGAGGAATGTGACCTGACGCTGGGTAAGACGGTGAGCGTGACCTTTACCGGCACCGAAAACAGTGCCTTGCCGGGACTGCTGGCCATCGACGGTAGCAGTGAGGCCATGGGGATAGCGATAGGGTTGGAGACAGCGCAGGCTAAACCGCTGCCGCTCAATAAGGCGGGCGATAAACTCCTGCTGCAGGAAGGGAGCAACATTATTGCGTTGAAAGCCTATGTGCAGGGCGAGCCGGACGCCATCAGGAACCACAGTATCGAACGCGGGCCGTTCAGTGCGGTCGCGACCTTCAATCTGGAATATGAGTAAGAGCAGTCAAACAGGAAGTGACAGACAAGGAGAGAGAAGAAAGCGCGGCGCTGGACTGGGAGAATGCATACCGTTGGTTATGCCAGAGACGGCAACATGCACCGCCGAATGCCGATGTGTGGGACCTGCGTTTCAACTGGCCACAGCGGAAAGCGCGGTGGTTTAACGGGGTACTGGCCGGAGAGTATCGGCTCTCACCCATGGCGGTATTTCATCGCCGTAGTCGGCACTGGGTGCAATGGTCGGCCCATGATGCGCTGGTGCTGAAATGGGTGGCAATGCAGGTTGAAGGCGTATTGCCTAGGCATGCGCGTTGCCATCACCTGAAAGGACACGGTGGCGTCAGCGGGTCGACACAATGCGTATCCTCGGCCTGGTCCAGTGGTGAATGGCGTTATGTCTACCGCACGGATATCCGGGGCTATTACCGGCATATTTTAAAGCATCAGGTGGCAGGGCAACTGAAATGGCATATCGACGATGCAGTCTGCAGAGACCTGTGCCTGCAATGGCTTCATTACAGCTTTGAGGATGGTGGCGAGATAGTTACGCCGGAAAAAGGTATTTGTCGTGGCAGTGCACTGAGCCCGCTTATTGGCGGCAGTTTATTGCGACATGTTGACAGTTATTTTGCGGCGCGCGAGGAGATATTTTATGCCCGGTATATGGATGACTTTATTTTCTTCACTAAAACGCGTTGGCATTTACGCAAGGCGGTTAAATCGCTGCATGAATTTTTTGATTTGGGTGGTTTTGAAACACACCCGGATAAAACGCAACTGGGGAAAATTGAACATGGCTTTGACTGGCTGGGATTATGGTATTCCCCGCTGGGGCCCAGAATAGCCCCGAGAGCAACAGAGAACCATCGGGAACGTATTGCGCGGCTTTACGAGCAAGCTCGTAGGCGGAAACTGTCGAAAGCAGAGACCGAGATACGGGTGCGTGAATATGAGGCCCGGTGGATGAATTGGGCAAACCACCACTTACTGAACATGCGGGGCTTGCCTTTGTAGTCAAACAATCCTACGGCCGGTGTAATAACCACGCTGCACGCGTGTATAAGTGACACCACCGTCCATCGTCTGAGCGTCCGTGTTGGATGTCTGAGCGTCGACCGTACAACCGACAGATCTTTGGTCGTTGTGTGGCTTTTGCCCGCGCGCCCTATACGCTATAGGCGTACGGGACGTCTGCATCAGTGGCGGACGTATCCACCGCTGGGGTGGCGTAGATGTGTTAATCCCACACGTGTTCATGTCTAACAGGTAATATTATGAATGTTTTTGTACGTAAATCCCTGCATCCCATATCGCTGCTTCTCGTCTGGTTTTTCCTTTTATTCCACTCCGCACCCTCGTACAGCGTTGCGTGGATGACTGAAGGGGAAATCAAATGGGAAATACGTAATGGCAACGCTTACCTAATATCCCACAATATCAGCGTGATCAATAAAGGAGCTAAAACACCGTGTCCCGCAACGTGCGTTTTTGCTGTGGACGTGTTCCCGGACGGAAATAAAACATTCGACACACTTCCCCCAAATACCACCCTCGAACAATTAAACGCTTATATTCGGGGTCCTAAGCTCTTGGGTGATACCGGTATACGCGCCCGTGAAGCGTCCAAGTTTTGCCTTACTCTCATAACGTTTCCACCTCCGGGCCTGGGCGTGCAAGACTCGCCTGCTGGGTGCAATAGCAACCCTGATGTGGGTGAGCCCCCGGTTGGTCCAATCGAACCCCCTGTAAGCTGTAGTCTAAGTAATGGCGAACTCAATCATGGCGTTATAGATAGTGCGATTACCGATGGGAACGTCAGTCGCACCAATCTATCACTAACGTGCAGCAAATCTGCGACGGTTCGCATAAAAGCGAATGCTTATCAGCCTGCCGATGGTGTGGCTCTTAACGGGCCAGGAGGGCTGCGTTCCTTTGTGACCCTTAATGGTGTTGCTGCCGATCCTGGCATAACGGTGAAGGCCAATAACAGTGCCTCTATATCCGTTGAATCTATGTTGCGGGGGGCAGGGAACATTGCCGCTGGTTCCTATTCCGGTTCAATTACCCTTGTTACAACGATTATATAACAGGGTGCTGAGACCGTTTAATAAAAATAGCATGGCTATTTACTGCTCCGCTCAACGATAAGCATCATCGAAACTAGGTGATGCCTATCATTGTTGCACATTTTTAATTATCACAAGGGGTGTTTTATTGAAGGTGGCCCTATGCTTGGATGGAAATGTTTCTAGCTGATATGTTGGATTTTATTTTTGCCCTTTAATTTATAAGGGTGAAAATAAAACCCAGTAATAAACTATTGGGTTTGACTAGCCTCTTTAATGCCCACTTATCTGGATGTGCTTTGTATGGAGGTCAATATCGTCGTCGTTGCGAATAACTCACCGTCTCCTAATGTCGGGGGGGGCTAACGGCTTATATATATCCACAGTAAATAAAGGAACAATATCATGATAAACAAAAAACTAATTGCCATTGCCATTCTGTCCGGCACTGTCTTGGCTTCTGTTGCCCACGCGGCAGACGGTACGATTAACTTCACCGGCAACATCACTGACGCTGCCTGTACGATTACCCCAACCAGTGCCAAGCAGTCTGTGTCTCTGGGTACGGTAAACAGCGCAGGCCTAGCGGGCGCAGGTGCGGTTGCAAGCTCAACCAAGTTTGGTGTGACGCTGACCTCTTGCCCTGCCGCGGTTAAAGGTGCCTCTGTGAAGTTTGACGGCCCGACTGATGCTGCTAACAGTAGCCTGCTGATGCTGACCGCGGGTGAAGATGTAGCTACCGGTGTGGGCGTAGGTATCTATGAAGAAGACGGTTCTACGCTGATCCCGGTGAGTACCGCATCTGCCCCTAAACAGCTGTCAGCCACCGCCGACACCACTTTCAACTTTATAGCGAAATACGTGTCCACTGCTGATGAAGTGACGGCCGGTAACGCCAACGCGGTAAGTGATTTCACCATCTCTTACAACTGATCTGTCGGCGGGGGTTCCCGCCGCTCCTCATCACAGGGAGACGGCTGCTCATGTCTGCAGCCCGGCAGGGATGCCGCTGTGTGGGTTGGTGTCATCATGACACCAATTACCCCCTGCCTTATCGATAAATGCGGAGGACACTGACGTGTTTCCATGGTTCAAATCCCTTTGCCTGGCGATCGCCCTGCTCGGCAGTGCCCAGCAAACCCTGGCCGGTGTTGTTATCGGCGGTACTAGGGTCATTTATGACAGTGCCAAACGTGAGGCCTCACTCTCCGTGCGTAATCCGGATAAAGCAGTACCGTACCTCATTCAGTCCTGGGTGGAAAACGCCAATGCCACCGACAGCGGCAAGGCACCGTTTATTATCACGCCGCCGTTGTTCCGCCTGGATGTGGGCCAGGAAAACGTCCTGCGTATCGTGCGTGCCGGTGGGCAGTTACCGGACGATAAAGAATCGTTGTACTGGCTGAATATCAAGTCCATCCCGGCGTCCGAGAAGACCGATAAAAACACCTTACAAATTTCGGTAAAAACGCGCATCAAACTGATGTATCGCCCGGCCGGGCTGCCCGGTAACGCGGCAGAAGCTTACAAAACGCTGTCTTTTAGCCGGCAGGGTAACCAGCTGCGGGTGACCAATCCGACTCCTTACCATGTCGCGTTTTACAGCGTGAAGGTTGGCAGCCAGGAGATAAAAGAGGCTGGCACTGTCGCACCGCAAGGCACGTTGAGCTGGAGCTTGCCAGCCGGGGCTGCAGGAGCGGTCAGTTGGCAAGCTATCAATGACTTCGGGGGGATAACCCCGGCAGAAAGCAAGCCGTTGTAACGCGAGCTTCGGCGTATGCCTCACCTGATAACAATAATGGCATGACACATGACCCAGAGTGACAGCGAGAGAACCTTTGTTATGGAAAAACAGCATCGTTATCTGACCCTGTGCCCCTCATCTGTTTTTGCGGGTAATCAGAGGGTAAGGACCCGACGGGTCACCCTGATGTCCTTGCTGTTGGCCCTTGAGGTTGCCACGGTGCCTCTGCCGTCTCAGGCGCGGGATTATTTTAACCCGGCCTCCCTGGAATTGACGTCAGATGCCCAATCCACGTTGGATCTCGGGCAGTTTGCCGTGGACGGTGGGCAGATGCCCGGTACCTACTTGGTGGACATCTACCTCAATGACAGTCTGGTCGATACCCGGGACGTGACCTTTGTGGAGGTTAACGGCAAACTGCAGCCGCAACTGACCGCCTCTTATCTCGGGAATATAGGTGTCAAGCTGGCTGCGTTTCCTCCGTTGCAACAGCTACCGGCGGAGCAACCGGTTACTGATCTGGGGAGGTATATCCCTCAGGCTGGCAGCCAGTTTGACTTTGCCCAACAACGCCTGAACCTGAGCATCCCCCAGGCGGCACTGTCCAGTGAAGCGCGTGGCTATGTCGACCCGGCGTTGTGGGATCAGGGCCTGCCAGCGGCATTGCTAAACTACAGCTTTATTGGCGCCAATACTTGGCGACGTAACCGGCCTGGTACGGAAGATAGCTACTATCTGAACCTGCGCACTGGCCTGAACTTCGGGGCCTGGCGGTTGCGCAACTATTCGACTTATAGCGACAGCAATGGCCAGAAACACAGGGATAACGTTAACACTTACCTGCAGCGCGATGTTCAGGCGCTGAAAGGACAGCTGATGCTTGGTGATAGCGCCTCACCGGGCGATGTGTTCGGCAGTGTGCAGTTTCGTGGGGTGCAGTTGGTGTCGGACGACAACATGTACCCGGACAGCCTGAAAGGCTTTGCCCCGGTGGTGCGCGGTATTGCTCAAAGTAACGCGCAGGTGACGGTACGCCAGAACGGTTACATCATTTATCAGGCCTATGTTGCGCCCGGTGCTTTTGCCATTACCGACTTATATCCGACAGCGTCCAGCGGTGATCTGGAGGTGAGCATTACCGAAGCCAATGGGACCGAGCGGCGCTTTGTCCAGCCGTTCTCCGCTGTCCCGGTGATGTTGCGTGAAGGTCGCATGAAGTATGCCGTCACGGCCGGGGAGTACCGCACCCTGAACGATGCCGCGCTGGCGCCTATCTTTGGTCAGGGCACGTTGATTTACGGTCTGCCCCATGACTCGACGGTCTACGGCGGCCTGCTGGTGGCCGAGCGCTACCATTCGCAAGTGCTGGGTTTCGGTCATGGGTTTGGCGCGTTGGGCTCCCTGTCGATTGACATCACCCAGGCCAATACGCAGTTACGAGACAACAGCAGCCACACGGGGCAATCTTACCGGTTCCAGTATGCCAAGGATGTGGAAGCTACCCACACCACTTTTACGCTGGCTGGCTACCGCTATTCGACCCGTGGTTTCTACGACTTCCAGGAAGCCAATGAATTGGGAAGTTATGGTAACGCCTGGCGTCAGAGCTACAACAAGCGTAGCAAGGCGCAGGTGAACGTGAACCAGTCGCTGCAGGACTACGGCAACCTCTATGTTTCGGCCTACCAACAGGACTACTGGGGGGGAGCCGGGTATGAACGCAACCTGAGTGCTGGCTACAACCTAAGTCATAACGCTATCACTTACGGGGTGAACTACACCTACAGTCAGGCTCCAGGCCACAGTGCCAATGACCAGCAGTTCGCGTTTAACATGCAGGTACCGCTGAGTAAGTGGCTGCCGAACAACTGGGCAAGCTATAGCGTCAATACCAGCAAGCGTGGCAACACTACCCAACAGGTAGGCTTGAGTGGTACTGCGCTGGCGGACAACAACCTGAGCTATAACATCCAGCAAAGCTATGGGAACCGGGGAACCGGCGCGAGTGGTAACGCCAATGCCAATTATAAGGGGACCTATGGCGAGCTGCAGGGTGGGTACAACTACACCGACGATTCACATCAGATTAACTATGGCCTACAGGGCGGGATTGTGGTGCACCCGTACGGCGTGACGCTATCACAACAGCAAGGTGAGACGCTGGTACTGGTGCGGGCACCGGGTGTCAGGGGAGCTACGGTGCAAAACAACACTGGCATACGCACCGACTGGCGTGGGTACGCGGTGGTGCCGTACGTCAGCCCCTACCGCAAGAACCGTATTGCGCTAGATACCGAGACCCTGGCGGAGGATGTCGACATTGATACTAACATCCAGTCGGTCATACCGACCCATGGCGCACTGGTACTGGCCGACTTCAAAACCCGAGTGGGTAGTCGTGTGCTGATGACGCTCAATCACCAGGGTAAGTCCGTGCCATTTGGGGCCATCGCATCGCTGGTGCAGAACAAAGGCGAAATGGAAAACAGCGGTATCGTGGGATCGGACGGACAACTGTACCTGAGTGGTGTGCCAGAGAAGGGGCAACTGCAGGTTAAATGGGGCAATGCCGCCAATCAACAGTGCAAGGTGGCGTTCGCTTTGCCGGAAGCCACTGCCGAGAGCGCTGTGCGTTTGGTTCGTGGTGTATGCCAATAACCGCAAACCACTGGGTCTGAATAACGAAAAAATCCGCCCGTCGGGGCGGCTTTCAAGGGCACATTGAAATGAACAGAGTAAATTTAATAGTACTGGCTATGATAGCAATGAGTGGTAGCGCTAAATTAATGGCGGAATGCAATTCTACAATATCGCAGGTTCCATTGGCTTCTATTAGTGATGTTCAGGCGCAAAGAGATGCTCCTGTTGGCGCTCTTTTATACTCGGGCATGATGAGTACGTCTGTGAATGTCAGTGAAAATACCGGTGGGGGGTTTTACATTCAGGCTCGTGAACCTGCCTACGGGGTAAATGCGCTGGTTTATAATGGACTTCGTGTTTTTAATACAAATATTAACGGCGTTGGCATTGCCTTTGATGCCATGTCTGGCGGGGATGGGATAGATGTTGATTTTAGAGACGGCAAGTTTACTGGCACGATTGATAAAAATACCGCGTACTACTTAGTCAAAACGGGTGCGATATCGACCGGAAAGCTAGAAGGGCAACTACTCAAGCTTTATTATGTTTGTTTAGGGGCGTCAAATGGTATTTCTTACAATAACAATATTGCTATAAATGGTGGGAGTATGAGTGTTCTGGCATGTGCTGTTACGAATACGGCTATCAATGTCCCTCTGGGTGACGTGCATAAAAGCGAATTTTCAGGCGTGGGCAGTTCATCAACGAAAAAATCGTTTAATATCCCACTGAACTGTGATGGAAATACCAGAATTAATATTACCATTGATGCTGAGCCAGACAGTTCAAAGACACCGGGGGTTATTGCCATCAATGCCTCAACACCGGGTAGTGTGGCCAATGGTGTAGGGATATTAATTCAACATAAAAATACGGCTGTAACTTTGGGTAAGCCTCTTCAGGTAGGAACTGCATTGAATAGTGGTGTTTATAATATTCCTTTGGAAGCGAGTTATTATCAGACCCAAAATACTATTACCGGTGGCCAAGCTAACGGCACGGCGAATTTTACCGTTACTTATAACTAACATTATATTTCTGATGGTTGATTTTGAAATGGTCTAAATGACCATGTTTAACTCGTCTAACCAAAAATCTATGCCAATAGAGGCTCTTTTGATTTTGGTGGATGTTTAATCACCCTGTTGAAGATGTAAGGCATCGATACTCATGAAGTGTGGGAAATGGCTTTTTATCGGTATCTTTCGTTCGAGTTAATATGTTAACGGTTTTCTTAATTTATAGGTAAGGAATTTAAATCTGGCAATGTTTACCAATCTCTGTTTTTTTGAGTTATAAATTCATAAGATCTCTTTTTCTGGAATAAAAATCTAATTAATTGAAATCTTATGGTTTAAATATCTGTTTTTTGTCTTTGTGGTAGGCTTGTATCCATCAGGAAGCTCGAGGTTGCTTGTTTTTCGCTGGCCTTGCCACAGGAACGAAAGCGGCAGGTTCAGAGTGATGACGATAAAACATGTGGGTGTTGTATCCACTAAAAATGACGTGTGTGGGATTGTATTTTAAAAGGTTTCTCTGCATGAGGCTGAAAAATTATGATGTCCTCTGTCAATGTCGAAATTATAGCTAACAATCAATTTTTACGCGGGAATTTGTGTGGTTAATATGTTGATGTCCGGCGGTTCACGTGGTTTTGGGTTATCTATTAACACCGCCATTATTGCTGCTACCGCTTTATTTTTATTGGTGGTCTGGTTGCGACTTTTATCGCGCAGGGGCGTTATTGTTACTGCTGCTTGGCGTTTATTACTGTTAGGCGTTGGGGTATTAATCATTCCATTGTTATACACCCAGGATAATTGGGCGGCGGAAGCCAGTTGGCGCATTTTGGGCTTACTGGCTGGCATAGTAGTTTATTTTTCCTGTCTGCAAATACGTTTTACCCACCGTACCCTGCATAAAGTGTTGGCAATCGTGCTGCTACTGGTTGCTGTGCAGGCGCTACTGGCGCTGTTGCAACTGTTTGTTCCCGCGTTGGCCTGGGTGCCGCTGTATGGCCAGCGTGTCTATGGCACTTTCCGACAGCCTAATGTCTTGGCGAGCTTTATCGCTACCGGCCAGGCATTGGTGCTGATGTTGTTACTGCTGCCGGGGTTTGCCCTTGGGCGAGTCTGGCACGAGCGTTGTCGGCTGACCGGTCTTGCTCTGGTTCTGGGCGGGTTGGCAGCGTTGCTGATATGGATTCAGTCCCGCGCGGGCTGGGTAGGGGGGGGCGTAGTGGCGTTGCTGTTCCTCTGGCGTTTTGGGCGAGCCTTTCCAGCACGCAGTAAGGTGGCCTGCGGCGCGATGCTGTCTGGTGTGGTGCTGGGTGTGGGGTGGTTTGCAGACGTGGCGGGAGAGCCGATAAGTCACGTGGGCAGCAACCACGCACGCTGGACCATGCTGCGCGACACCTTGGCGATGATTGTGGAGAAACCCTTCCTGGGCTGGGGATACGGGGGATTTGAGTACAGTTTCCAGCATTTTC
This sequence comes from Serratia sp. 2723, assembly GCF_050434425.1. Classification (NCBI taxonomy): domain Bacteria; kingdom Pseudomonadati; phylum Pseudomonadota; class Gammaproteobacteria; order Enterobacterales; family Yersiniaceae; genus Serratia; species Serratia sp. 2723. Next base: position 47,843 of record NZ_JBNDIN010000008.1, read on the forward strand.
GTATCAACCAGACGCCGCCAACCCTGGTGACGGAAATTACCCGTCATCCCCATAACGAGATCCTGCTGTGGGTCGCCGAAGGGGGTGTGGTCGGGTTGGTGGGGGTGGTGCTGATACTCGCTGCCGGTTTACGCGTGATACATCAGGCCATTCATTATGATCGACTGGCGTTTGCCACCGGGCGACGGATGGCCGGCCTGCCCACGGCGCTGTGTATCGCCCTGCTACCCATCGCCATTCATACCCAGTTGGAATACCCGTTCTACCTGTCGGCACTGCATTTTGTGGTGTTGCTGTTGCTGCTCGCCATGGCGGATCGGCTCAGTGGCGGTGTGCAGCAACGCCAAGTATTGCCTGCAAAAACAGGCGTGATGGTGGCGGGGGGCATGGCGCTGTTGGCACTGGCCGTGGCGGTAGTGATGGGATTTGCGCTCAAGGGCAACCTGGCACTCGCCGAGGTCGAGCGATTCGGCATGGCGGACGTGAAGCCATTAGAAGAGATGCCAGCGCCGTCCCGTTGGTTGCATCAGGAGCGGGTGGTGTTTGATGAACAGGTTAATGCCTTGCTGACTTATAACGACACCCGGGACGAACGCCTGCTGGAAAACTACCGGCAATGGGCCAAAGCCTACCTTGGGCGGCGTATTGATAAGAACGTTTACGCCAACCTGATTCAGATATTGCAGCATCAGGGGCATGTCATGCAGGCAGAGCAATTCCGCCAGGATGCCATGCGCTTGTTCCCAACCGATGCGCGTTTTCAGACGAAAAATAACCTGCCAGCTGCCTCGGTAGCCGAAAACAAGGAGATACAGTGAAATCACACCTGGTTATCGCCATTCAAGACAGCAACCGTTTTTTTGCCTTGGGGATACAGCTCATCTTACAGGGGCATTTTTTGGCCAAGGGGCAAACGGTCAGCTTTGTGTCCATGCTTCAGGGGGAACCCCGCGATCTGATTATTCAAGCCGAGCGGCCAGGCTGGCCGTTACTGACCCACTGTATCCAGGGGGACGATGGCCAAGAACAGCCAAGAACTCTCGTGATTCGGGAGGTGTCGGGAAGGAAACGCCCCCTACATTATCCTTGCCAGAGAGGGCAGGGGGTTATTAACCGCCACGAACGCCCCAACGCGGTAAGCCAACTGATAGAGAACATGTTTGAAACTCCTCTATCCCCCGCCCCGCAATGCACGCGTTGCTCCGTTGCGCTCACTCCACGAGAGCAGGAAGTGTTGCAGGCTATTGCGGCTGAGCTACCTAGCCATCAGATAGCGAGAAAGCTGACGATCCACCTGAAGACCGTCAGTGCCCATAAAACCGCAGCAATGCGCAAATTAGGCTTCAGGCGCAACAGTGAATTGTATCACTGGCTGCGCAATGGCGGTCTGGAATTTAAGAAGGGAGTTGTATCGTGACGAAAACGCAATCTGGAAAACACACCGTCCTACTAATGTGCTTGCTTGGCGGCATTGTATTGTTGAGCGGCTGTGAGGGGAAAAAACGGCCGCTTCCCGAGGTGAAGCAAGACATTGCCAAGGAAATAGAAAAGACGCCTGCACAGAAAGAGGCCGAGCGTTTGGCACAGTGCCAGAAGGAACTTGACGCACTGAAAGGGGTAACTCCGGCCCAATACGACACCTATCGGCAGGAGTTTGGCGGCTTGATGAGTGGCGCAGCGCAGTATGCTGGCCTGCGTTCCCGGGTGAATGATGAGACCCAGGATACCGTAGACGCGTTGTACCGGTATAGGGTCAACCGCCTGTGTAGCGACATCTCTCAGGCGACCCTGAAGGGGCTGCTGGATCGGGGAGAGCGGACTAAATGAGGTTTTATCGGCTTGAGGGACAGCATCGCCTCCGCCGCTTGGCTACGTTGTTACCGTTGTTATGGATGGTGAGTACGGTGCGGGCAGATGAGGGGATCCCTGCGTTGCTGCAGTTTGCTGAGCAGTACCACAGTCAACCACCGGGGGGGAAAGTCCCGAGCGGCGATCGGCCTTCCCGTAAGGAGGGGGGGCAACAGGCTCGCCCCGCTACAGGATCAGTCCTGCCCGCTAAACGCGAGGGAGATAGTCCGACATTGCGTCGCGCGCTAAAGCAGCGTGAGGCTCAACTAAGCTCGCAGCAGGTCACCCTGCGCGACCAGGAGAAGAGGCTGGCTGCGTTGAAGCAAGCCCTGAAGGAGGCCAAAGCGAACCAGAAGGCGTTGCAGGAAAAGCGTGTCGCCTTGAGTCCGGTAGATTTTACCCCGCTGCAGCAGTTGATCGGCCAGCTACGAGACGCCGCGAGTGGTTCGCCGGATGCCAAACGAAGGGCCGAACTGATAAAGGAAGCCCGACAACAGGCTGAGCATGACAGAACCAAACTGACGCACAACCAAGCGCAGATGCAGGCCCTGAAAGTTCAGCTTGGTGGCCTGGAAGATAAACTGGCTGAACTGCAAGCGCAACGCGATAAGTTGCAGACGGAGCAAAACGCACAGCTTGATACTATTGAGCATAATGCCATCGAGCTGGCGACCTTACGCACGGAAAAGCAAGCGTTGCAGACGCAGTATGCCGCTGTGCAGCAGCAAGTAAGCACCGCAGACGCCCGTTTGAGCAAACAGGATCAGGAAATGCTGCGCTTACAGGAAGATGTGGCAGGATTACGAGAGCGGGCCAAATGGTTAATCAAGCCGGAAAACCTGAAAAAACCTGAGAGACGTCAGGCCTATGCGGCTGGTAGTGCGCTAGGGCGTGATATTATTGAAATGTTGCAAGAGCGCCAGGGTTGGGGCGTACAGGCCGATCGCCATACCGTGCTGGCAGGTGTGATCGATGCCTTTTCTGGCCAGTATCAACTGACAACCGATGTGCTGAGTCAAGCCCTGACCGAGTCTGAAACCGTAGTGAATCAGGCTAGGGAAAAGGCATCGGCGTCCCAGCAGAAGAAAGGGGAAGCCTTTGTTGCCAGCTTCAAGAAAAAGAAGGGGGTAAAACAGTCACCCTCAGGGTTCTGGTATCAGGTGAATTACGTTGGCGATACGCCGATTGCAGAAGACGCGATTGTTGAGGTGGTGGTTAAAGAATCACTGACAGACGGCACGGTCATCAAGGATATGGAACTGGACGGTAACGTACTGTCTCAGCCGTTAACGGCTTATCCTCCATTGTTCCGGGAGGCGATGGGCTATCTGCGTAACCATGGGACGCTGACGATGGTGGTGGCACCGGAACAGGCATATGGTGAGGTCGGTTATCCGCCGAAAGTGCCGCCCAATGCGACCATGGTCTATGAGTTAAGAATTGACGGCATCAAGGCACCAAAGGATTTGTAAACAGGCCGCAGTTTATGTTTTTGAGTGAATACCATGAACTTGATAACCCTTTGATAAATTCAACGTTCACCGAAGCCCAGCGCTTGAATACGAAGGCGCTGGTCAGTTAGCTCTCGCCCTGCACTACGCTGCTGTATGCCAGCAAGCCTAGTGGCGTTTGAGGGGGGATAACCTGCTGGTCAATCCCCCACGTACAACCCCTCCACCCAGCTCACTCTTTCGGGTAGTGCCCCAGCATTTCCTCCTGTCTTTTACCGGGATCACAAAAATAACCGCTCAGATATTCATCATTCAGCAATAATCTTTTTTGGTTTTTTATTGGAGGTTAATGCTGGCTAGGTCGTTAACGCTGGTTCATGACGCCAAGATTTAACCCGTAGCACAAGTTTTAATGCTGTAAATGTTACTGAAAGGTTTTTTTTATGTTTGCTTGCTGTTTCTCACAGTCTAGGTAAATCCCTACTGGTTATATTGACGGCACCCCAAACAGTTGGCAATTTGGTACCCTCAGGGATAAGAGTGAGGGGGGTATGAGTGAAATTCACTCGCTCAAACGCCCTGCCGTGATGCGTTCCATCCGGCATTCTCGCGCTTTTATTCCTCCTGCCTTCGGGCACTGACCGCACAGGCCGCGTAACAAAAAATATTAGGCTCTGGCGGTAATACACACACACCACATCACATACGGAGCACTAGCGATGACAAGTTCCTTGGGCAAATCAGGGATTCTGAAATTCGGTATCGGCCTGATTGCGCTGACCGTTGCGGCCAGCGTGCAGGCAAAGACGCTGGTTTACTGTTCTGAAGGTTCTCCTGAAGGGTTCAACCCGCAGTTGTTCACCTCCGGCACCACCTATGATGCCAGCTCAGTGCCAATCTATAACCGTCTGGTTGAGTTCAAACTGGGTACCACCGAATTGGAACCCGGCCTGGCAGAGAAGTGGGACGTCAGCGAAGACGGTAAAACCTATACCTTCCACCTGCGCAAAGGCGTGAAGTGGCAGGACAGCAAAAATTTCAAACCTACCCGTGATTTCAATGCCGACGACGTGGTGTACTCCTTCATGCGTCAGCTCGATGCAAACCACCCTTACCACAAGGTTTCTGGCGGCAGCTATGAATACTTCCAGGGTATGGGCATGCAGGACCTGATCAGCAAAGTCGAGAAAGTGGACGACAACACCGTACGCTTCACGCTGACCCGTCCAGAAGCGCCATTCCTGGCTGACCTGGGCATGGACTTCGCTTCCATCCTGTCTGCAGAATATGCCGACAAAATGATGAAAGCCGGTACGCCAGAGAAAGTGGACCTGAACCCAGTGGGTACCGGGCCGTTCCAACTGCTGCAGTACCAGAAAGACTCCAAAATCCTCTACAAGGCCTTTGACGGTTTCTGGGGCACCAAGCCGAAGATCGATCGCCTGGTGTTCTCCATCACGCCTGATGCCTCTGTGCGTTACGCCAAACTGCAGAAAAACGAGTGCCAGGTCATGCCGTACCCGAACCCGGCAGACATCGCTCGCATGAAGCAGGACAAAACCATCAACCTGATGGAACAGCCTGGCCTGAACGTCGGCTATCTGTCGTTCAACACCGAGAAGAAGCCGCTGGATAATGTGAAGGTGCGTCAGGCACTGACCATGGCGGTGAACAAGCAGGCCATCGTGGATGCGGTGTATCAGGGGGCGGGTCAACCTGCCAAGAACCTGATCCCACCAACCATGTGGGGCTATAACGACGAGGTTAAAGACTACGCTTACGATCCGGTCAAGGCCAAAGAATTGCTGAAAGAAGCAGGCATGCCAGATGGCTTCTCCATCGATCTGTGGGCGATGCCGGTACAGCGTCCGTATAACCCGAACGCACGTCGTATGGCTGAGATGATCCAGTCCGACTGGGCGAAGATTGGCGTCAATGCCAAGATCGTCACCTACGAGTGGGGCGAGTACCTCAAGCGTGCCAAAGACGGTGAGCATCAGACGGTGATGATGGGCTGGACCGGTGACAATGGGGATCCAGACAACTTCTTCGCCACGCTGTTCAGCTGTGCGGCCGCCAAAGATGGTTCCAACTATTCCCGTTGGTGCTACAAGCCGTTTGAGGATCTGATCCAACCGGCCCGTGCCGAAGCGGACCACGACAAACGCGTCGCACTCTACAAGCAGGCTCAGGTCGTGATGCACGATCAGGCTCCGGCGCTGATTGTTGCCCACTCCACCGTTTACGAGCCAGTGCGTAAAGAAGTGAAGGGCTATGTGGTCGATCCGCTTGGTAAACATCACTTTGAGAACGTTTCTCTGGACTAAGCCTACCAAGGCGGGTTGAAGGACTGGGATACTTAATCTGCAGGGGCGCAATACGTTGCGCCCCTGCATTCCCGTCCCCAGAAGAATGTCGTGAAGCGTGTGAGTTTTAATAAGCCTGGCGGACGATGAGCTGCCGGGCACTTTATACAGAGAGTTCGGGATATGTTGCAGTTCATACTCCGACGTTTGGGGTTAGTTATCCCAACGTTTATCGGCATAACGTTGCTGACTTTTGCATTCGTCCATATGATCCCCGGCGATCCGGTGACCATTATGGCCGGGGAACGCGGGATCTCCGCAGAGCGCCATGCCCAACTGATGGCAGAGATGGGGCTGGATAAACCGCTCTATCAACAATACTTCACTTACGTCACCAACGTGCTGCATGGCGATTTGGGGACGTCCCTCAAAAGCCGTATCTCCGTGTGGGAAGAGTTTGTGCCGCGCTTTAAGGCCACCCTGGAACTGGGCCTGTGTGCGATGCTCTTCGCGGTGATTGTCGGGATCCCGGTGGGGGTGCTGGCAGCCGTCAAGCGAGGTTCGGTGTTCGATCATACCGCCGTGGGTATCTCCCTGACCGGTTATTCAATGCCGATCTTCTGGTGGGGCATGATGCTGATCATGCTGGTTTCGGTACAGCTCAACCTCACGCCCGTATCGGGGCGAATAAGCGATACGGTATTCCTCGATGACAGCCTGCCGCTGACCGGCTTTATGCTGATCGATACCCTGATCTGGGGTGAGCCGGGTGATTTCATCGACGCCGTGATGCACATGATCCTGCCCGCCATCGTCTTGGGTACCATCCCGCTGGCGGTTATCGTGCGTATGACCCGCTCCTCCATGCTGGAAGTGCTGGGTGAAGACTATATCCGTACCGCGCGCGCCAAGGGTGTGAGCCGTATGCGGGTGATCGTGGTGCATGCGTTGCGTAACGCCTTGTTGCCGGTGGTGACGGTGATCGGCCTGCAGGTTGGCACCATGCTGGCCGGGGCGATCCTGACAGAAACCATCTTCTCCTGGCCGGGGCTTGGCCGCTGGCTGATGGATGCGTTGCAACGCCGTGATTACCCGGTTGTTCAGGGCGGCGTACTGCTGGTCGCCTGTATGATTATTCTGGTTAACCTGCTGGTAGACGTGCTCTACGGCGTGGTCAACCCGCGTATTCGCCACAAGAAATAAGGGGCGCTCTGATGTCTCAAATTACCGAGTTTGTAGTGAAAGGTGCGCCGAAGCCAATGACCCCATTCCAGGAGTTTTGGCACTATTTCAAGCGCAACAAAGGGGCCGTCGTTGGCCTGGTTTATATCGTGATCATGCTGGTGGTCGCTCTGGGTGCCGGGTTCCTGGCTCCCCATGCGCCTGCCGAACAGTTCCGTGATGCCCTGCTGCGGCCACCGGTCTGGCAGGAAGGCGGTAGCTGGCACTATCTGCTGGGTACCGATGACGTGGGCCGCGATGTGCTGTCGCGCCTGATGTACGGTGCCAGGCTCTCGCTGCTGGTAGGTTGCCTGGTGGTGGTGCTTTCACTGGTGATGGGCGTGGTATTCGGCCTGTTGGCCGGCTATTTCGGCGGTGTAGTGGATGCCATCATCATGCGCGTGGTCGATATCATGCTGGCACTGCCAAGCCTGCTGTTGGCGTTAGTGCTGGTGGCGGTGTTTGGCCCTTCGATCGTTAACGCCTCGCTGGCGCTGACCTTTGTTGCCTTGCCGCACTATGTCCGCTTGACCCGTGCGGCGGTGCTGGTGGAAGTGAACCGCGATTACGTGACGGCTTCCCGCGTGGCGGGGGCTGGGGCGGCGCGTCAGATGTTCGTCAATATCCTGCCAAACTGCCTGGCACCGTTGATCGTGCAGGCTTCTCTCGGTTTCTCGAACGCCATTCTGGATATGGCCGCTCTCGGCTTCCTGGGTATGGGTGCGCAACCGCCAACGCCGGAGTGGGGCACCATGCTCTCCGACGTACTGCAGTTCGCGCAAAGTGCCTGGTGGGTTGTGACCTTCCCAGGGGTGGCAATTCTGCTGACGGTTTTGGCCTTTAACCTGATGGGGGACGGCTTGCGTGATGCTCTCGACCCCAAACTCAAGCAGTAACAGAGGAAGAGAGAATGGCGTTATTAAATGTAGACAAGCTTTCGGTGCACTTCGGTGACGAAGGTGCGCCGTTCCGCGCGGTAGACCGGATCAGCTACAGCGTAGAACAGGGGCAGGTGGTTGGCATCGTTGGCGAGTCCGGCTCCGGTAAATCCGTCAGCTCGCTGGCGATCATGGGGTTGATCGATTATCCCGGCAAGGTGATGGCCGACAAGCTGGAGTTCAACGGCCAGGACCTGCGGAAAATCTCGGAAAAAGAGCGCCGCCAACTGGTGGGCTCCGAAGTGGCGATGATTTTCCAGGACCCGATGACCAGCCTGAACCCGTGCTATACCGTGGGTTTCCAGATTATGGAAGCGCTGAAGGTGCATCAGGGCGGTAACCGCCGCACCCGTCGTCAACGCGCTATCGATCTTTTGACCCAGGTGGGCATTCCCGATCCGGCCTCGCGGCTGGACGTTTACCCTCATCAGCTTTCCGGTGGGATGAGCCAGCGTGTGATGATCGCCATGGCGATCGCCTGCCGGCCCAAGCTGCTGATTGCCGATGAACCGACGACCGCGCTCGACGTGACCATCCAGGCCCAGATCATTGAGCTGTTGCTCGAGCTGCAACAGCGCGAAAACATGGCGCTGCTGCTGATCACCCACGATCTGGCGCTGGTGGCGGAAGCGGCGCATCACATCATCGTGATGTATGCCGGGCAGGTGGTGGAATCCGGCAAGGCGGTAGAAATTTTCCGTTCGCCGCGCCATCCGTACACCCAGGCGTTGCTGCGTGCGTTGCCGGAGTTTGCTACCGACAAGGCGCGTTTGGCCTCGCTGCCTGGCGTGGTGCCGGGCAAGTACGATCGGCCAGAAGGTTGCTTGCTGAACCCGCGCTGCCCGTATGCTACCCAACACTGTCGCGAAGAAGAGCCGGAACTGCGCAGCATTCCCGGCCGTCAGGTTAAATGTCACACACCGCTGGATGATGCGGGGAGGCCGACCGTATGAGCCAGAACCACCCTTTATTGCAGGCGATTGACCTGAAAAAACATTACCCGGTCAAGAAGGGGCTGTTTGCACCGGAACGGCTGGTGAAGGCGCTGGACGGGGTTTCCTTTACCCTTGAGCGCGGTAAAACCTTGGCGGTGGTTGGGGAGTCTGGCTGTGGCAAGTCCACGCTGGGCCGCCTGCTGACCATGATCGAAATCCCTACCGGCGGTGAGCTGTACTATCAGGGGCAAGATCTGCTCAAACCAGATGTCACGGCAGAGAAGCTGCGCCGCCAGAAGATCCAGATCGTGTTCCAGAATCCTTATGGATCGCTCAACCCACGTAAGAAGGTGGGGCAGATCCTCGAGGAGCCACTGTTGATCAACACCTCGTTGAGCAGCGCCGAACGGCGTGAGAAAGCGCTGGAGATGATGGCGAAGGTTGGCCTGAAAACCGAGCATTACGACCGTTACCCGCATATGTTCTCCGGCGGGCAGCGGCAGCGTATCGCCATTGCGCGTGGGCTGATGCTCAATCCGGACGTGGTGATTGCCGATGAGCCGGTCTCTGCGCTGGACGTGTCTGTGCGTGCACAGGTGTTGAACCTGATGATGGATCTGCAACAGGAGCTGGGGCTGTCTTACGTGTTTATCTCCCACGATCTGTCGGTGGTGGAGCACATTGCCGATGAAGTGATGGTGATGTACCTGGGCCGTTGCGTGGAGAAGGGCAGTAAAGACGCCATCTTCAACAACCCGCGTCATCCGTACACTCAGGCTCTGCTGTCTGCTACGCCGCGCCTGAACCCGGATATGCGCCGGGAGCGCATCAAGCTGACCGGCGAGCTGCCAAGCCCGATGAACCCACCGCCGGGTTGTGCATTCAACGCCCGTTGCCGCCGTGCCTTCGGCACCTGCTCCCAGCTGCAACCGCAGCTCAAGCAGTATGGTGACCAGATGGTGGCCTGCTTTGCCGTCGACCAGGATGAAGCTGCCGGGTCTTGAGACTACCAACCCGGCTCGCAACGTAGATACTCTGCATGCTGCGTCCGGTTACCTCAGCGACATTGCCACTCTATCTTCAATCAGACGCCGGTAGCGATACCGGCGTTTTTTATCTCGCCAGCCCCTCACCGCTTATTGAGGATAAGGCACCCAGTCGCCGCCATTAAGGCGAATATAAGCCTTGCCCTGATATTGCATCACGATGGCATTGTCATTCTCAGAGATCACCGCAGTCTGCGGCAGATTCTGCGTCAGCACTTGCCAGTCGACGCTTGGCGCAGTAAACACCTTGCCGTCCACCAACCGCGAGACCAGCTCGGACAGCGCCAGATAGCTGCTCGGCGTTTTAATTTCCACCGGGCTGCCCTGATGCGGGGCCTGCATACCAACCAGTTTGATACCAACCGGCGTATGGGTAATGTTCAGGCTTGGGATATCCCGCAGACCAGACATCTGCATCTTGTCGCCCGTCAGCGCCGCACCGTGTTCCGGCACGATCACCACCATCACCTTGCGCCCGGATTTCTGTAGCTCGTCCAGGAAGGTGTTCAACTGATCGAACAGCTGCTGCGCCCGGGGCTGGTAATCGGCGATCTGTTTGCCACCCACAAAGCGGTTGCCGTCATGCAACGGGATCAGGTTGAAGAAGGTGGCTGTGCGGGCATCGCCGCCCTGTTTCTGCTGATCGAGCCAGCGGTTGAGCAGTTGCAGATCGTTATAGATCGGTTCACCGTCGAACGACGCCAGCTTATTGCCGATCCCGGCCTGTGACATCAGCGGAGCCTGCATATCACCTTGCTCACGCAGCTCTTTGAGGAAGTCACCGAACACGCCGGAGTGATCCAGCATCAGCTGTTGTTTAAAGCCCAACTTCGCCAGGTTATCAAACAGGTAGCACTGTTGGTTGGCGGGCTGATACAGATCGCGATGCGAGGGCTGGCCGCAACTGGCGCGTAACAGGCGGATAGCCGCCGGGCCGCTGTAGGAGGTGGCCGAGTTGAAGTCGGTGAACATCACGTCCATTTTGGCCCACAGCGGGTGGTTGCGCAGATTGACGGCATCCAGATCGGCCCAGGCTAGCGAGCAGATGTTGATGATCAGCACGTCAAACGGTTGGGCATCGGTGGGCAAGGTGGCCGGGAAGTTGGTCGCCCGGGCTTTTTCCTGCTGGTAGAACTGCTCCAGGTAGGCCGTGAGGTTGGCATTGGTCGGTGGGCCATTGGCCGCAGGCAGATTGTCGCCTGGTGTCGTCGTCGAGTCTGGTGCAGACGGGGTATCCGTTACCTTGGTGGTACCGGTGGCAGGCAGCAAGGACACCGCCGGGCCAGCAATATTGACCACGTTCAACCACACCAACGCCGCGACGGTAAACACCGTCACGCGTATCCATTGGGCCAGGAACAGATAGGCAATCAGCAGCACGAAGGCGGCACCAATCATTTGCCAGTTGATAAAGCGGTTAGTCAGTTCCAGCAGGTAATCCGCGCTGAAACCGGTGAGCTGTGAGCCTTGGCTAAGGATGCTGTTAATCCCCGGTAGCCAGGTGTCGTGGTAGAACAAACCGATACCGATAGGAATGGCGATCAGGTGACGCCAGCGGTGCCAGCGCGGCGACGGGATCGGCATCAGTAACAAGGCCATAAACACCAGGTTGGGCAGCGCATGGAAGTTCAGGTAGCCGAACCACAGCAGGCCGAACTTGGCCAGGAAATAGAAGTTCCAGCCGCCAAGACCGCGCCAGTAGCGCCATAGGCTATTGCCGGGTTGCGTTATTTTATCGTTATTCATGGTTATTTTTTACGCTTGATTTGAGAGGTGGAACCTGTGCGCACCCATAGCCCTGCTGACTTTAAATAGCGCGGTGATAACAACAAATTCTGCCAAGATCGGAGCCAGTTGGGGAAACGGCGATGCAGCAGGTATCCCGTAGGGATAAACACTATTGCGCACAGGCTCACCAGTTGCAGGATATCGTCAAGAGTGTTCATGTCTGTTCCTCCTGCCCGAGGCTCACCAGGGTGAAGGGGATGGGTTCCCGGCGTTCGGTCAGGTGTTCCGTTTCTGCGGAGCTGGTTTGGGCTGCGGCCGGTTGCAGTTTGCTGGCGGGGAGAGAAAACTCGATATGCTGCCTCAATAGCCTGATTTTATCGATAATATCCACATCCTGATGCCATACTACCCGATTACTGAACGCCTCGCTCACTGGCAGGCGGAAGACGAATTTCAGTGCGGTATCCAGATCGTTAATCCGGCAGGTGGAAAGGAACAGGAACAGCCGATTCTGTGCCACGGTCATGATGTCGCCAAAACGTCGCAAATGGCACAGCGTCATCGACTGGCGGGCGCTCAACCCCGGTGCTGGGCGTAGGGCGACCATCACCCCTTTGCCATCTTCCGGCAACAGGGTATTTTCCATCAGCGATGTCACCGCCCGGCTGAATTCCTCTAGCGGCAGGTAGCCTTTCAGTTGCATTGGGCGCAGCCCGGCGAGCAGCTTATCGATGTCCGCCGGAATATGGCGCGACAGGCGTTGTCCCTGAATACCTTCCAGCATGGTCAAAAAATTGGAAAGCGGTGCCACGTGGGGCACGATCAGATTGGCACCGCAGGCCAGCAGCAAGCGTTCGTCGCTGTAGCGCAGACTGGCGCTCATCTCGCGCACCACAATCTTCAGCCCGTCGCCCCTGCTGCGGCGCAGGCTATGGATCTGATGGGCCAATTCGTCAATTTCGTCACTTTGATACAGGGCGAAGATCAGCGTGGCGGCGATGGTCAACATGCCACGCTGCATCAACTTGGTATTGTTCTCAAACAGTTGCCAACTGGCCGATAGCGGCGGGGCGCCTTCGAGAATGCGTTGTTCAGCCAGGCACAGGCTCTCGTCGTTGCGTTCCGGGGTAGGAGAGGGTTGGTTGCTGTCGTCCGCTCCTTCCCAGCCTTCCGGGCCTTCGGTCAGAGTGAACAGCTGGTTGGCATTGATACCGTTTGCCGTGCTCCACCAGTGCACCAGATACTGGGCGCTGCCTTGCAGCCCCTGCAGGCTGGCCAGGCCGTTGAGAATACGGTGCTCGGCGGCCAGCTGGCCTTTGAGTTTACTCACGCCGCTACCGTGGCTGAGTATTACCAGCGTACACTGCTGCTGGTGTAACCATTGGCCGAGTTGAGCGGCCCATTTGCGCAATTCATCGCTGGTAAAGGTTTGCCACAGGCTGGCGTGGGCCAACAGGATCAGTAAGCGGTTGCTGGGTTTTAGCTCACGCATCAGATCGTCTGCCAAATGCAGCAACGCCGCTTTTTTTTCTGGCAGGCTATATAAAGGGAGTTTTTTAATCGCAGAGGAAAGAGGCGTTGCCAATAAGGTGTCCGCCTGGTTGCCGCTACAAATCAGTGCCAACGGGCTATTTTCTTCCTGGGCGGCGATGATCTGCCGGCAAAACAGGTTGGCATCGCTCTGGCGATCGATATTCACCCAGTAAAAACCTGGGGATTGCATAACCGACAATTCTTGCCAAATACGTCGGATACCTAATGAAAATGAGTGCGCCATGGATTTATTCTACTTTCGTTGAAAGTGTCGTAGACCGACCGGATCGGGTCACTTTGGGATCGTAAAGCCAGATCTATCTTAGCAAATTTGACTTTATAGTCGCTATTATCTGTTAAGATTCATCTTATTGGCCCGTTTTTTTCGGACATTGCTATAGTCATTTAACATTAGCCTATTTTAGAAGGCGGCAAGATGAATAATGATGCGTTAAGGAGGCTTAAGGAAAAAGCACCGGTAGAACTTCAGGACGATCTGCAGGCGTTAAGCCGCGCTTTTTCGTTACCCAAGTTAAACTACATCGATATTTCACGCCAGGAACGGCTAGCACAAATGATGGTCCGCTGGCCGCTGTTGGCGGAGCTGGCCAACAAGACGGGGAGTGTTTGAGTCATGCCGGTCATTGCATTGCAAGGGGTTCGAGGTGGTATTGGTACTACGTCAATCACTGCGGCGTTAGCCTGGGCGCTACAACAGCTGGGCGAGTCGGTACTGGCGATTGACCTGTCACCGGACAACCTGTTGCGATTACACTTTAATATGCCCTTTGAACTGAACCGGGGCTGGGCTCGTGCAGAGCTGGATGGCACCGGTTGGCAGCAAGGGGCAATGCGTTACTGCAAAAAACTCGATTTTCTACCCTTTGGCGGCTTAAGTGCTACCGAACGGTTAAAAGTGCGGCAACAAGAGCGTGATACTCTGCAACCTTGGTATGATTTTCTGGTGCAACTGCGTGCTTCTGAGCAGTATCGCTGGATCCTGCTGGATATCCCGGCGGGTGACGATCCCCAGATTGAACAGCAGTTGGCGCTGGCCGACCAGGTTTTCCTGTTGCTTAGCCCCGATGCCAACTGCCATGCGCGCCTGCATCAGCAACCGCTGCCTACGGGGTGCCACCTGCTGATTAATCACTACTCCTCGGCCAGCCCGTTGCAACAAGATCTGCATCAGCTGTGGCTGCAAACGCTGACAGGTCTGTTGCCGCTGGTGATCCATCGTGATGAAGCGCTGGCGGAAGCGATGGCGGTCAAGCAGCCGCTGGGAGAGTATCGGCCGGAAAGCCTGGCAGCCGACGAAGTGCTGACGCTGGCCAACTGGTGTCTGCTCAACCTGCAGGACGCCGAGGTATGAGCAGGGTATTGAGCCTGCTGCTGGTGCCCCCCGTTCACCGGGCGGTGCAACAACGCTATCGCGCTTATCGTCATGCGGGGGCCACGGCATTTACCGCTGGCCTCACGACCCTGATGGTGGCCATCGGCTGGCTGTTGCTGCGGTTTGAATCCCCTGGTTGGCAAAAGGTGCAGGCAGGCCAAAGCTATTGGTTCCCCCATATTTCCCCCCATCGCCCACGCCCGGCAGACACGCTGCGTTATTTGTTGCAGGGGTTTTGGCTGCTGGTGACCCACAGTGGCCCGGCCCCGATGGGGCGTTACCACTTTGCCGGTTGGCACCGCTTGCAACTGCGTTATGCCAACTGGTTGCAAAGCCTGCCGCAGCGTTTGCAGGGGGCCGGTATGGAGGAGCGTACGGTACAGCGCCTCAACCGGATGAATCACCGGGTGCGTCGGGTGCTGTTTATCATTGCTGGCCTATTGGCCGGGCTGTTGGCTCTGCTGTGTATATCCCAGCCCTTTGAACTCCCCGCCCAGTTTATTTTTGTGCTGCTGCTGTGGTGCATTGCCATGGTGGTGCGGCGTATTCCGGGGCGGTTACCCAGCCTGATGCTGATTGTGTTGTCGCTGACCGTTTCCTGCCGTTATTTATGGTGGCGCTATACCTCAACGCTCAACTGGGACGATCCGCTCAGTCTGACCTGCGGCCTGCTGTTGCTGGCGGCGGAAACCTATGCCTGGGTAGTGCTGGTGCTGGGCTACTTCCAAACCGTGTGGCCGTTGAACCGCCAGCCGGTGCCGATGCCAGCCGACAGCAACACCTGGCCGACCGTCGATCTGCTGGTGCCCACTTACAACGAAGATCTGGGCGTGGTGAA
Organism: Serratia sp. 2723; assembly: GCF_050434425.1. Classification (NCBI taxonomy): domain Bacteria; kingdom Pseudomonadati; phylum Pseudomonadota; class Gammaproteobacteria; order Enterobacterales; family Yersiniaceae; genus Serratia; species Serratia sp. 2723. The sequence continues at coordinate 63,080 of NZ_JBNDIN010000008.1, forward strand.
ACCCACCATCTATGCGGCGCTTGGTATCGACTGGCCGAAAGATAAAATCAACATCTATATTCTCGACGACGGTAACCGGCCAGAGTTTAAAGCCTTTGCCGCAGAGGTCGGGGTGAAATACATCGCCCGGCCAACCCATGAACACGCCAAAGCGGGCAATATCAACAATGCGCTCAAGTACGCTAACGGTGATTTTGTTGCCATCTTCGACTGCGATCACGTTCCCACGCGCTCTTTCCTGCAACTGACCATGGGGTGGTTCTTTAAAGACAAGAAGCTGGCGATGCTGCAAACGCCGCACCACTTCTTCTCGCCCGATCCGTTTGAGCGCAACCTGGGGCGTTTTCGCCAGACGCCGAACGAAGGCACTCTGTTCTACGGGCTGGTGCAGGACGGCAATGATATGTGGGATGCCACCTTCTTCTGCGGTTCCTGCGCTATCCTGCGCCGTACGGCGTTAGATGAAATTGGCGGTATTGCGGTAGAAACGGTGACTGAAGATGCCCACACCTCGCTGCGTCTGCACCGCCTTGGCCACACCTCGGCCTATATCCGTATTCCACAGGCCGCCGGGCTGGCAACGGAAAGCCTGTCTGCCCATATCGGTCAGCGTATTCGTTGGGCGCGCGGCATGGTGCAGATCTTCCGGCTGGATAACCCGTTATTGGGCAAGGGGCTGAAGTTTGCCCAGCGCCTGTGCTATGCCAACGCCATGCTGCACTTCCTGTCCGGCATTCCACGCCTGATTTTCCTGACCGCGCCGCTGGCATTTTTGTTGATGCATGCTTACATCATCTTCGCACCTGCCTTGGCGATTGCGCTGTATGTATTGCCCCACATGATCCACGCCAGCCTGACCAACTCACGTATTCAGGGCAAATACCGCCACTCCTTCTGGAGTGAAATCTACGAAACCGTGTTGGCCTGGTATATCGCCCGGCCTACCACCGTGGCGCTGTTCAACCCGCATAAAGGCAAGTTCAACGTCACCGCCAAAGGCGGGCTGATAACGCAAGAGCACGTCGATTGGGTGATCACTCGGCCTTACCTGTTGCTGGTGATACTCAATCTGGCAGGTCTGGGTTTTGGCGTGTGGCGCTTTTTCTACGGCCCGACGGAAGAGATGATGACGGTGGTCATCAGCCTGGTTTGGGTGATCTATAACATGACTATCCTGGGTGGGGCGGTGGCCGTGGCGGTGGAGGCCAGGCAGGTACGGCAGTCGCACCGCGTGGAGATCGCCATGCCTGCGGCGGTAGCCCGGGCCGACGGACATCTGTTCCCCTGTACGCTGCGTGATTACTCCGATGGTGGGGTGGGTATCGAAATGCGCGTGCCGGATCAGTTGCAAGAGCATGACCAGATTGCGCTGCTGCTTAAACGTGGCCAACAGGAGTTCAGCTTCCCTTGCGTGGTGACGCGATCCCATGGCCGCTCGGTGGGGGTCCGTTTGGTCGAGATCTCGACCCGCCAACATATCGAATTTATTCAATGCACCTTTGCCCGGGCCGATACCTGGGCACTGTGGCAAGACGCATTCCCGGAAGACCGGCCGGTGGACAGCCTGCGGGATGTCCTGAAATTAGGTTTTCATGGCTATCGGCGCATGGCGGACTATGCGCCGCCAATGATGCGCAAGATCCTGGTCGGCCTGACTTCGCTGGCCACCTGGATCCTGTCATTTATTCCGCATGGCGTAGGAAGAGAGCGCGCTTCTACGGCCCCAGAGACGGTGGCATAGGCTGTGTATCGTAACTGCCCGCTCGCAAGCCCTGCGAACCGGCCCCAACATTGATGATGATACGATGACGAGAAAAATAAACTGGTTTACCGCGCTGGCCTTAGGCATCAGTAGCCTATCTCAGGCGGAAACGGCCCCCACGCCAGCGGCTGGTGTGACTCCGCCTGCGAGCACCGTGGCCGAAGCTCTGGTCACCGAACCTATGGGAGTGGCGCCGCCGCAAGCACCCGATGCGCCGGTACGTGATGTAAAACTGCCGTTTACCGAGGTGGCACCACCGCCAGGCACCTTTATCCTGCGTGGCACTCGCCCAGAAGGCCAGATTGAGTTTAGCGTGCGCAGTGACGAAGTGGTTTCACAGGCGCTGCTGGACCTGGAGTTTACCCCTTCACCGTCGCTGATCCCGGTAGAGTCGCACGTCAAGATTTACCTCAACGATGAGTTGATGGGGGCCACCACCTTTACCAAAGAGCAGTTGGGTAAGCCTAATCGAGTCCAGTTGCCGATCGATCCGCGCTATATCACCGATTATAACCGCATTCGCCTGGTATTTGTCGGCCATTACCAGAATATCTGTGAGAACCCGGCCAACAGTACGCTGTGGCTGGACGTCAGCAAATCCAGCTCGCTGAACCTGCGTTACCAGACGCTACCGGTAAAAAATGAGCTTTCCCACTTCCCGGAACCCTTCTTCGACAGCCGCGACGATCGGCCATTAACGCTGCCGATGGTGTTTGCCAGCCAACCGGATCTGGAACAACAGCGGGCGGCGGGGATCCTGGCCTCCTGGTTCGGCACCCAGGCGCAGTGGCGCGGTCAGTCCTTCCCGACGCTGTTTAACCGTTTGCCGAGCCAGCACGCCATCGTGTTTGCCACCAATAAACAGCGCCCGGATTTCCTGAAGGATTACCCGGCGGTCAATGGGCCGACGGTGGAGATGATCAGCCACCCGGATAACCCCTATGTGAAGCTGTTGTTAGTACAGGGCCGTGATGATAACGACCTGATCACGGCGGTGAAGGGCATAGCGCAGGGCAATATCCTGTTCCGTGGCCAGAATCTGAGTGTGGATAAGGTTGAGCAGTTGGCCGTTCGCCAGCCGTACGATGCGCCAAACTGGGTGCGTACCGATCGGGCGATGAAGTTCAGCGAACTGCAGCAATATGCCGAGCAGTTGCAGACTAACGGCGTCGAACCTGGGCCGATATCACTGTCGATGAACCTGCCGCCGGATCTGTTCCTGATCCACAGCACTGGCATCGATATGCAGCTGAAATACCGCTATACCTCGCCGCGTATTGAGGATGGTTCCCGCCTGAGCATCAGCCTGAACAATCAGTTTGTGCAGTCCTATGCCCTGGTGCCGGAGCATGAGAAGGGCGCGCAGTTGTTGCGCCTGCCGCTGGCTCAGGGGTTGCTCGATTCTGACAAGGCGGTCAATATTCCGGCTTTGAAGTTGGGGGCGACCAACCAGCTGCGCTTTGACTTCGATTACACCACGCTGCTGGCCAGCGGGACCGAAGGGCGTTGCGAAACCTATTCCTTGGTGCCGAACCATGCGGTGATCGACGGCAACTCCACCATCGATTTTTCCGGCTATCGCCACTTTATCACCATGCCCGATCTGCGAGCCTTTGCCAACGCCGGTTTCCCTTTCAGCCGCCTGGCAGATCTGTCGCAAACGCTGGTGCTGGTGAACAAACAGCCGCAGCCTGCCCAGGTGAGCGCCTTGCTCAACGCTATGGGTAACATGGGGGCGCAAACCGGCTATCCGGCGTTGGCTTTCTCGCTGTCCGATGACTGGTCGCAGGCCAAGGATAAGGACGCCGATATCCTGCTGATCGGCACTATTCCACCGGAGCTGCGTGATGACAAGAAAATCAATCTGCTGGTAGAAGCTACGCTGAGCTGGGTGAAAATGCCGATGCGCCAACTGCCGTTGCCGAGTATGGATGTGCAGCAGGATGACGCTACGCCAGACAGCAAAACCACCATCAGCTCGGAAGGGGCGATGGCGGCGGTGGTCGGTGTGCAGTCCCCGTTCCACGATCAGCGCAGCATTGTGGCTCTGCTGGCGGACAGCCCACGGGGTTATGAACTGTTGAATAATGCGCAACTGGACAGCGGCAAGCGTGCGGCCATGTTTGGTTCGGTGGCCGTGATCCGTGAGTCCGGCGTCGACAGCCTGCGCGTGGGGGATGTTTACTACGTTGGCCATCTGCCGTGGTGGGAACGTATCTGGTATGCGTTGTCGACGCATCCGCTGCTGCTGGGGGCGATAGCCGCGCTGGTGGTGGTAGTGGTGGCTCTGTTGCTGCGGCGTGGTCTGAAGGCCTTTAGCCGTCGTCGTCTGTCACCGGAAGATCGGGATTAATTGCCATGATGGGGATCTGCCTGCGTCGCCTGCTGCCTGGCCTGATGCTGCTGTGCGCGTTCAGCGCGGCGGCAAGCTGTGATTGGCCTGCCTGGCAGCAGTACCAACGGTTTTATCTCAGCGATGAAGGGCGGGTGATCGATCCCAGCAGCCCGCAGCGCATCACCACGTCCGAAGGGCAGAGCTATGGGATGTTCTTCGCGCTGGTGGCCAACGATCGGCCTGCCTTCGATAAGCTGTTGGCGTGGACGGAGAACAATCTCGCCTCTGGCGACCTGAGCGCACATCTGCCCGCCTGGCTGTGGGGGCAGGACGATGCCAAAGCCTGGAAGGTGCTGGACAGCAACTCGGCTGCCGATGCGGATCTATGGATCGCTTACAACCTGCTGGAGGCGGGGCGGCTGTGGCAAAGCCGCCGCTATCAGACATTGGGCACGCTGTTGTTGCAACGGATTGGCCGTGAAGAGGTGGCGAATATCCCCGGTTTGGGGTTGATGCTGTTGCCGGGCAAGATGGGTTTTGTGGCCGAGGATCGCTGGCGCTTGAACCCCAGCTATATACCGCCGCAGTTGCTGGCCCGCTTTGCTCAATTGAACGGGCCGTGGCGAGCGATGCAGAAAACCAGCCAGCGGTTGCTGCTGGAAACGGCTCCGCAAGGATTTTCACCCGACTGGGCCGAGTGGCAATCCGCTAAAGGCTGGCAGCCCGATCCCGTCAAACCCAATGTCGGCAGCTATGACGCCATCCGCGTCTATCTCTGGGCCGGAATGCTGGCGGACGACGATCCGCATAAAGCGACTCTGGTGCAGCAGTTCCAACCGATGATGCGCCTCACCGCCCAGCTTGGCGCGGTGCCGGAGAAAGTCGATACTGCCAGCGGGAAAACCAACGGTACTGGCCCGGTAGGCTTCTCCGCCGCGCTGTTGCCGCTGCTGGCCGCACAACCCGATGTTCTGGCGGTGCAACGCCAACGTATTCAGGATAACCCCTTGGGTAATGACGCCTATTTCAGCGCCTCTTTGCTGCTGTTCGGCCAGGGATGGGATCAGCAACGCTATCGTTTCAACCGTCAGGGTGAACTTCAACCCGCCTGGGGTAATCAATGCGCAACTTCACACTAGGCTGGCTAAGCCTGTTTCCTTTAAGCCTTACCCTGTTGCCGCAGGCGCAGAGTGCCGAGAGCGTTGCCCCGGAGCAATGGCTGCTGGAGCAGGTGCGCATCGGCGAAGCCAGCAACAAAGATGAACTGGTGCGTCAATCGCTGTATCGCCTTGAGCTGATGGATCCGAATAATCCCGACGTGATAGCGGCGCGTATGCGTCTGGCGCTGCGGCAGGGTAATCAGGTCCTGGCGCAACAACAGTTGGATAAGCTGAAGGGGGTGGCACCGCAATCGCCGGTGTTCCGCCAGGCAGAAATGAACATGCTGCTGACCCAGCCGGAAACCCGCCAGAAGCTGCAACAGGCACGCCTGATGGCGACCGCAGGGCGCTTGCCGGAGGCCAAAGCCCAGTACGACGAGCTGTTCCACGGTAATCTGCCAACGCTCGAGCTGGCGGTGGAGTATTGGCGTCTGGTGGCCAGGCTACCCGGCCAGGAACCGGGAGCGATACAGCAATTACAGGCGCTGGATCGGCAATATCCTGGCAATGTCACGCTGCGCATGGCGCTGGCGCGGCTGCTGTTCAGCCAGGATCGCGACGCTCAGGCCTATGAGCTGTTACAGAAGGTGGCCGCGGATCCCGTAGGCCGCGGTTCTGCGGCGGATTTGTGGCTGGAGAAGGTCAAGGCGCTACCGGTCAGCCCGCAGAGCGTGGCGGCGTTGAACCGTTTCCTCGGCGTGTTTGAAAGCGGTGAGCAGGCGCTTGGCGCACAACAGGAACTGGCGCGCCAGCGGACTCTGCTGTCCGATCCGGCCTATCGCGCGCGCATGACCGGGCTGGCGCAGGTAAATAAAGGCGGTAGCCGTGCGGCGATCCCGGCACTGAAAGAAGCGCTATCGAGTGCGCCTAATGATGCCGAAGTGCTTGGTGCGCTTGGCCTGGCCTATTCCCGTGCCGGCAACCGGCAGCAGGCGTTGAGCCTGTTCCAACAGGCGCAGAAGGCGGATAAGGATAACTACGACAGCAGCAAATGGCAGAGCCTGATCAAAACCACCCGTTACTGGCTGGCGATCGATGCGGGTGACAAGGCGTTAAAGGCCAGTAACCTGCCGTTGGCGCAGCAACAATACCAGCAGGCACGGCAGATTGATAACGGCGACAGCGATGCGTTGATCGGGCTGGGCGACGTTGCCGTAGCCCGTAAAGATGATGCTGCCGCCGAGCGCTATTATCAGCAGGCTTTGCGCCTGGATCCGGGTAGCGGCAGCGCGGTACGGGGCTTGGTGAATATCTACCAGCGTCAGTCGCCACAAAAAGCGCTGGCCTACCTTAATGGTCTGCCTCGCGGGCAGCAGAACAAGCTGCGCAGTACCCTCGACGGGCTGCAACTGGACATGCTCAAACAGCAGGCCGACGAACTGGCCCAGCGCCAGCAGTGGCCACAGGCGGCGGAAAAGTACCGGCAGGCGCACCAGAAGGATCCTGATGACGTCTGGCTGACCTATCACTATGCGCAAACGCTGCGTCAGGCCGGGCAACCGCAGCAGGCCGACGTGCTGATGCGTCAACTGGCCGCGAAGAAGCCCGGCGATCCGCAGCAGGTTTATGCCTATGCGCTGTACCTGGCTGGCAGCGATCGTGACAACCAGGCGTTGGCCCAGTTGAATACATTGCCCAAAGCGCAGTGGAGCGACGGGATGCGTGAGATGGCCCAGCGCTTGCAGATGCAGGCCACGCTCGATCATGCCGAACGGCTCCGAGCTGCCGGTGATGAACCCGCAGCAATCGCCTATCTGCGCCAGCAGCCCCCGGCAACGCGCATCGACCTGACCTTGGCCGACTGGGCGCTGGAACGGGGAGAGTATGACGAGGCGCTGGCGGATTATCAGCGGGTGCGTGCGCGTGAGCCGAATAATCCGGATGCGCGTTTGGGGGAGATTGAAGCCTATGTGGCGCAAGGTCAGTTGAGCGAGGCCCGCCAACGGCTGCAAACGGCACCGGCGCAAGCGGACGAGTCGATCAATGGCCAGCGCCGTGTTGCCAATGCCTGGACGGCAGTGGGCGAACCGCAAAAAGCGACCGATATCTTCAAGCAGCTAAAAGTGGCTGCCCGGCAAGAGCCGCCGGGGCAGGCCAAAGCCTTGGTGTATCGTGATGCCGCCAGACTGGAGCAAAAGCAGTTGCAACCGCAACTGGCGCAGCAGGATTATCGTCAGGCGATGGTGGCCAGCGGCATTGCGCCAACGGTGCCCGAGGATAATGACGGTTACACCCGTCTGACCCGCAATAACGCGACGGATGACTGGCTAAAACGCGGTATCCGCTCCGATGCTGCCGATCTCTACCGCCAACAGGACGTCAGGGTCACGCTCGATCACGACTACTGGCGTTCGAGCGGCACTGGTGGCATCTCGGATTATCGGGCGCATGACACCATGTTGCAGGTGGATATGCCGCTGTATAATGGCCGGGCGTTCCTGCGTACCGACACCGTTCAACTGAACGCGGGTAGCTTCTCGACCGATAATAATGGCAAGTACTTCGAAACCTTTGGCACCTGTAATACGCAGGGTTGCAGCGGTGACGAACGGCAAAAAACCACCGGCACCAGCGTGGCGGCCGGTTGGGCCAACGATCATTGGCAAACCGATATTGGTACCACCCCGATGGGATTTGAGGTGGTGGACTGGGTCGGCGGCGTGGCCTATAGCGGTGACTGGAACCATATTGGTTGGACGCTGGGCGCCTCGCGGCGGCCGATTACCAGCTCGCTGTTGGCCTTCGGCGGGACTCGCGATCCGAACACCGGTACTATCTGGGGTGGCGTGCGTGCCACCGGGATCAACCTGAGCGCCAGCTATGATCGCGGTGAAGCCAACGGCGTGTGGGCCGATCTCAGTGCCCATCAGCTTAGCGGCCAGAATGTCGAAGATAACCAGCGTCAGCGCTTGATGGCCGGTTATTACTATAAGGTGATTAACGAAGATAACCGCCGTGCTACCGTTGGGCTAAGCACCATGCTCTGGCACTATCAGAAGGACTTGAGCGGTTACTCCCTTGGGCAGGGAGGCTATTACAGCCCCCAGCAATATGTTTCGCTGGCGGTGCCGGTGAACTATCGCCAGCGCACGGAAAACTGGTCGTGGGAAGTGGGGGGCTCGGTGTCGATTTCGCACTCGAAAACCAACGATGAAAAACGCTATCCCCTGCAAGGGCTGATCCCAGACTCCCTGCCAGACAAGGACGCGGTGGAAAGCGGTGGCTCCTCCTCCGGCGTGGGCTATACGCTACGAGCCCTGATCGAACGCCGCCTAAGTTCCCACTGGACGCTGGGGGCCGGCATTGATATTCAACAGGCTAAAGACTATACCCCGAGCCATGCGTTGATTTATCTGCGTTACTCGCTCGCCGGTTGGCAGGGTGATCTCGATCTGCCACCGCAGCCGCTGACGCCGTACGCCGACTTCAAGTAACGTGAAATTGGTCGATTCGTGGTGTCGCCCACAGGGTAGTTTTGCTACCCTGTGACTATTACGGCTAGGATAATACCGAAACCCGCGCTTTTCCTGCTGCCACCAAGCGGTTGGTAAGGTAAACACGCGGGGCAATCGGGTATACTCAAGCCGCTTATCCAGCAAGCAATATTTTCCCCTTACCCCAGTCCCTCCTTGCAGGAGCTGATACGGAGCTGCGGTCGGGCACAAGAGTTAAGTGTCAGCACATTCAATCCTTTCTCCCTGTGGGAGGGGGTAGGGTGAGGGGCGTCATTGATTAATCTAGGAGTGCAGGTTTTTGCGGGTCAGGCGTTCATTAACGATTAAGCAGATGGCGGCGGTGTCTGGTGTGGCACTGGTGACGATCTGTATCTTCATCGTGATCCAGCTATTTCACTTTGTGCAGCAGCGCAGAGATGACTATGCCCAGCAGTTGGAGAATGTGGCCCAGGCTGTGCGTCAGCCTCTGGCAGAAGCCGTGCTGCGGATGGATGTGCCGGAAACCAAACGCGTGCTCGATGCCTTGCAGCCGGTGGGGATCCTTACCCGAGCGGATATCGTCCTGCCGAACGAGTTTCAGGCGCTGCATGCCAATTTCCCACCGGAACGCCCGGTCCCTGCGTTAGTGGCGCGCATCTTTGAGCTGCCGGTACAGATTTCGGTGCCGCTCTATTCTCTGGAGCGGATACCTGCCAATCCTCAGCCGCTGGCCTATCTGGTGTTGCAGGCCGATTCGTACCGTATGTATCAGTTTATCCTCAGCACGCTATCGACCATGCTGTCGACCTATCTGCTGTTGGCGCTGATCCTGTCGGTCGCCGTTAGCTGGTGCATGAATCGGCTGCTGGTTTATCCGTTGCGTGCCATGGCGCGCGAACTGGAAAATGTCCCTCAGGAAGATCTCCCTTACCACCAACTGATGTTGCCTACCCAACATCAGGACGATGAATTGGGCTTGTTGGTGCGCAATTACAACCGCAACCAGCAAACGCTGGCCAAGGCGCATACCGCCATGAGCCGCCTGAGTACCCATAACTCGATGACCGAGTTACCCAATCCGGTGCTGTTTGCCGCGCTGCTTGAACAGCATATTGCTGCCAGTATGCGGCCACCGCGTTTTAATCTGCTGGTGGTGGGGATCGAAACCCTGCATGAAGCCTCCGGCGTGCTGAATCCGTCAATGCGTGAAGCGCTGTTGCTGACGCTGGCGAAAAAGCTGCGTCAGGTTATCGGTGTGGACTGCGTGCTGGCACAGCTGAGCAATGCCGAGTTTGCCATCCTGGCGAAAAATATCGAGCAGCCCATTCACGCCATGCAGTTGGCCAGAAGAGTGATGGCGGCCATCAATGCGCCGCTGAACCTGCAACAGAAGATGCCGCTGCGGCCAAGCGCCAGTATCGGCATTGCTCATTACCCCAATCCGGGGGAAAGTGCGGAGCAACTGCTGCGTAGCGCCACTTCGGCCATGATGTCGGCACATCGTGAGGGTAAAAATCAGATCCTGTTCTTCGAGCCTTGCCTGACCGAAAAAACCCAAAAGCGTCTGACGCAGGAAAGTGAGATCCTGCAGGCCATTGAGCAGCGTCAGTTTGCACTATTCTTGCAACCGCAGTGGGATATGCAAACCAATCAGGTGACCGGCGCGGAAGCCCTGCTGCGTTGGCAACTGCCCGACGGCCAGATTATTCTCCCGGCGGATGTGATCCCGCTGGCGGAGGAGTTGGGCGTGATTGTGCCCCTGGGGAACTGGGTGCTGGAAGAGTCATGTCGTATTCTGGCCGCGTGGCAATCCCAGGGCATCACGTTGCCGCTGGCGGTAAATATTTCGCCGATCCAGTTGCAGCATAAAGACTTTGTGCCTCAGTTGAAACGGCTGCTGGATGAGCACCAGATCGACCCGCATAAGCTGCTGCTGGAAATCACCGAGACGGTGCGTATCCACGACCTTGATGTGGCTCTGGAATTGCTACGTCAATTGCATGATGTAGGCGTGTCGATCGCCCTGGATGATTTTGGCATGGGCTATGCCAGCCTGAATTACCTCAATCGTCTGAAATCCCTGCCGATCGATCTGATTAAAATCGACAAAAGCTTTATTGATGGCCTGCCGGAGGACGATGCGATGGTGCGGATCGTCAGCTCGATTTCCGAGGTGCTTAACCTGCCGGTAATGGCGGAAGGGGTAGAAACCGTGGCGCAGCGAGACTGGCTGTTACAGCACGGCGTTCGCACTGGCCAGGGCTTCCTGTTTGCCAAGCCCCTGCCCCGCAAGGAGTTTGAAGCGCAGTTTGCCTCTGTTGCCAAAGTGTGACCCGGTTGGCCTTACGCTGAGTTTTTACCCTCCCGCCGGGTACTTTTCGGGCGGGGGAGCCTGCTTTATTTCCCAGTCAAAAACCAGTTTCCACCACTACCTATTCTGAGTTAATGCAAAGGAAAGTGGACGTAACGCCGGAACTTGTACACTGACTGACGCGTTTCAGCTCTTAAATTCACACCAATATGCCTGTACTACGGCAACAATTTATTTCCATGTTGTTATGGGGGTGTTATTTTCCGCGCAAGCGATAAAACAGGACGGACGATTGATTGCCCGCCTGCTGCGTTATCTCCCCCAAAGGATGTGCATATGAAAACAACTATATTTAAGAGCCTCTATTTTCAGGTGTTAACAGCGATAACGCTGGGGATCCTGCTTGGCCATTTCTACCCTGACCTCGGTGCCCAGATGAAACCCCTGGGTGATGGGTTTGTTAAATTAATCAAAATGATTATCGCTCCGGTGATCTTCTGTACCGTAGTGACCGGCATTGCGGGCATGGAAAGCATGAAGGCCGTGGGCCGTACCGGGGCGATTGCCCTGTTGTACTTTGAAATCGTCAGTACCATTGCGTTGCTGATCGGCCTGGTGATCGTTAACGTGGTGCAACCCGGTGCCGGGATGAACGTCGATGCGGGGACGCTGGATGCCAAAGCGGTGGCGGTCTATGCCGAGCAGGCTTCGCAGCAGGGCATCGTGCCTTTCCTGTTGGATATTATCCCGGGTAGTGTGGTTGGTGCCTTTGCCAGCGGCAACATCTTGCAGGTTCTGCTGTTTGCGGTGCTGTTCGGTTTTGCCCTGCATCGTCTGGGTGAGAAAGGCCAGGTGATCTTTAACGTCATCGACAGCTTCTCCCGCGTCATTTTCGGCATCATCAATATGATTATGCGCCTGGCGCCGCTGGGGGCCTTTGGTGCCATGGCGTTCACTATCGGTAAATACGGTGTAGGCACCCTGTTGCAACTGGGCCAGCTGATTGTCTGCTTCTATATCACCTGCGTGCTGTTTGTGGTGGTGGTGCTGGGTTCGATTGCCCGTTACAACGGCTTCAACATCTTCAAATTCATTCGCTATATCAAAGAAGAACTGCTGATCGTACTGGGCACCTCGTCTTCCGAATCGGTGCTGCCACGCATGCTCGATAAAATGGAAAATCTGGGGTGCAAGAAATCGGTGGTGGGCCTGGTGATCCCGACGGGCTACTCGTTCAACCTTGACGGCACCTCGATCTATCTGACGATGGCGGCGGTGTTTATCGCCCAGGCAACCAACACTCATATGGACATCATGCATCAGGTGACCTTGTTGGTGGTGCTGCTGCTCTCCTCGAAAGGGGCGGCAGGGGTGACCGGCAGTGGCTTTATCGTACTGGCAGCGACCATTTCGGCGGTTGGGCATTTACCACTGGCCGGTCTGGCGCTGATCCTCGGTATCGACCGCTTTATGTCCGAAGCCCGTGCCTTGACCAACCTGGTCGGTAACGGTGTGGCGACGGTAGTGGTAGCCAAATGGTGTAACCAACTGGATGAAAAGCAGCTGCAAGACGTGCTGAATAACAGAACAGAGACGGTTGCTACTGACAAAAAGCTGCCTTCTGTCTAAGTTTTTTCCTGTCCTCTACATCGGCTGCCATGGCAGCCGATGTCATTTCCCCTTGCTTCTTGTTCGTTTTTTATCCATAACACCTTACAGCTATTATTTTTCACTGTGATGAGTGACATCCGCCAAGGCGCGCGGTCTAACAGAATGGTACACTTTGTGTTTTCCGCCCTACGGTGAAACTCAGGGTGTGATCGTCGCTGTGCCACGCACAGTTCAGGCCGTATTCGTCAGCATCGAGGCGAGACGATGCCTTATATTCCATTGACTGGAATACCTTATTCGCATAAAAAATTGGCTAGTCATTAAGTAGGGGTTCACATGCAGGGCACCAGAATTCGTCTTTTAGTGGGTGGGCTGCTGTTGGTTGCGGCCAACGGCAGCGTGCACGCTGAAGCGCTACAACCTGATCCTGCCTGGCAGCAGGGGCAGCTGAATAACGGTTTTTCTTGGCAGATCCTCGATACACCACAGCGCCCGAGCGATCGTGTTGAGTTAAGGTTGATGGTCAATAGCGGATCGCTGGTGGAATCTGCCCAGCAGATCGGTTTTGCTCATCTGCTGCCGCGTATTGCGATTACGCGCAGCGAGAGTTTTACCCAGCCGCAGCTACAGTCGCTGTGGCAACAGAGCGTGGACAGTGAACGGCCATTGCCGCCAGCCATCAGCTCTTATGATTTCACCATTTACAACCTGAGCCTGCCCAACAACCGCCCCGATCTGTTGAAAGAGGCGCTGGCCTGGCTGGCGGATACCACGGGTAAGTTGGCTATCGATGAGCCAACGGTAGAAGCGGTGATGAATGCCAATGTGGATCCTATCGGTATCTTCCCGCCGGATCCCAAAGACAACTGGTGGCGTTATCGCCTGAAAGGCTCAACGTTACTGGCACACGATCCGGGCCAACCGGTCAAGCGCCCGGTCAATATCGAGCAACTGCAGAAATTTTATCAGCAGTGGTATACCCCAGATGCCATGACGTTATACGTGGTGGGCAAAGTTGATAGCCGTAGCCTGACCGAACAGATCAACAAGGCGTTCTCCCCTCTCCAAGGCAAGCGCGAAGTACCGGCAACCATGCCAACCCTGACTCCACTGCCGCCGCAGCCGGTCAGTCTGATCAGCGATCAGGTGAAGCAGGATACGCTGTCGATCATGTGGGATACGCCATGGCATCCGATTCGCGATTCGCAAAGCCTGAGCCGTTACTGGCGCAGCGATATGGCCCGTGAAGCCCTGTTCTGGCACATTCAGCAGGTGCTGCAAAAGAGCGAGCAGAAAAACATCAAGCTGGGCTTCGACTGCCGGGTGCAGTATCAACGCGCCCAGTGTGCGATCCATCTTAATTCACCGAATGATAATCTGAACAGCGGTTTGGCCTTTATTGCCCGCGAATTGGCCAATGTGCGTAACAACGGCCTGTCCCAGGATGAGTACAATGCCTTGCTGGCACAGAAAACCGATCAGTTGAGCAAACTGTTTGCCACCTATGCCCGTACCGACACCGACGTGCTGATGAGCCAACGTCTACGTTCGCAGCAAAGTGGTGTGGTGGATATCGCTCCGGAGCAATACCAGAAGCTGCGTCAGGCCTTCTTGTCGTCGCTGACGCTGGCATCGCTGAATCAGGAACTGAAGCTGCAACTGTCGCAGGAGGCCACTTTGGTGCTGTTACAGCCGAAGGGGGAGCCGGAGATGAACATGAAGCAGTTGCAGGAAACCTACAATGGCATCATGGCACCAGCACCGGCCGTAGTGAGCGAAGAGCCAAAACCGGCGGACGCGGCTACCGCAGCACCGGAAGCCAGCGCTCAGTAATCATTGTCCCCTCACCCCAACCCTCTCCCATAGGGAGAGGGAGCTGGCCTGGTGTTGTGGTCAGGTACTGTGATAGATCTGTTCCCTTCACAAGAGGGAGCTGGTCCGGTGTTGTGGTCATGTACTGTGATAGATCTGTTCCTGACACGAAAAGGATCTGATTTGGTGCTGTGGTCAGGTAATTTTCTTTAGCTGATAGCTAGCTCGATCGGTCCCCTCTCCCTGTGGGAGAGGGTTAGGGTGAGGGGCCTAGTTGCGATATAACACCTTGATGATGTGATAACCGAACTGGGTTTTCACCGGGCCATAGGGCTTGAGCAACGGGATGCTGAACACCGCCTTATCGAAGGCAGCGACCATAGTCCCCTTGTTGAACTCACCCAGGGAGCCGCCGTTGCGCTTGGATGGGCAGCTCGAGTATTTGCGCGCCAGCGTATCAAAGCTGACGCCGCGCTTGAGTTTGGCCAGCAGCTCGTTGGCCAGTGTTTCGTTATCCACCAGGATGTGCAGCGCGCTTGCGGTCTTTGCCATCTTCATAATCCAATCAGTCATGTAGAATTTGCCGCCATTATACCTGTTAAATCCGCGCGGCGCTTTCTGCTACAATCCTTCTCCCCAGCACACCAATATTGAGCAATAAAGCGCCATGCGATTAAACCCCAGCCAACAACAAGCCGTCGAATTCGTTACCGGGCCTTGCCTGGTGCTGGCCGGTGCCGGTTCCGGCAAAACGCGTGTGATCACCAATAAAATCGCCCACCTGATCCACCAATGTGGCTATCAGGCCCGGCATATCGCCGCCGTGACCTTTACCAACAAGGCTGCGCGTGAGATGAAAGAGCGTGTGGCGCAAACCATGGGGCGCAAAGAGTCGCGTGGCCTGATGATCTCCACCTTCCATACGCTGGGGCTGGAAGTGATCAAACGCGAATATGCCGCGTTGGGGATGAAGTCCAACTTCTCACTGTTTGACGATCAAGACCAGCTCGCGTTGTTGAAAGAACTGACCGAGAAGTGGCTGGAAAACGACAAAACTCTGGTGGCCCAGCTGATTTCGACCATTTCCAACTGGAAGAACGATCTGGTGGATCCGCAACGGGCAATGGGGCTGGCGCGTTCCGAGCGGGACAAGCTGTTCGCCCACTGCTACGGGCTGTATCACGACCACATGAGGGCCTGTAACGTCCTGGATTTTGACGATCTGATCCTGCTGCCCACCTTGTTGCTACAGCGTAATGAGGAGGTGCGTGAGCGTTGGCAGAATCGTATCCGCTATCTGTTGGTGGACGAATATCAGGACACCAACACCAGCCAGTACGAACTGGTGAAACTGCTGGTGGGTAACCGCGCACGCTTTACCGTGGTGGGGGATGACGATCAGTCAATTTACTCCTGGCGCGGTGCGCGTCCGCAGAACCTGGTACTGCTAAAGGAAGATTTCCCGGCGTTGCAGGTGATCAAGCTGGAGCAGAACTACCGTTCCAGCGAACGTATTCTGAAAGCCGCCAACATCCTGATTGCCAACAACCCGCACGTTTTTGAAAAACGCCTGTTCTCCGAGCTGGGCTACGGCGAAGAGTTGAAGGTGGTCACGGCCAATAATGAAGACCACGAGGCCGAGCGGGTGGTGGGGGAACTGATTGCCCATCACTTTGTGAAGAAAACCAATTACGGCGACTATGCGATCCTTTACCGCGGAAACCATCAGTCGCGGGTGTTTGAAAAAATGCTGATGCAGAACCGCATTCCGTACAAGATTTCTGGCGGCACGTCGTTCTTCTCGCGCCCGGAAATCAAGGATTTGCTGGCCTATCTGCGGGTGCTGACCAACCAGGATGATGACAGCGCCTTCCTGCGTATCGTCAATACGCCGAAGCGGGAAATCGGCCCGGCAACGCTGCAAAAGCTGGGGGAGTGGGCCAATCAGCGTAACAAAAGTCTGTTCCGTGCCAGTTTCGATCTTGGTCTGGGCCAGTATCTGACCGGCCGGGGGCTGGAATCTTTGCAACGTTTCACCCACTGGATGGAAGGGATCATCCAGATGGTGGAGCGTGAGCCGGTGGCAGCGGTGCGCGATCTGATCCGCGGCATCGACTATGAAAGCTGGCTGTTTGAAACTTCGCCCAGCCCGAAAGCGGCCGAAATGCGCATGAAAAACGTCAACACGCTGTTTGGCTGGATGACCGAGATGCTGGAAGGCAACGATCTGGACGAGCCGATGACGCTGACCCAGGTGGTCACGCGCTTTACGTTGCGCGACATGATGGAGCGCGGCGAAAGTGATGAAGAGTTGGATCAGGTACAGCTGATGACTCTGCATGCTTCCAAGGGGCTGGAATTCCCCTATGTGTTCCTGGTGGGGATGGAAGAGGGGTTATTGCCGCATCAGAGCAGCATTGACGAGGATAATGTCGATGAAGAGCGGCGTTTGGCCTATGTGGGGATCACCCGTGCCCAGAAAGAGCTGATTTTCACCCTGTGTCGCGAACGTCGCCAATACGGTGAGTTGGTGCGCCCGGAACCCAGCCGTTTCCTGTTGGAACTGCCTCAGGACGATCTGGCCTGGGAGTCGGAACGTAAGGTAGTCAGCCCACAGGAGCGGATGGAGAAAGGCCAGAGCCATTTGGCCAGCGTAAAAGCGATGTTGGCCAAGGCCAAAGGCGGTAGTTGAGGCAGGGGGCACTCGAAATTTCTCCTTATCCCAACCCTCTCCTTGATTAGCCTGTATTGCTGCGGAAAGTGAAGAGCAAGAAGAAAGACAGGGTATTATGCAGAGAAATCAGCGAACTCGATCGGTCCCCTCTCCTTTTGGGAGGGGGTTAGGGTGAGGGCTGCTCTTCCAAAAACAGTGGCCAGTGGGCATAACTCTGCCAATGGCTTTCCTGATCCAACGCTTCAGCGCGCAGCGGATGTTGTTCCAACCAGCCGTGTGGCAAAATCACATGCAATTCTTCATCGTTGGCGCGCAAGCGTACCGCAGGCAGGGTATCGTCACGGCGGCGGCTGGCAAAGATGATGGCCAGACGTAGCAGACGACACATGCGCTGTGCCACTCGGGGCGGCACGGCGTTCTGTTGGCTCAGCAGCGGCAGATCGAGGGCATTGCTCTGGTTTTGCAGCAGGGTGGCTAACAGTTTTTTCTGCGCCGGGGTAAAGCCGGGTAAATCAAGATGGCTGACCAGATAGGCGGCGTGTTGGGGAGCCTGTTTGAAATCGACGCTCAGGCCGATTTCGTGGATCAGGCTGGCCGCATGTAGTAGCTCACGACATCGCGTATCCAATTGCCATTCGTTGGTGGTCTGCAAACAGAAGTTCGTGGCCAGTTGGCTGACGCGTTCAGCCTGATCGATATCCAGCAGGTAACGGCGTTGCAGGTTGCGTAACGTTCGGCTGCGGATATCCTGCTCGACCGGCAGATGCAGCATGCCATACACCAGCCCTTCGCGCAGAGCGCCACCGGCCAGCGTCATGCTTTCGATGCCTAACTCCTGGAAAATGGCCAGCAGTATCGACAGGCCGCTTGGGAACACCAACGCACGTTCCAGCGTCAGCCCTTCGATTTCCAGCTCTTCCAGCTTGCCACACTGAATGGCTCGTTGTTTCAACTGCCGCAGCTTGGGTAGGGTAATACGTTCGTCCATCCCCTGCGCCACCATGATTTCCTGTAGCGCTTGCACGGTACCGGAGGCGCCGACACAAATCTGCCAGCCATGTTGACGAAGTTGTGGAGCGATCGTCCGCACCATTTCACGTGCGGCCTGTTCGGCGGCTTCGAAGTTATCCCGCTCCAGATTACGATCGCTGAAGAAGCGTTCGAGCCAGGTGACACAGCCCATCGAAAGGCTATACAGCTGCGCGGCCTGAGCACCCGTACCTACGACCAACTCCGTGCTGCCCCCCCCGATATCGACCACCAGACGCCGATCCGGGCCGCCGGTGGTGTGGGCGACGCCGTGGTAGATCAGGCGGGCTTCTTCTTCGCCGCTGATGACCTGAACGGGGCAGCCAAGGATCGTTTCGGCAGTTTGCAGGAATTCGGCCGCGTTGTGGGCCAGGCGCAGCGTTGCGGTGGCGACGACCCGAATTTGATCGCGCGGGATATCCTGCAGGCGTTCCGAGAACAGCCGCAGGCATTGCCAGCCACGCTGCATGGCTTCCTGTGACAGGTGATTGTGCTGATCCAGCCCGGCCGCCAGGCGCACTTTGCGCTTGATGCGAGCCAGCGTCTGGATACTGCCAGCCACCTCACGTACCACCAACATATGGAAACTGTTGGAACCCAGATCGATGGCGGCATAGAGGGTGCTGGAACCTGGCATAGTCGTCTGTTAGCCCGAACGTTTACGGTTGTTACGTGGCGCACCACCACGACGTGGCGCGGAAGAGTTACGGCGTGGGCCGTTGTTGCCACGTGGACGCACCAGGCGCTTCGGTGCTGGCAGATCGCTCAGCAACGCATCACTGTTGTACTTGCTCACCGGAATGCTGTGGCCGGTATAGGTTTCGATAGCTGGCAGATTCAGCGCGTACTCTTCACAGGCCAGGCTGATGGAGTGACCGCTTTCGCCCGCGCGGCCGGTACGGCCAATGCGGTGCACGTAGTCTTCGCAGTCGTCCGGCAGATCGTAGTTGAAGACGTGAGTCACCAACGGGATATGCAGGCCGCGTGCGGCGACATCGGTGGCGACCAGGATATCCAGATTGCCCTTGGTGAAGTCGTCCAGAATACGCAGGCGTTTTTTCTGCGCCACGTCGCCGGTCAGCAGGCCCACGCGGTGACCGTCGGCAGCCAGATGGCCCCAGATGTCTTCACAGCGGTGCTTGGTGTTGGCGAAGATGATGCAGCGGTCCGGCCACTCTTCCTCGATCAGCGTCTGCAGCAGGCGCATTTTTTCTTCGTTGGAAGGGTAGAACAGCTCTTCCTGAATGCGGTGGCCGGTTTTCTGTTCCGGTTCAACTTCCACATATTCGGCATTGTTCATCTGCTCAAAGGCCAGTTCGCGTACGCGATAGGACAGGGTGGCAGAGAACAACATGTTCAGGCGTTGATCGACCGCAGGCATACGGCGGAACAGCCAGCGGATATCTTTGATAAAGCCCAGATCGTACATGCGGTCGGCTTCATCGAGCACCACAACCTGGATAGCACCCAGATCGATATAATTCTGTTTGGCGTAGTCGATTAAACGGCCGGTGGTCCCCACCAGAATATCTACGCCACTTTCCAGCACTTTCAGCTGTTTGTCATAGCCATCGCCGCCGTAGGCCAGGCCAAGCTTCAACCCGGTAGACTGCGACAGCGCCTCTGCATCGGAATGGATCTGCACCGCCAGTTCACGCGTAGGCGCCATGATCAAGGCGCGCGGCTGGTTGGTCTGGCGACCTTCTTTCGCCGGGTGGGACAGCAAATAGTGAAAAGTAGACGCTAAAAATGCCAGCGTCTTTCCGGTACCGGTTTGCGCCTGACCTGCAACGTCGCGCCCACTGAGGGTGAGCGGCAATGCCAACGCCTGGATGGGCGTGCAGTTGTGAAACCCTTTTTTCTCAAGGGCTTCAAGGACTAACGGGTGCAGGGCGAAGTCGGAAAACTTCTGTTCGGTCAAGTGTGTTTTGCTCATAGTGTGGTAGAATATCAGCTAACTATTGCTTTACGAAAGCATATCCGTTGAAATAAAAGCGGTGAAATAAAATCACCTGAGTTGGTTTGATGCTACACCAACAAGGTAGACCTAATCCTGTGGAGTAGAACATGAGCGATAAAATTATTCACCTGACTGACGACAGCTTCGATTCCGATGTGCTGAAAGCCGAAGGGCCTATCCTGGTCGATTTCTGGGCTGAATGGTGTGGTCCGTGCAAGATGATTGCTCCGATCCTCGACGAGATTGCCGAAGAGTTCGCCGGCAAGCTGACCATTACCAAACTGAACATCGATCAAAACCCGGCTACCGCGCCTAAATACGGCATCCGTGGTATCCCGACGCTGTTGTTGTTCAAGAACGGTGAAGTGGCAGCGACCAAGGTCGGCGCGCTGTCCAAGGGTCAGCTCAAAGAGTTCCTGGACGCGAATCTGTAATTAGGGCGGGAAGCCCCATGACGGGCGTCTGGAGGTGGATTTTCATTCACCGCTAGACGCCTGCCAAGAAGCGTGTTAAGTTTAACCACACTGCATTTTGAACTTGCCATAAGTATTAAATCTAAAGAGTCAGAATCTAAGCATTACTCTACGTTGAACCATCGGCACTAAGCATTTTACTGTGAACCGAGCCCATGTTTTAACGATCAAGCGGTTTTACAAAAAATCAGTTTTAAGGCACCTTCGATCTTAAACCGTCAGCGTGTGCGCCCCAGCTAAGCCATTTCTTACTGCGGCGGCCCAGCAGCCCGGCGATCGAACGTCCAGTAACAGGCACGCATACCCTATGAATTTCACGTTGTAGCTTGAAAGGCGATGGGTATAACACGCTGCCATACCATTCACGATACTAGTTCGAGACACACCCCGAGTTTAAGAACCCCCACTATGAATCTTACCGAATTAAAGAATACGCCGGTTTCTGAGCTGATTACTCTCGGCGAAAATATGGGGCTGGAAAACCTGGCCCGCCTGCGCAAACAGGACATTATCTTCTCTATACTCAAGCAACATGCGAAAAGCGGAGAAGATATCTTCGGTGATGGCGTGCTGGAGATATTGCAGGATGGATTTGGTTTCCTCCGTTCCGGAGACAGTTCCTACCTCGCAGGCCCCGACGATATCTACGTTTCTCCCAGCCAAATCCGCCGCTTCAACCTCCGCACAGGTGACACCATTTCCGGTAAGATTCGTCCGCCAAAAGAAGGCGAGCGCTATTTTGCCCTGTTGAAAGTTAACGAAGTTAACTATGACAAACCGGAAAACGCCCGTAACAAGATCCTGTTCGAAAACCTGACGCCGCTGCACGCCAACTCACGTTTGCGTATGGAGCGCGGCAACGGTTCTACCGAAGATCTGACGGCTCGCGTACTGGATTTGGCAGCGCCAATCGGTCGTGGCCAGCGTGGCCTGATTGTGGCACCGCCGAAAGCCGGTAAAACCATGCTGCTGCAGAATATTGCGCAGAGCATCGCATACAACCATCCAGACTGCGTGCTGATGGTGCTGCTGATCGACGAACGTCCGGAAGAAGTGACCGAGATGCAACGTCTGGTCAAAGGCGAAGTGATCGCTTCTACCTTTGACGAACCCGCATCCCGCCACGTACAGGTTGCCGAAATGGTGATCGAGAAGGCCAAACGCCTGGTCGAGCACAAAAAAGACGTGATCATCCTGTTGGACTCCATCACCCGTCTGGCGCGTGCCTACAACACCGTAGTACCTGCCTCAGGCAAAGTGCTGACCGGTGGTGTGGATGCCAACGCCCTGCATCGTCCGAAGCGTTTCTTCGGTGCGGCTCGTAACGTTGAGGAAGGCGGCAGCCTGACCATCATCGCTACCGCGCTGGTCGACACCGGTTCGAAGATGGACGAAGTGATTTACGAAGAGTTTAAAGGTACGGGTAACATGGAACTGCATCTGGCGCGTAAAATCGCCGAGAAGCGCGTCTTCCCTGCTATCGATTACAACCGTTCCGGTACGCGTAAAGAAGAGTTGCTCACCACCTCTGAAGAACTGCAGAAGATGTGGATCCTGCGTAAGATCATTCACCCAATGGGCGAAATCGACGCGATGGAGTTCCTCATTAACAAGTTGGCGATGACCAAAACCAACGATGAATTCTTCGACATGATGAAACGCTCATAAATAAGTAAAATATTCGAGGAACGCCACGCCTAGTCGTGGCGTTTTTTGCTTTTGGCGGATACGATAAGTCACAGTAAAGGAAAGTAAGTTATTTTTGCGACTTATTGAGAACTCATCTTATTTGCGCCTGTTTTTGCGTTAGTGCGTTGAAGCAAGAAACGCTTTGGGCATTGATAAGTGTGAATGTCTATGTCATAGGAAATGACTGAAAGGTTGCTTGGTCATGTGGCGCGTTTTTTTACCCATGTTAAGCTGCCTCATCTTCTTCAGAGATTTGTTAACCGTGAACTTACTCACCATGAGTACTGAAATTCTTTTTGTTTTTCTATTTTCTCTGGCTTTTTTATTTGTTGCTCGCAAGGCAGCAAAACCTATTGGCTTGGTGGATAAGCCTAATTATCGCAAACGTCATCAGGGGCTGATCCCGCTGGTGGGTGGGATTTCTGTTTACGCTGGCATCTGCTTTGCCTTCCTGATCACCGACCAGACGATTGCGCACAGCAAACTCTACCTCACCTGTGCCGGTGTGCTGGTATTCGTCGGGGCGTTGGACGATCGCTTCGATATCAGCGTCAAGATCCGCGCCACCATTCAGGCACTGGTCGGCATTGCCATGATGGTGTTTGCCGGCCTGTATCTGCGCAGCCTCGGCTATGTGTTTGGTGGCTGGGAAATGCAGTTGGGGCCGTTTGGCTACCTGGTTACGCTGTTTGCCGTATGGGCGGCGATTAACGCCTTTAACATGGTCGACGGTATCGATGGTCTGCTCGGTGGCCTCTCCTGCGTGTCGTTTGGCGCGATGGGGATCCTGCTGTATCAAGGCGGCCATAGTGAGCTTGCCTTCTGGTGCTTCGCCATGCTGGCGGCCATTGTTCCCTATATTCTGCTTAACCTCGGCATCCTTGGCCGTCGCTATAAAGTCTTTATGGGTGACGCCGGTAGTACGCTGATCGGTTTTACCGCCATCTGGTTGCTGGTGCAAAGCTCACAAGGGCCAAATCATCCGATCAAACCGGTCACCGCGCTGTGGGTTATCGCCATCCCGTTGATGGATATGATTGCCATCATGTATCGCCGTCTGCGTAAGGGCATGAGCCCGTTTTCGCCAGACCGTCAACACATCCACCATTTGATTATGCGAGCGGGCTTTACGCCTCGTCAGGCTTTTGTGCTCATCACCCTAGCCGCAGCGCTGCTGGCGGCGGTTGGTGTGATAGGCGAACGTCTGACTTTCATACCTGAATGGGTTATGTTGGCATTATTCTTGCTTGCATTCTTCTTGTATGGCTATTGCATCAAACGTGCATGGCGGGTCGCGCGCTATATCAAACGTCTCAAGCGCCGCCTGCGAAATGCAACGAACAATAAGCAAGTACCTTAACCTGAGGCTTTAGGGCAGTGATGAATCCTGAAACAACGTCTGACAAGAATACCCCGGTGGTTGATAACGAACTCGATATCCGTGGCCTGTGCTGTACCCTGTGGCGCGGCAAAAAATGGATTATCGGTTTCGCGGTGCTGTTTGCTGCCGTCGCGCTGATCGTTTCCTACCTGGTGAAACAGGAGTGGAGCGCCACGGCGATCACCGATAAGCCAACGGTGAATGCGTTGGGGGGATATTACTCTCAGCAGCAGTTCCTGCGTAACCTGGATCTGCGGACGCTGCCCGCGGTTGCCAGCGATCAGCCAGGCATCGCCGATGAAGCCTATAATGAATTTATCATGCAGCTGGCCGCCTATGACACGCGTCGTGATTTCTGGCTGCAAAGCGATTACTACAAGCTGCGCCAGGAAGGGGATGCCCGTGCCGACGCGGCGTTGCTTGATGACCTGATTAACAATATCCAGTTCACGCCGCGCGACGAC
The DNA here is from genome assembly GCF_050434425.1 of Serratia sp. 2723. NCBI lineage: Bacteria > Pseudomonadati > Pseudomonadota > Gammaproteobacteria > Enterobacterales > Yersiniaceae > Serratia > Serratia sp. 2723. The sequence continues at coordinate 87,175 of NZ_JBNDIN010000008.1, forward strand.
AAGAAATTGCTGAATGATAGCGTGAAACTCACCGCCGAGACTGCGCCAGACTCCAACCATCTGCTGCGTCAGTATGTTGCCTTTGCCAGCCACCGTGCGGCGCAGCATCTGAATGAAGAGATCCAGGGAGCCTGGGCGGCGCGTACTACCTCGATGAGTGCGCAGGTAAAACGCCAGGAAGCGGTAGCCGATGCGGTATATCAGCGTGAACTCAAGACCGTGCAGCAGGCGCTGAAAATTGCCGAGCAGCAGGGGATTAGTCATACGCAGACCGATACGCCAGCCGAACAGCTGCCAGATTCCGATCTGTTCCTGCTGGGCAAACCCATGCTGCAGGCGCGTCTGGAAGGTTTGCAGGCTTCAGGCCCGGCTTACGATGTGAGCTACGATCAGAACCGGGCCATGCTGGCCACCTTGAACGTCGGCCCAACGCTGGATGCCAAATTCCAGACCTACCGCTATTTACGTACGCCGGAAGAGCCGGTGAAACGTGATAGTCCGCGCCGGGTATTCTGGCTGATTATGTGGGGCGCAATCGGTGGCCTGATTGGTGCGGGCGTTGCCTTGGTTCGCCGGCCTAGAAGTTAATACATAATATAATAATTTCGCTGTTGGGCTCTGAGTGCCCAACTTTGCAGGTTCGCCTGCGCTCCACCGACCAAAAGAGATTCGCTGTGAAAGTGTTGACTGTTTTTGGCACCAGACCGGAAGCCATCAAAATGGCACCTCTGGTACATGCTCTGGCTCAGGATGATGCCTTTGAGTCAAGAGTCTGCGTTACGGCACAGCATCGCGAGATGCTGGATCAGGTACTGCGTTTGTTTGAAATCGTACCGGATTACGACCTGAATATTATGAAGCCTGGCCAGGGGCTGAGTGAAATCACCTGCCGCATTCTGGAAGGGATCAAAGGCGTACTGGAGGACTTCAAGCCGGACGTGGTGTTGGTTCATGGTGATACGACGACCACCATGGCGACCAGCCTGGCGGCGTTTTATCAGCGTATCCCGGTGGGGCATGTGGAAGCGGGTCTGCGTACCGGTAATCTCTATTCTCCGTGGCCTGAAGAGGCTAACCGCAAGTTGACGGGGCATTTGGCGATGTATCACTTCTCGCCAACCGAAAATTCACGGCAGAACCTGTTACGTGAATCGCTGCGGGACGACCATATTTTCGTCACGGGCAACACCGTGATCGATGCGTTGCTGTGGGTGCGCGATCGCATCATGCACAATTCAGAGCTGCGCAGCAGCCTTGACCAACGTTATCCTTTCCTGGATGCCAATAAAAAGCTGATCCTGGTGACCGGCCACCGCCGCGAGAGCTTCGGTGGCGGTTTCGAGCGCATCTGTAGCGCCTTGGCCGAGGTTGCCCGTAAGCATCCTGATGTGCAGGTGGTGTATCCGGTACATCTCAATCCGAACGTCAGTGAGCCGGTCAACCGTATCTTGAAAGAGGTCGATAACATCATTCTGATCGATCCGCAGGATTACCTGCCGTTTGTCTATCTGATGACGCGATCTTATCTGATCCTGACCGACTCGGGCGGTATCCAGGAAGAGGCGCCATCGCTGGGTAAACCGGTGTTGGTGATGCGTGATACCACCGAGCGGCCAGAAGCGGTAGATGCCGGCACGGTACAGTTGGTGGGAACGGACGTAGCTAGAATTGTTGATGCGGTAACCCGGTTATTGACAGACGAAGGCGAGTACCACGCTATGAGCCGGGCGCATAACCCATACGGTGACGGGCATGCCTGCCAACGTATCCTCGAAGCTTTAAAGAATAATCAGGTGACACTATGAGTTTTAACACTATTTCAGTTATTGGCCTGGGTTATATCGGTTTGCCAACGGCGGCGGCGTTCGCTTCCCGCAAGAAAAAAGTGGTGGGCGTAGATGTTAACCAGCACGCGGTAGATACCATTAACCGTGGTGCCATCCACATCGTCGAACCTGATTTGGATCGCGTGGTAAAAGAAGCGGTAGAAGGCGGTTATCTGCAGGCGGTGACTAAACCGCTGGCGGCCGATGCGTTCCTGATCGCCGTACCCACGCCGTTCAAAGGGGATCACGAACCCGATCTGGCCTATGTTGAAGCCGCCGCCAAGTCATTGGCACCGGTACTGAAAAAAGGCGACCTGGTGATCCTGGAGTCCACCTCACCAGTGGGCGCTACCGAACAGATGGCACTGTGGCTGGCAGAGGCGCGTAGCGATCTGAGCTTCCCGCAGGATGCCGGTGAGCAGGCTGACGTGAACATTGCCTACTGCCCCGAGCGTGTGCTGCCTGGGCAGGTGATGGTTGAGCTTATTCAGAATGACCGCGTGATCGGCGGGATGACGCCAAAATGCTCCGAGCGCGCCAGCGCGCTGTACAAGATTTTCCTCGAAGGTGAGTGTGTGATCACCAATTCGCGCACCGCCGAGATGTGCAAACTGACGGAAAACAGCTTCCGCGACGTTAACATCGCATTTGCCAACGAGCTTTCGCTGATTTGTGCCGAGCAAGGCATCAACGTGTGGGAACTGATCCGCCTGGCCAACCGCCATCCGCGTGTCAACATTCTGCAACCTGGTCCTGGCGTGGGCGGGCACTGTATCGCCGTGGACCCTTGGTTCATCGTGGCGCAGAACCCGCAGCAGGCTCGTCTGATCCATACCGCGCGCCTGGTTAACGACGGCAAACCGCTCTGGGTGGTCGATCAAGTCAAGGCTGCCGTGGCAGATTGCCTGGCGGCCACCAACAAGCGCGCTTCTGAAGTGAAAATTGCCTGCTTCGGTTTGGCGTTCAAACCTAATATCGACGATCTGCGTGAAAGCCCGGCGGTTGAAGTAGCCCACCTGATCGCCGATTGGCACGTGGGTGAAACCCTGGCGGTCGAGCCTAACGTTGAGCAATTGCCGAAGTCACTGGCGGGCCAGGTTACGCTGAAAAAACTGCCTGAGGCCTTACAGCAGGCGGATGTGATCGTGATGCTGGTCGATCATAAAGAATTCAAGGCGATCAGGCCGGAAGAGATTAAGCAGTCCTGGATCGTGGACACCAAAGGAGTCTGGCGTTGAAACGTATTTTGGTCACCGGTGGTGCCGGATTTATCGGCTCTGCCGTGGTAAGACATATCATCGAGGGGACCAGCGATAGCGTGGTGGTGGTTGATAAGCTCACCTACGCCGGTAACCTGGAGTCGCTGGCGGGTGTCGCGGACAACGAGCGCTATGCTTTCGAGCAGGTGGATATCTGCGACCGTGCCGCACTGGACCGCGTATTTGCGCAGTACCAGCCGGATTTCGTGATGCACCTGGCGGCGGAAAGCCACGTTGACCGCTCGATCGACGGCCCGGCGGCCTTTATCGAAACCAACATTGTGGGCACTTACACCATGCTGGAGGCTGCCCGTCATTATTGGCAGGCGCTGGCGGCAGAGAAAAAGCAGGCTTTCCGCTTCCATCATATCTCTACCGATGAGGTGTACGGCGACCTGCACGGCACCGACGATCTGTTTACCGAAACTACGCCTTACGCGCCAAGCAGCCCGTATTCTGCCTCCAAGGCCTCGAGCGACCACCTGGTGCGTGCCTGGCTGCGTACCTACGGTTTCCCCACCGTCGTGACCAACTGCTCCAACAACTACGGCCCTTACCACTTCCCGGAGAAGCTGGTGCCGCTGGTGATCCTTAATGCCATCTCCGGCAAACCGCTGCCGGTCTACGGCGATGGTGCGCAGGTGCGTGACTGGCTGTTTGTGGAAGACCATGCGCGAGCGTTATATCAGGTGGTGACAGAAGGTGTGATTGGGGAAACCTATAACATCGGCGGCCACAACGAGCGCAAAAACATCGAAGTGGTACAGACCATCTGCGATCTGCTGGAAGAGCTGGCACCGAACAAACCGCAGGGCGTGGCGAAATATCGCGATCTGATCACCTACGTCAAAGATCGCCCGGGCCACGATATGCGCTATGCCATCGACGCGGGCAAAATTGAACGTGAACTGGGTTGGCGCCCACAGGAAACTTTTGAAAGCGGCATCCGCAAGACGGTTTCCTGGTATCTGAACAATGAAACCTGGTGGCGTCGTGTTCAAGACGGCTCCTACGCAGGCGAACGCCTCGGGTTAAGCCAGTAATCCCATCCAGACGAACGCACGGAGGGCGGTAAGCGCCGTGCGGCTATCGTAAGTTCAGGAGTGAAGATGAAAGGTATTATTCTAGCCGGCGGTTCGGGGACGCGTTTACACCCGATCACCCGCGGCGTCTCCAAGCAGTTGCTGCCCATTTACGATAAACCGATGATTTACTATCCGCTCTCGGTGCTGATGCTGGCCGGGATCCGCGATATTCTGATTATCTCTACGCCTGAAGATCTGCCCTCGTTTCGCCGTTTGCTGGGCAGCGGTGAAGAGTTTGGCATCAACCTCAGCTACGCCGAACAACCGAGCCCGGACGGGTTGGCGCAGGCCTTCCTGATCGGCGAAGAGTTTATCGGCGGTGAGCCGTGCTGCCTGGTGCTGGGCGACAATATCTACTTCGGCCAGGGCTTCAGCCCGAAACTGAAAAGCGTGGTCCAGGGTCTCAAAGGTGCCACGGTATTCGGTTATCAAGTGATGGATCCAGAGCGTTTTGGCGTGGTGGAGTTCGACGATAACTTCCGCGCGCTGTCGATTGAAGAAAAGCCGCTAAAGCCGAAGTCCAACTGGGCGGTCACCGGCCTCTATTTCTATGACAATCAGGTGGTGGACTTCGCCAAGCAGGTGAAACCCTCCGAACGCGGTGAGTTGGAAATCACCAGCATCAACCAGATGTATCTGGAGCGTGGCGAACTGAGTGTCGAGCTGTTGGGGCGTGGTTTTGCCTGGCTTGATACTGGCACCCACGACAGCCTGATCGAAGCCAGTACCTTTGTGCAGACGGTAGAGAAGCGTCAGGGGTTCAAGATTGCCTGTCTGGAAGAGATCGCCTGGCGTAACGGTTGGCTGGATGATGATGGCGTAAGACGCTCGGCGCAGGCGTTAGCCAAAACCGGCTATGGCAAATATTTACTGGATTTACTGCATGTCCGTCCACGCCAATATTGAGCCTTTGGGTTGGGAAAGCGAGTATTTCCAGCTCACCAGCGCCAAGCTGCATTTTGACGATGCGGCTCCGGTGCTCGCCACTGCCGATCTGGACGCGTTTGCGCTGGTTCAGGCCAAGATCCCGGCCCAGCGCCTGGATCTGGCCGATGGTTTGGCTGGCGTGGGATTTCGGCTGGTAGAGGGCGAAGTGGACTTTGCCCTGGCAATTGGCACAGATTGTGCATTGGATTTACCGGCCATCCGCATCGCCCAGCCTGAAGATATTCCACTGTTGCGTTCGGTGGCGGCCAAGGTTTTTGCCGCCAGCCGTTTTCGCGCGCCTTGGTATCAGCCGCAGGACAGCGGGCGTTTTTACGCCACCTGGATTGAAAAAGCGGTGCTGGGGACGTTTGACCATCAGTGCCTGCTTGTGCTGGGCAGCGATGGGGAGCCAGAAGGGTTTGTCAGCCTGCGTGATATCGGCCAGCAAGAGGCGCGTATCGGCCTGTTGGCGGCATTCCCAGGTGTACAAGGAAAAGGGACCGGTTCTCGGCTGATGACTGCCGCGATCGCCTGGTGCCAGCAGCAACGCCTGCAGCGCCTGCGGATCGCGACTCAGATAAGTAATATTGCCGCGTTACGGCTCTATCAACGGCACGGTGCCACCCTAGAAAGCACCGCGTATTGGTTCTATAGAGGTTTACATGATCCCATTTAACGCTCCACCGGTTGTTGGCACGGAACTCGATTATATGCAGGCTGCGATGAGCAGCGGCAAACTCTGTGGTGACGGTGGTTTTACCCGTCGCTGCCAGCAGTGGATGGAACAGCATTTTGGCTGCCCGAAAGTGCTGCTGACGCCGTCTTGCACTGCGTCACTGGAAATGGCCGCCATCCTGCTGGATATCCAGCCGGGTGATGAAGTGATCATGCCGAGCTACACCTTCGTATCCACCGCTAACGCCTTTGTGCTGCGTGGTGCGGTGGTGGTGTTTGTCGATCTGCGTCCAGACACCATGAACATCGATGAAACCAAGATTGAAGCGGCGATCACCGATAAAACCCGCGCCATCGTGCCGGTGCATTACGCTGGCGTGGCCTGCGAAATGGACACCATCATGGCGCTGGCGAAGAAGTACAACCTGATGGTGGTGGAAGATGCTGCGCAGGGCGTAATGTCGACTTATAAAGGCAAAGCCTTGGGGACTATCGGCCATATCGGCTGCTTCAGCTTCCATGAGACCAAAAACTATACCGCTGGCGGTGAAGGTGGCGCGACGCTGATTAACGACCCGGCCCTGATCGATCGTGCCGAAGTGATCCGTGAAAAAGGCACCAACCGCAGCCAGTTCTTCCGTGGCCAGGTGGACAAATATACCTGGCGCGATATTGGTTCCAGCTATCTGATGTCAGATCTGCAAGCCGCTTATCTGTGGGCACAGCTGGAAGCCGCCGAGACGATCAACCAGCGCCGCCTGAAGCTGTGGCAGAACTATTACGATGCATTGAAGCCGTTGGCGGCTGCGGGGCGTATCGCCTTGCCGGTCATTCCAGCCAACTGCGTGCACAACGCCCATATGTTCTACATCAAGCTGAAAGACGTGCAGGATCGCACCGAGTTTATTGACTACCTGAAAGAAGCCGAAATCATGTCGGTGTTCCACTACATCCCACTGCACGCCTGCCCGGCAGGTGAGAAGTTTGGCCGTTTCTCCGGCGAAGACCGCTTCACCACCAAAGAGAGCGAGCGCCTGGTGCGTCTGCCGCTGTTCTTTAACATGTCAGACGTCAACCAGCGTACGGTGATCAATACCATCCTGAGCTTCCTCGTCTGATATGTCGCTGGCAAAAGCATCGATTTGGACCGCTGGCTCCACGCTGATCAAGATCGGCGTGGGGTTGTTGGTGGTAAAAATGCTGGCGGTGGCCTTCGGCCCCAGCGGGGTCGGGCAGGCGGGTAACTTCCGCCAGTTGATCACCGTGCTGGGCGTGCTGTCGGGTGCCGGGATTTTTAACGGTATCACCAAGTATGTGGCGGAATACCATCAGGATCCGCAGCGGTTGCGGATGGCGGTGGGTACCGCATCCAGCATCGTGCTGGGTTTCTCAACCCTGCTGGCGCTGGTGTTCCTGTTTGCTGCCGAGCCGATCAGCCGTGGGCTGTTTGGCCATGGTGACTATGTGAACGTGGTGCGGGCGGTGGCGTTTATCCAGATGGGGATTGCCTACGCCAACCTGTTCCTGGCGATCCTCAAAGGTTATCGCGATGCGATGGGTAACGCGCTGGCGGTGATCGCTGGCAGCCTGATCGGTGTGGTTGCCTTTACGCTATGCTTTAAGCTGGGCGGCTATGAAGGCGCGTTGGCCGGGCTGGCTCTGGTTCCAGCCCTGGTGGTGTTGCCTGCCGGTTTCATGCTGTGGCGGCGCAAGGCACTGCCGCTGCGCTATCTGGCGCTGGCCTGGGATAAGGCGCTGGCCAGCCATCTCGGTAAGTTTACCCTGATGGCGTTGATCACCTCCGTGACCTTGCCGGTTGCCTATGTAATGATGCGTAACCTGCTGGCGGAGCATTACGGTTGGGACGAAGTGGGGATCTGGCAAGGGGTGAGCAGTATCTCCGATGCCTACCTGCAGTTTATTACCGCTTCGTTCACCGTTTACCTGCTGCCAACGCTGTCGCGCCTGCAAGAGAAAAGCGCCATTTCGCGGGAGATCGTGCGCTCGCTGAAGTTTGTGCTGCCCGCGGTCGCCGCTGCCAGCTTTACCGTCTGGCTGCTGCGTGACTTCGCCATCTGGCTGCTGTTCTCTGAGAAATTCGTTGCCATGCGCGATCTGTTTGCCTGGCAACTGGTGGGGGACGTGTTGAAAGTCGGGGCCTACGTCTTTGGTTATCTGGTGATCGCCAAGGCGTCGCTACGTTTTTATATTCTGGCAGAGGTCAGTCAGTTCGCCTTGCTGACGCTGTTCTCGCACTGGCTGATCCCGTTGCACGGCGCATTGGGGGCGGCACAGGCCTATATGGCAACCTACATCGTGTATTTTGCGCTCTGTAGCTGCGTATTTATTCTTTATCGAAGACGAGTATGACCATACTGATCCACGTACTGGGATCTGATATCCCGCATCATAATCAGACGGTGCTGCGCTTCTTTAATGACGTGCTGGCCGAACGCCTGCCCGCAGAACTTGCGTGTCATTTTATGGTGGCAGCCAAAGACGTGGCCGCGTTGGGGCACTTTCCCAAACTGACCATCGAGGCTTTCCCAGGCAAAAAGAGCCTGGCAGAGGCGGTGATTGCACGCGCCAAGGCCAACCGCGATACCCGCCTGTTCCTGCATGGCCAGTTTAACGCAGCGCTGTGGCTGGCCTTGCTGAGTGGCAAGATCAAATCGCGCCAGGTGAGTTGGCATATCTGGGGGGCCGATCTGTATGAAAACGCCACCAGTTGGAAATACCGCCTGTTCTATATGCTGCGCCGCATTGCCCAAGGGCGGGTGGGCCACGTGTTTGCCACCCGAGGCGACCTGATCCACTACCAGCAGCGGCACGCGCGCGTTCCGGCCTCGCTGCTGTATTTCCCGACGCGGATGGACCCAGCGTTGACAGGTATCGAAGTCGAAAAGAACCTGGCTGGGCCGATGACCATCCTGGTGGGCAACTCTGGCGATACTACCAACCGCCATATTGAGGCGTTACAGGCGATCCATCAGCAATTTGGTGACAAGGTGCGGGTGATTTTGCCGATGGGCTATCCGGCCAATAACGACGCCTATATTGCCCAGGTGCGCGCGGCGGGCCTGAAGTTGTTCTCCGAGCCGAATCTGCAACTGCTGACCCAGCAGGTGGCGTTTGACGATTATCTCAATATCCTGCGTGAGTGCGATCTCGGCTACTTCATTTTCGACCGCCAGCAGGGGGTCGGTACGCTGTGCCTGTTGATCCAGTTTGGCGTGCCTTTTGTGCTCAGCCGCAAGAACCCGTTCTGGCAAGACCTGGCCGAGCAGCATCTGCCGGTATTGTTCTATGGTGACTCGCTGGATGAAGCGGTGGTACGAGAATCACAGCGCCAACTGGCAACGCTGGACAAACAGTCCATCGCCTTTTTCAATCCGAACTACGTGGATGGCTGGCAGCAGGCATTGGCGCTGGCGGCGGGGGAAAACCCATGACGCTGGCACAGTTTGGCGGGCTGCTTGTCGTCTATCTGATCGGGGCGCTGTTTGTGCTGACCCTGACCTATCAGGAGTTTCGTCGCGTCCGCTTCAACTTTAACGTCTTCTTTTCCTTGCTCTATCTGCTGACGTTTTACTTTGGCTTCCCGCTGACCTGCCTGCTGGTGTTCCAGTTTGATGTGGCCGTGGTGCCAGTAGAATTCCTGCTGTACGCCATTCTTTCCGCTACCGGCTTCTACGCGATTTACTATGTTAGTTACAAGACCCGGTTGCGTAAGCGCAGCAGCCAGCCGCATAAGCCGGTGTTCACCATGAACCGGGTAGAGACCCATATCACCTGGATATTGCTGGCGCTGGTGGCGATCGGCACCGTGGGCATTTTCTTTATGCAGAACGGTTTCCTGCTGTTCAAGCTCAACTCCTACAGCCAAATCTTCTCCAGCGATGTGTCAGGGGTGGCGCTCAAGCGCTTCTTCTACTTCTTTATCCCGGCGATGCTGGTGGTCTATTTCCTTAAGCAGGATCTGCGCGCCTGGTTCTTCTTCCTGGCGGCTACGGTGTCTTTTGGCATTCTGACCTACGTGATCGTGGGCGGTACCCGTGCCAACATTATCATCGCTTTCTCGCTGTTCCTGTTTATCGGCATTGTGCGCGGCTGGATTTCGCTGTGGATGCTGGTGGCCGCAGGGGTGTTTGGCATTGTCGGCATGTTCTGGCTGGCGCTGAAACGCTATAGCCTGGATGTCAGCGGCCCGGAAGCGTTCTACACTTTCCTGTATCTGACCCGTGATACCTTCTCGCCGTGGGAGAACCTGGGGCTGCTGCTGCAAAATTACGACAAGATCGACTTCCAGGGGCTGGCCCCGATCGTGCGTGATTTTTATGTCTTTATCCCTTCCTGGCTGTGGCCGGGGCGGCCTGATCTGGTGCTGAACACCGCCAACTACTTTACCTGGGAAGTGCTGGACAACCACTCCGGCCTGGCAATTTCCCCGACGCTGATTGGTTCGCTGGTGGTGATGGGCGGGGTGCTGTTTATCCCGCTGGGTGCCATTGTGGTGGGCCTGATCGTCAAGTGGTTCGACTGGCTGTATGAACTGGGCAAAAGCGAGCAGAACCGCTTTAAGGCGGCGATTCTGCAAGGGTTCTGCTTTGGTGCGGTGTTTAATATCATCGTGCTGGCGCGTGAGGGGGTAGATTCCTTTGTCTCGCGCGTGGTGTTCTTCTGCATCATTTTTGGTGCCTGCCTGGTATTGGCAAAATTACTGTACTGGCTGTTTGATGCTGCCGGTCTTATCAAGACTCGAATTATGCGCAAGCGCGCGTTGGCTCCCGTGGCCAGCTCCCTTGTGCCAAGGTAACAGTGACAATGGAAGCAAATATTTCGGTTCCCAAGTATGAGCTGCGCGGTTTCAGCCTGTGGGGCTTTCGCAACATGGCGCAGTGCATGGATTTTCTGTTCGATGGTGGCAGGGTAAAGCAAGGTACCCTGGTGGCGATGAACGCCGAGAAAATCCTCAATGCAGAAACCGATCCGGCACTGCATGCCCTGCTGGATGAGGCGGAGTACAAGTATGCCGACGGCATCAGCATGGTGCGTTCCATCCGCCGCAAGTATCCTGGCGCGGAGGTGTCTCGTGTAGCTGGGGCCGATCTGTGGGAAGCCATGATGCAGCGCGCCGGGCAGGAAGGCACGCCGGTATTTCTGGTTGGCGGCAAACCTTCTGTGCTGGCAGAGACCGAGCAGAAGCTGCGTAGCCAGTGGAATGTGAATCTGGTAGGCAGCCAGGATGGCTACTTCAAGCCGGAACAGCGGGATGCCTTGTTTGAACGCATTCGTGCCAGCGGCGCGGCTATCGTGACCGTGGCAATGGGATCGCCAAAGCAGGAAATCCTGATGCGGGATTGCCGCAAGGGGCATCCGCAGGCGCTATATATGGGGGTAGGCGGCACCTATGACGTGTTTACCGGCCATGTGAAGCGCGCGCCCAAGGTGTGGCAGAATCTGGGCCTGGAGTGGCTCTACCGCCTGCTCAGCCAGCCGAGCCGTATTCGCCGTCAACTTCGGCTACTCAAGTTCGTCGGCTATTACTACACCGGCAAGATGTGATCCTCCGGCTGGAGCAGCCCCTCCGTTGCTCCAGCGTCTGTTTTGCCCAAATAATCTCCCTATCGACCATAACGTGGTCAAGGCTATAACCTCGATTAATCATTCCCCCTGCAGTTATTCCATAAGGTTTTAATTCGCGGTTTGCTTATAGCGGCAAAATGCGAAACCATAGCGCCCGAAAATTTCCCCCGTCACTAAATTGTGCGGAATGCTTTTGCCTGGCGGGGGATGAATGGCCCTAAACTTATCTAAAACAATAATGACCGGCACCGATCGGCAGGCAAACAACATCATAAAAAATATGACTGAGGATTTATGGCAAGCAAAGAAAAACCACAAGGTTTACATCGCGGGTTAGAAGCGCGACATATAGAGCTGATCGCCCTGGGTGGCACGATCGGCGTGGGTCTGTTTATGGGCTCGGCCAGTACGTTGAAATGGGCCGGGCCTTCGGTGCTGCTGGCCTATATCATCGCCGGCCTGTTTGTGTTCTTCATCATGCGTTCGATGGGCGAGATGCTGTTCCTGGAGCCGGTGGCGGGGTCTTTCGCCGTCTACGCACACAAATACATGAACCCCTTTTTCGGCTATCTCACCGCCTGGGGCTACTGGTTTATGTGGCTTGCCGTGGGGATATCGGAAATCACGGCTATCGGCGTCTATGTGCAGTTCTGGTTCCCAGAGATACCCCAATGGCTGCCTGCATTAATCGCGGTCGCCATGGTCGCGTTAGCCAACCTGGCGGCGGTGCGCCTGTACGGTGAGCTGGAGTTCTGGTTTGCCATGATTAAGGTCACCACCATTATCGTGATGATCCTGGTGGGGCTGGGGGTGATCTTCTTCGGCTTCGGTAACGGCGGGCAGCCGACCGGATTTGCCAACCTGACGGCTCACGGCGGCTTCTTTGCCGGTGGCTGGAAAGGCTTCCTGTTTGCGCTGTGTATCGTGGTGGCCTCTTACCAGGGGGTTGAGCTGGTTGGCATTACCGCCGGGGAAGCCAAAAACCCGCAGATGACGCTCAAACGTGCGATCAACAACATCCTGTGGCGCATCCTGATTTTCTATGTCGGGGCCATCTTCGTGATTGTCACCATCTTCCCGTGGAACGGCATCGGCACCGCTGGCAGCCCGTTTGTGCTGACCTTTGCCAAGATTGGTATCGTCGCCGCCGCCGGTATCATCAACTTTGTGGTGCTGACCGCCGCGCTCTCCGGCTGCAACAGCGGCATGTATAGCGGTGGCCGTATGCTGTATGCCCTGGCCAAGAACCGCCAACTGCCAGCGGCATTGACCCGGCTTTCTGCCAGCGGTGTGCCGGTCAACTGCATTGCCATTACCATCATTTGCCTGTTGGTGGGATCGGCGCTGAACTACGTCATCCCCAATCCTCAGCAGGTGTTCGTCTATGTCTACAGCGCCAGCGTGCTGCCGGGCATGATGCCGTGGTTTGTGGTGCTGATTAGCCAGATCTATTTCCGCCGTGCCCATAAAGAAGCGATGAAGACCCATAGCTTCAAGTCGTTTATGTTCCCTTACGTGAACTACCTGACCCTCGCTTTCCTGATTTGTGTGCTGGTTGGCATGGGGATCAACCCGGATACGCGGATTTCGTTGCTGGTGGGGATGATTTTCCTGGCTGCGGTGAGCCTGTGCTACTTTGCATTCGGTATGCACAAAGTTCATCATCAGCCTGAAAAGCGGACAGAAAGTCAGCGCTAAACTTAAGAAAAGGGCCTTGCCGGGCCCTTTCTGCTGCAAGAGTGAGCAAAGGGTCAGCGAACTCAACATTTCTGAGAAAAAGCACTAGACAGGATGGGCATAAAACCGTAGTATCCCCACCCGCAACGGCGCTACGCGCCCGTAGCTCAGCTGGATAGAGCGCTGCCCTCCGGAGGCAGAGGTCTCAGGTTCGAATCCTGTCGGGCGCGCCATTAATTTTGTGCGCAGGAGCTGCGGTGGTATGATTACCGCGTGAAGTAAGCAGTAGATAAAGTAGTTATGGTGGCTATAGCTCAGTTGGTAGAGCCCTGGATTGTGATTCCAGTTGTCGTGGGTTCGAGCCCCATTAGCCACCCCACTTTACCTAGGGTAAAGTAAAAGAATTGAAAGCTGTTTTGTGACAGTGCGAAGGTGGCGGAATTGGTAGACGCGCTAGCTTCAGGTGTTAGTGTTCTTACGGACGTGAGGGTTCAAGTCCCTCTCTTCGCACCACACACAAAATGTCTGATAAATTTAATATTTACATAGACATAGGCTGGAAAGTTCGGTAGTATCAGCAACAAGAAATCGGCGAGTAGCGCAGCTTGGTAGCGCAACTGGTTTGGGACCAGTGGGTCGGAGGTTCGAATCCTCTCTCGCCGACCAATTTCAAAGAAACCTGCTTTTTTAAGCAGGTTTTTTTACGTCTGGAATTTGTGTAGCCCGTTCAGCAATGAGCGGGTTTTTTGCTTTTTATCTGAGTGACATTGTGGGTGTCCGATACCTGAGATATCGTGCTGGCCCCTCACCCTAACCCTCTCCCACAGGGAGAGGGGACCGAAAGTGCCACACTTATACAGCATTTGTCCTCAAATCAACCAAGCCACAGATTAGCTAACAACGTTGGACAGCTCCCCGCCCTTTGGGAGAGATGCGATCGAGTTCGTTGATTTCTCTGTGTAATATTCAGCCTTTCTTCTTACTCATCACTTTCCGAAGCAGCATGGGCTAATCAAGCGCTCCGGACAGCTCCCCGCCCTTTGGGAGAGATGCGATCGAGTTCGTTGATTTCTCTGTGTAATATTCAGCCTTTCTTCTTACTCATCACTTTCCGAAGCAGCACGGGCTAATCAAGCGCTCCGGACAGCTCCCTCGCCCTTTGGGAGAGGGTTGGGGTGAGGGGAAACAGACGACTTTAGAGCTGGCCTTACAAGGGAATGATCAGAAGGAAGCAGAGATAAGCGCGGGAAAAATGGCAGGGTGCGAAATGGAGGATAAACAACGCAACGACTTCTGGAGCATATCGGCATCATGCCATTCCTACCCCAGAGAGCAGTCGTTTTATCGAGCGGCTTTATCTTGGCAAACCCAACGAAATTTCAACCTGTCTCCTTTTGTCCTTTATGGGTATGCCTGTTGTCGTCAGTTTGAGACATTTAACCTGATGATTTTAATCAATAAAAAAGACTTCTCATTAACCCGTCGTTTTAAGGCGACAGGATCCGTAACGGGGTAAAAAGCAGCGAACGGGAGGGAAAAATCAAAGGGCCTGGCGGAAATTATTTTAAATCGTTTAAATTCAATGTAATGCGTTTGTTTTTTGCTCGTTGGCACTCATCAGTTAAAAGTTGGCACGCGAAGTGCAATATCTCTATCGTAGATGCTCATTCCACTTCTTATGTTCGCCTTAGGCCTCATAAACCCAGGAATGATGCAGAGCCGATTTTAGGGTGCCTATTGCCCACCAGAACGATGAAAGGGTTGCTTGCAACGGCTTCATCACACTCCGGGCAAAACGTTGAGTGAGGCACCACCCCAGTTGTCCTAGACCTGATTGCTTCTTTTATACACTTGTCTTGCGGCAAGTGTTTTTTTTTGCGCCAAGGAAAGTTGCAGGCAAAGAAAAGGGCTCAGCACGGCATGCTGAGCCCTGATAATCCAACCGAAGAGGTTACTCGCCGTTTTGTTTGAGCGTTAACATCAGCCCTTCACGGCGCATCTGTGTGGCTTCATCGCTGCGGTGCAGTTTATCCAACGTATCTGCCAGCCAGGCGAAGTCATACGCATCTGGCCGCTGTTGCAGTGCCGCATGGAACGCATCGCTGGCTTGCTGCCATTCACCGTGCTTCATCAGCAACTGACCCAGCGTGCTGTTAAGCAACGGCGTCGCGCCATGCTGCTTGATCTGTTGGCGTAACGCTTTTTCCAACTGCTCTGGGTTGCCTGACTTGATACGTGGGATCAGCAACACCAGCCGCTCGTCGTATTGGCGTTTCAGACTGTCCAGCACAATGCTTTGTGCCAATTCATGGTCATCACACTCAATAAGATGTTCTACCATCGCTACCTGCAGCGGGATCTCGTGGCGAATTTTACGGCTCTGATTTTTCCACCAGCACTTCAACCCTTCACTGCCTTCATCGGCCATGGCCTGATTCATCAGGCCGATATAGGCCTGCTGCTGTAAAGCTTGCAGCTCTTCTTCGCTGTGCAGGTTGATTTTGCTCATCGAAGGCAGGATTTCCAGCAGTGAGGCATAAGCACCGGTGCGCAGATAGGCCTGCTCCGCCAGCCGCAGCACTTCCGGGTGACGCGGCGCCTGGTTCAGCAAGCGATCGACGCCGTGCCGTGCCGCATGGACTTCACCCTGCGCCAACTGAATACGCACGCGGGTAATGTCTACCGGCAACTGATCGGTATCGGCGGCCTCTGCGGCACGCTCGAGATACTGATTGGTGCGGAAGTCATCGCCACGTTGCTGCGCCGCTTCCGCCGCCAGCAGGTAGTTCACCACCGGTTGCTCGGCATGATCGGCATTGCGGGTCAGCAGTTTCTCTACCTGCTTGTAATCCCCTTCCGCCAGTTTGATCAACGCTGCTTTGGTTTGCTTACGGGCGCGGCTGCGTTTGCGGCCAAGGAACCAGCCACGGGTACGCGCGCCAGTATGGAAGACGCGGCGCAGGATCCATTCGATGACCAACAGCGCCAGGAACAACAGCACGGCCATGATCACCAGGCCGGTGACGCTGGTTTCGACGTTGTAATTGTCGGTCTGGATCAGCACATAGCCTTGGTGCCCGGCCAGCATCGGCCCCAGCACCAGGCTGGCAATCAGCACCAGAAACAGGAATAACACGCGTAACATGGCTTATCCCTCCTGGTGAGTGGCAGGGGCCTGGGCCAACAGATTACGCACCCGGGTCTGCATCAGTTTTTCCAGCATCGGCTGGCTTTTCAACTCGCCCGGTACGTCCATAGAGATCGATTGCTGGCTCAGGTTGTCCAACTCTTCCAGGAACGCCTTGGTGGCCGGATCGGTGGTATCGAAGTAGGCGCGTACCCAGGTCGACACCGTTTCCAGCGACTGTTTAAACACTTCGTTCTGATGACGAGGGATCGCCTGTGCGGCAACCAGCAGGCGCGAACGGATATTCTCACGCAGGTAAACATCCTGATTCGGTGCCAGCAGCGGTTCGGCACTGCTATCACGGCGACGGACGGTAATAAAGTCCGCCATAAAGTTATGCCAGCTCTTGGTCAGGTTTTGACGCCATTCGCTCAACGAACTGGACAGTTCGCCGTCGTCTTCATCCATCGGCCGTTCGTCACGGTTGTTATCCGCCAGACGCAGGTCGTCGACCTGATTGGACAGCTGGTTGACCTTCAGAATGATGCCGTCAAAATCTATCTGCGCCACGGCGGAGAGGGTGCCGACATCTTCGGTGATGGCGCGGCGGATCTCGATCAGGCTCGGATCGTTCATCTCTGCCAGGCTGGCGTCGGCGCTTTTCAGCAGCGCAGCCGCGGTGGTGATATCCTGATCGCTCCACAGTTTGCGGCCTGCCATTTTCACCAGGAAGTCCGCCTGCGCCAGCAGCCAGGTTTTGGCATCGCTGCCGGAAATGGTGGCAACCTTATCTTGCAGTTCATTGAGCTGACGCACCAGCGAGGTTTGCTCGCGATCGGCGGCCTCCAGCGTTTTACCCTGCTGTTGTAGCAAGCCTTCCAGCGCACTCTTTTCCTGCTGCTGGCTCTGCTTCAGTTCTGCCAACTGTTGCTGGAAAGCCTGGTTGGCAGCGATTAATGTCTGCGCCTGCTGGTGCGTGTGGTAATAGCCGCCAGCACCCAGAGCGATGACCAGCACGATAGCAATCGTACCCAATACCGGGCCGGTATTTTTACCTTTCCGGTGGTCAGCGGCTGGCTGCTGGGGGCTCTCAACCGCTGGGGTTGGTTCTTCAACCGCGGCGGATGGAGTGTTTTGTTCCGTCATAGTGGCACATCCCATAGTCAGGTTATTGTAGCGCGCGGATCAGCGCGTCATTATCTGCGTTTTCAGCTACCCGAATAGTGCTCCAACCCAGCTCCTGGGCAAGGGTAGCAAGACGTTCGCTGACGACTATCAGGCGGCAACGTAATAGCCACGAAGAGCGATAGTAATCAGGAACTAAAGTATAGAGCTGTTGTAACATTTCACCGCTGGTCACCACCAGCGTATCGATCCCGGCGCGTTGCCAGTGGGCGCTTTGCTCACTGCCATCATAATGCACCGGGCTGCGTTGATAGCATTCATAATAGCTTACCGTAGCACCCCGCTCTGCCAGCGTCTCGCCTAGCAGTTCACGGCCGCCGTTGCCCCGCATGATCAATACCTGTTTACCGGTGAGCTGTTGCAACGCGGGCAACAGCAGCAGCATTTCGCTGATCTCACGCTCACGCGGATAGTCTACCGGCAGGCTGCTGATGCGATGCATTGCCAGCGCGGTGGTGCGGCCAATAGCATAATAGGACAACTGGCCAGGCCATTGAAGCCCGGCACGGTTGATGACCGAACTGGCATAGCTGACGGCGTGCTGTGACAGGGCGAACACCAGATCGCCCGCCTGCAACTCTGCCAGCCCCTGAGGTAAGCGGGCAAGATCGTTACCGGGGGCGAAGTCGATCAGCGGCGCATGGAAGGCAACCCGGCCAAGTGCGCGCAGGCGGCTCACCAGTTGTTCCCCGGCGGGAGAAGGGCGGGTTACCAGAATGGTCATGCCGGAGGGTTTCCCTGATAAACGTCATGCAGGATCTCACGGGCACCGGCAGCCAACAGTTCTTCTGCCAGTGCTACGCCCATTTGCTCAGCCTGTGCCGATGGGCCACGGCGTTCACCGCAAACCATCTGGCTGCCGTCGGGGGCACCTACCAGCGCGCGTAACCACAGCTCATCGCCTGTCAGTTCGGCATAGCTGCCGATGGGAACCTGGCATCCCCCTTCCAGCCGGGTGTTCATCGCCCGTTCGGCACGGACACGAATTTCGGTTTCGCGGTGGTTGAGAGGGGCCAGCAAAGCGCGGGTGACGTCATCGTCAAGGCGGCATTCGATACCGACTGCGCCCTGGCCGACAGCGGGCAAGGATTCTTCGGCGCTCAACGGGCAGCGGATACGTTGTTCCAGGCCCAGACGTTTTAACCCGGCCACGGCCAGAATAATGGCGTCGTAATCGCCGTTATCCAGCTTGCCCAACCGCGTACCGACGTTACCACGCAGATCGCGCACGATCAGATCTGGGCGACGGCGACGCAGCTGGCATTGACGGCGCAGGCTGGAGGTGCCGACCACGCTGCCTTGCGGCAGTTGATCGAGCGAGGCAAAGTTGTTGGAAACGAAAGCGTCACGCGGGTCGTCACGTTCGCAGATGGTGACCAGCCCCAAGCCGGCGGGGAAGTCGACGGGGACGTCTTTCATCGAGTGCACGGCAATGTCTGCCCGGCCTTCCAGCAGAGCCAGCTCAAGCTCTTTGACGAACAGGCCCTTACCACCAACCTTGGCCAGCGGCGTATCCAGAATGATGTCGCCGCGCGTGACCATAGGCACCAGTTCCACCTGCAGGCCCGGATGGCTAGCCATCAGGCGCTGCTGAACATAGTGGGCTTGCCATAGGGCAAGTGGGCTCTGACGGGTGGCAATTCGAATAATTTTGTCTAACATGCTGGTTACCGTTTTTATAATTCGCCGTCCATCCTACCACTGAGGATCAAAACTGTCAGTGCAAGAAGCCACAGGCGGAGAAAGGACAACGGAATCAAAGGGGCGTGAGGGGAGGTTGGCGGCAGTTCACACTGCGGGTAAATCGTTTATAGAGGCGCTAGGATAAGTGTGTCGCTTTACCTCCTTTACGGTCAATCAGCAAAGTGTTAGATTGGTCACGTTTCCAGCAATAAGTCGTCAAAAATTCTTCTAAACTCAAGACGCAGCGGGAATACGGGTTTTTTTCAAGCATCGGGATAATCAGGCGAGACGTCTTGTACCTCTACATCGAGACACTGAAACAAAGACTGGATGCGATCAACCAACTACGTGTCGATCGTGCCCTGGCAGCCATGAAGCCTGCGTTCCAACGGGTCTACAGTCTGCTGCCTACCTTATTGCACCACCATCATCCACTGATGCCGGGCTACCTCAACGGTAACGTTCCCCATGGCATCTGTCTCTACACGCCTGATGAAACCCAACAAGCTTATCTCAATGATTTAGAAGACAAATGGGGCAGCCCGTTTGAGAAAATGGCCACGGGCGAACTGCCGATTACGGCGCTTTACTCTATGGGCAGCACCTCCTCGATCGGCCAGAGCTGCACCTCGGATCTGGATATCTGGGTCTGCCACCAGTCCTGGCTGGACAACGAAGAGCGCAGCCGCCTGCAGCAAAAATGCAGCCTGCTGGAGAAATGGGCGGCCTCGATGGGGGTGGAAGTCAGCTTCTTCCTGATCGACGAAAACCGCTTCCGCCATAACGAAAGCGGCAGCCTGGGTGGTGAAGACTGCGGCTCGACCCAACATATTCTGTTGCTCGATGAGTTCTACCGCACGGCCGTGCGCCTGGCGGGGAAACGCATCCTGTGGAATATGGTGCCGGGCGAAGAGGAAGCACATTACGATGAATATGTGCTGTCGCTCTATTCCCAGGGGGTATTAACCCCGAATGAGTGGCTGGATCTCGGCGGATTGAGCACGCTCTCTGCCGAAGAGTACTTCGGTGCCAGCCTGTGGCAGCTGTATAAGAGCATTGATTCGCCCTACAAGGCGGTGTTGAAAACGCTGCTGCTCGAAGCCTATTCATGGGAATACCCGAAAACTCAGTTGCTGGCGATGGGGATCAAACATCGTCTGCACCAGGGGGAGATCGTCTGCTTCGGCCTTGATGCCTATTGCATGATGCTCGAGCGCGTCACCCACTACCTGACCGAAATCAACGATACCACCCGTCTTGACCTGGTTCGCCGCTGCTTCTATCTGAAGGTCTGCGAGAAACTGTCGCAGTCCAACAACGCCACTATCGGTTGGCGGCGGGAAATCCTCAGCCAACTGGTCAGTGAGTGGGGTTGGGACGAAGAGCGGTTGGAGATCCTCGATAACCGGGCTAACTGGAAGATCGAACGGGTGCGCGAAGCCCATAACGAACTGTTGGATGCGATGATGCAAAGCTATCGCAACCTGATCCGTTTCGCTCGCCGCAACAATCTCAGCGTCAGTGCCAGCCCGCAGGATATCGGGGTGTTGACCCGTAAACTGTACGCGGCCTTTGAGGCTCTGCCGGGTAAGGTGACGCTGGTGAACCCGCAAATTTCACCAGACCTGTCAGAAAACGACCTGACCTTTATTCACGTGCCGATTGGCCGCGCCAACCGCACTGGCTGGTACCTGTACAACCAGGCACCGGAGATGAGTTCGATTGTCAGCCATCAGCCGCTGGAATATAACCGCTATCTCAACAAGCTGGTGGCCTGGGCCTATTTCAACGGCCTGCTCACTTCGCGCACCCGCTTGCATATCAAGAGCGGCAATATCTGCGACCCCGCCAAACTGCAGGAACTGGTTACCGACGTATCGCACCATTTCCCGCTGCGCCTGGCCGCTCCGACGCCGAAAGCGCTCTACAGCCCGTGCGAAATTCGCCATCTGGCGATTATCGTCAACCTGGAAAACGACCCGACGGCGGCCTTCCGGAATCAGGTGGTGCATTTCGATTTCCGCAAGCTGGATGTGTTCAGCTTTGGCCAGCAGCAGCAATGCCTGGTTGGCAGTATCGATCTGCTGTACCGCAACTCATGGAATGAAGTGCGCACCCTGCATTTCAGCGGTGAGCAGTCGGTGCTTGAAGCGTTGAAGACCATTCTGGGCAAGATGCATCAGGATGCTGCACCGCCGGAATCGGTGGAGGTATTCTGCTATAGCCAGCACCTGCGTGGCCTGATCCGTACCCGCATTCAACAGCTGGTTTCCGAATGCATCGAGCTGCGTCTTTCCAGCACTCGCCTGGAGCCGGGCCGGTTTAAAGCGGTGCGTGTGGCCGGGCAAACCTGGGGCCTGTTCTTCGAACGCCTGAGCGTGTCGGTGCAGAAGCTGGAAAACGCGGTGGAGTTCTACGGGGCGATTTCCAACAACAAACTGCATGGCCTGTCAATCAAGGTAGAAACCGATCAGGTGCATTTGCCACCGGTAGTCGATGGTTTTGCCAGTGAGGGGATTATCCAGTTCTTCTTTGAAGACACCACGGATGATAAAGGTTTCAACATTTATATTCTGGATGAGTCGAACCGGGTTGAGGTTTATCACCACTGTGAAGGGAGCAAAGAGGAGTTGGTGCGCGACGTCAGCCGCTTCTATTCCTCCTCACACGATCGCTTTACCTACGGCTCCAGCTTTATCAACTTCAACCTGCCGCAGTTCTATCAGATAGTCCATCTTGATGGCCGCACCCAGGTGATCCCATTTCGCAGCAATGCGCTGTCGAACCTGTGTATCACGGTCGCCGACGGCAATGCCGCACAGCCTCTGAAGCAACAGTTCCAGCTGCATTAATGCTCGAGGGCGCAGTCGCTTGCGCCCCTCAGCAGCACTCAGCTAAAGCTGACTGTTTCACCGGACTGTGTGCTGGCCGCTTCACTCAGCAGCTCGTAAAATTCCCGGCCGCTGCGATCGCACTGCCAGCTCTCGTCACGATAGGTAAAGTGATAGCCTCCGGCCTTGGTGGCCAGCCACACCTGGTGCAACGGCTCCTGACGGTTGATCACAATCTTGCTGCCGTTTTCGAAGCTTAGCGTCATCACCCCACCGTTGGTTTCGTAATCGATATCCGCATCGCCGTCAAAATCGTCCAGGGTCTGTTCAATATTCAGCATCAGTTGGTCGGCCAACTGGTGAAACTCGCTATCGTTCATATTCGATTCCTATTGCTTTTCATGATCCACCTGCGATTATAGTGAGCTTGGACGCATGAATTACAGGCATTAATGCAAATGAAAAAACAACTACGCTATGCGCTGATGGCCGTTTTGCTGGCCGGGCTTTCTGGCTGTGGCCTGAAGGGCCCACTGTATTTTCCACCGAAGGACAAACCGGCAGAGCAACCGGTAACCAGTGCCGGTACCGTTAGTAAAAACCAACAAGAACCCGCGGGCACTCAGCCGCAACCGTCGATGAGCAACCAGTAATGAGCCTTTATGGTGGCTGATGCCGCCATAAATATCAGACGGATAGCGCGTCCAGAAAGCGGAGTATGATATGCAGTTCTCCAAAATGCACGGTTTAGGCAACGACTTTATGGTGGTCGATGCCGTTACACAGAACGTCTACTTTTCACCTGAGCTGATCCGCCGCCTGGCCGATCGGCATTTGGGCGTGGGTTTTGACCAGATGCTGGTGGTAGAACCGCCGTACGATCCCGAACTCGATTTCCATTACCGCATTTTCAATGCTGACGGTAGCGAAGTGGCTCAGTGTGGCAACGGCGCTCGCTGTTTTGCCCGCTTTGTGCGCTTGAAAGGCTTGACCAACAAACGTGATATCCGCGTCAGCACCCAGACCGGGCGCATGATACTGAGCGTCACCGATGATGACCTGGTGTGCGTCAATATGGGTGAGCCGAACTTCGATCCGCAGATTGTGCCGTTCCGCGCCACTAAAGCGGAAAAAACCTACATCATGCGCGCGGCGGAACATACGGTGCTGTGCGGCGTGGTCTCGATGGGCAACCCACATTGCGTATTGCAGGTAGACGACGTGAAAACCGCCAAGGTAGAGCTGCTGGGGCCGGTACTGGAAGGGCACGATCGCTTCCCGGAACGCGCCAACATCGGCTTTATGCAGGTGGTAAGCCGTGAGCACATCAAACTGCGGGTTTATGAGCGCGGTGCCGGTGAAACCCAAGCCTGTGGCAGCGGCGCTTGTGCCGCCGTGGCGGTGGGCATCCAGCAAGAGCTGCTGGCGGAAGAGGTGCATGTCGAACTGCCCGGCGGTAGCCTGCATATCCGCTGGAAAGGGCCAGGGGAGCCGTTATTTATGACCGGCCCAGCCACTCATGTTTATGATGGATTTATTCACTTATGAAGCAGGTTGACGATCGGATAGCCACGGGCGTTGAGCTTGATGATGAAACGGTGATGCAATTTCTGATGCAGAATCCGGACTTCTTTATGCGCAATGCCCGGTTGGTTGAACAGATGCGAGTCCCTCACCCGGTGCGGGGTACGGTATCGTTGGTGGAGTGGCATCTGGCGCGTCAGCGCAATCAAATCACCCAGTTGGAAGAAGGGATCACTTTGCTGATGGAGCAGGCCAGCGCCAACGAATCACTGTTTGGCAGCCTGTTGCATCTACAGGCCGACCTGGCCACCGCCAGCAGCCTGCAGGATATGCTCAACCGCTTGCAGCGTTGGGCGAGCGGGTTTGGGCTGGCAGGTGCGAATATCCGCCTGTTTACCGATCGCTGGAATATTGGCGCGCCGTCGGATTTCACCCATCTTGGCCTGGCGCGCTCGGCGTTTGAGCCGCTGCGTATTCAACGCCTGGGCGATCGCTATCACTACCTCGGCAACCTTAATTGCCCCGAGCTGCTGTTGCTGCTGCCGCAGGCTAAACAGGTTGGTTCCGTGGCACTGTCGTTGCTGGGGGAGCAGGGCGATCTCGGCATGGTGATCTTCAGCAGCCGCGATACCCAACATTATCAACAGGGGATGGGCACCGTGATGCTCGGCCAACTGGCGCGTATGTTGCCAAAACTGTTGGAACGCTGGATAGAACGCATATGACCGGCGTAGCGGCCAACCTGCAACCGCCGGTGGACGCTTTCCTGCGTTATTTAAAGGTGGAGCGGCAACTCAGCCCACTGACGCAGATCAGCTATTCGCGCCAACTACAGGCGTTGATTACCCTGGCAAGCGAACTGGGTGTCAGCGAATGGCCGATGCTGGATGCTGCCAGAGTGCGTCAACTGGCAGCCCGCAGTAAGCGGGCTGGGTTGCAGTCTTCCAGCCTGGCGCTACGCCTCTCTGCATTACGCAGCTTTCTGGACTGGCTGGTCGGCCAGGGTGTGATAAGCGCCAACCCCGCCAAAGGCATTCGTACACCGCGCAGTGGCCGTCATTTGCCGAAGAATATCGACGTCGATGAAATGAACCAACTGCTGAACATCGATCTCAACGATCCGCTGGCGGTTCGCGATCGCGCGATGCTGGAGGTGATGTACGGGGCCGGGCTACGTCTGGCCGAACTGGTGGGGCTGGATTGCCGCCATGTCGATCTGGGCGGCGGTGAGATCTGGGTGCTGGGGAAAGGCAGCAAAGAGCGTAAATTGCCAATAGGCCGCACGGCGGTTACCTGGCTGGAACACTGGCTGGCGTTGCGCGATCTGTTTGCGCCACAGGATGATGCCATGTTCCTCTCCAATCAGGGCAAGCGTATCTCGGCGCGCAATGTACAAAAGCGTTTTGCCGAGTGGGGCGTCAAGCAGGGCATCAACAGCCATATCCATCCGCACAAGCTGCGCCACTCCTTTGCCACCCATATGCTGGAATCGAGCGGCGATCTGCGCGCGGTGCAGGAGTTGCTGGGGCACGCCAACCTGACCACCACGCAAATTTATACCCACCTCGACTTTCAACATCTGGCGAACGTGTACGATGCCGCGCATCCACGCGCCAAACGAGGGAAATCCTGATGCACTTTTACCGTCCGTTACGCCCGTTGGTTGCGCTGACTTTCGACCTGGACGATACGCTGTATGACAACCGTCCGGTGATCAAGCAGACCGAGCATGAGTCGGTGGCCTTTCTGCAGAACTACCACCCGGGATTGAGCCACTTTCAGTCGGCGGATTTCCATCGTCTGCGGCAGGAACTGCGGGAACAGGATCCGGAGATTTACCACGACGTTACCCAATGGCGTTGGCGGGCGATCCACCTGGCGTTGAGCCGTCAGGGGCTGCGCGATGCTGAAGCGTCCATTGGTGCGGATGCCGCCATGCAGAACTTTGCCCTGTGGCGCAGCCGTATCGATGTGCCAGAAGCCACTCACGCGACCTTGCGGGCGTTGGGGCAACGTTATCCGCTGGTGGCGATCACCAACGGCAATGCCGATCCGGCCCAGTGCGGGCTGGAGCAATACTTCCAGTTTGTGCTGCGCTCCGGGCCAGATGGCCGCGCCAAACCGTATCAGGATATGTATCAACTGGCGGTCGAAAGGCTGGGCGTGGCGCCAGACCAAATCCTGCATGTCGGGGATGATCTGACCACCGACGTTGCCGGGGCGCTGCGTTCGGGCCTGCAAGCCTGCTGGATCAACGACCGTCAGCGCAGCCTGATGCAGGTGGCTGACAGCCGCCTTCTACCACATATTGAGATTTCGCAGTTGGCATCGCTGACAGCATTGTTATAATCCCAGCAGAACTCTGTATAAATTCCCAGTGGAAAGCGCGTGGAAGGCGGGTTTTCCCTTTACCAATCAATGGTGCCTATGGACGTTTCCGACCTGCTCGACAGCATGAATGATAAACAACGTGAAGCCGTGGCTGCGCCACGCAGCAACCTGTTGGTGCTGGCCGGTGCAGGCAGCGGCAAGACCCGGGTGCTGGTGCATCGCATTGCCTGGCTACTGGCGGTGGAGAACTGCTCGCCGTACTCGATCATGGCGGTGACCTTCACCAACAAGGCGGCGGCAGAGATGCGCCACCGTATCGAACACCTGATTGGCACCAGCCAGGGCGGCATGTGGATCGGCACTTTCCACGGTCTGGCACACCGCCTGCTGCGCGCTCATCATATGGACGCCAACCTGCCGCAGGATTTCCAGATCCTGGATAGTGAAGACCAGCTGCGCCTGCTGAAACGCATCGTGCGGGCGCTGAACATTGACGAGAAGCAATGGCCGCCACGCCAGGCGATGTGGTACATCAACGGCAAGAAAGATGATGGCCTACGCCCGCAGCATATCGAAAGCTACGGCAATCCGGTGGAAGCCACCTGGCTGCGGATCTATCAGGCTTATCAGGAGGCTTGCGACCGTGCAGGGCTGGTCGATTTTGCCGAATTGCTGCTGCGCGCCCATGAGCTGTGGCTGAACAAGCCGCATATCCTCAATCATTATCGTGAGCGCTTCACCAATATCCTGGTGGACGAATTCCAGGATACCAACCGCATCCAGTACGCCTGGATCCACATGCTGGCCGGGGGTAAGGCCAACGTGATGATCGTGGGGGATGATGACCAGTCGATTTACGGCTGGCGTGGTGCGCAGGTGGAAAACATCCAGCGTTTCCTGAAGGATTTCCCCGGTGCGGAAACGGTGCGTCTGGAGCAGAACTACCGCTCGACCAGCACCATCCTAAAGGCTGCCAACACCCTGATCGCCAATAACGACGGGCGCATGGGCAAAAACCTGTGGACCGAAGGGGCCGAAGGCGAGCCGATCTCGATTTACTGTGCGTTCAACGAGCTGGATGAAGCCCGCTTTGTGGTTAACCGCATCAAGGCCTGGCAGGACAACGGCGGCGCGCTGAACGACTGCGCCATCCTGTATCGCAGCAACGCCCAATCGCGCGTGCTGGAAGAAGCCTTGCTGCAAACCGCCATGCCATATCGAATTTATGGCGGCATGCGCTTCTTCGAACGTCAGGAGATCAAGGATGCCTTGGCCTATCTGCGTTTAATTGCCAACCGTAACGACGATGCGGCCTTTGAGCGCGTTGTGAATACCCCAACGCGTGGCATTGGCGATCGCACCCTCGACGTAGTGCGCCAGGCGGCACGAGACCGCCAGCTGACGCTGTGGCAGGCTACGCGTGCGCTGCTGCAAGATAAGGTGCTGGCGGGCCGTGCAGCGTCCTCCCTGCAGCGTTTTCTGGAGCTGGTGGACTCACTGGCTCACGAAACCGCCGAAATGCCGCTGCATGTGCAAACCGACCGGGTGATCCGCGATTCCGGGCTGTTCATCATGTATGAGCAGGAAAAGGGCGAGAAGGGTCAGGCGCGTATCGAAAACCTTGAGGAACTGGTCACGGCTACGCGCCAGTACAGCTACCAGGATGAAGATCAGGATCTGATGCCGTTGCAGGCCTTCCTGTCCCATGCCGCGCTGGAAGCGGGAGAAGGGCAGGCAGATGCCTATCAGGACGCAGTTCAGCTGATGACCCTGCACTCGGCCAAAGGGCTGGAGTTTCGCCAGGTGTTTATCGTCGGCATGGAAGAGGGCATGTTCCCAAGCCAGATGTCGCTGGACGAAGGTGGCCGCCTGGAAGAGGAACGCCGTCTGGCCTATGTTGGCCTGACCCGTGCGATGCAAAAATTGACGCTGACCTATGCGGAAACCCGCCGCCTGTATGGCAAAGAGGTGTATCACCGGCCATCACGCTTTATCGGTGAGATCCCGGAAGACTGTGTGGAAGAGGTGCGCCTGCGGGCCAGTGTCTCACGTTCAGTGAGCCACCGCAGGATGGGGACGCCGATCAGTGAAAACGACACCGGTTACAAGCTGGGGCAGCGTGTGCGCCATGCCAAGTTTGGCGAGGGTACCATCGTCAATCTGGAAGGCAGCGGTGAACACAGCCGGTTGCAGATCGCGTTTCAGGGTGAAGGCATCAAGTGGCTGGTAGCGGCTTACGCCAAGCTGGAAACGGTGTAACGGGGAAACGTTCCCCTCACCCCAACCCTCTCCCACAGGGAGAGGGAGCTGAAAGTCCCTGCTCTGTTGGAGGCTAGAAGATAATCTCAGCAAAACTTGAGTTTCCCTTCACCTAAGGTGAGCCAACAAAAGCACATGACGTATCACCGTTCTTTCAGGCCAACTCGATCGGTCCCCTCGCCCTTTGGGAGAGGGTTAGGGTGAGGGGACAATAATTTAGTGAGCGAAACGATCGCCCACTTTGGCCGTGGCATACCAGCGCATTACCGCTTCGATCCCCTCGCCACCTTCCGGTGGAGCCCAATGCATACAGTCTTCTTCGCCGAGTGCCTGATAAGGGCCATGCTTCACTTCAAACACCACGCCACCCGGATCGACAGACAGCACCGCATGCCAGGTCAACGCCGGCATCTCCAGCACCTTGGTTTCTTCACCTAGCAGGGTGCGTTGGGTGACCACGCCTTCGTCATTGAACTGCAGCACCACGAAACGGCCACGCAGCGGGGTGAGTAACTCCCAGGTTTGCGGGTGGCGGTGTGGGCGAATATAGGTGCCAGGCTCCATGGCAATCGCCAGGCGCTGCACCGGATCGCTCAACTCTTCATGCAAGGTACGATGGGCACGCAGGCGTGGCACTGTGGCTGCCTGTTCGCTCATGGTCGTCAAGTCGTGGGCGGTAATCTGTTTCATGTCGTCAATCCGCAATATTTCTGTGCGCTAATCTTAGCAAGATTCGTGGCCGCGGTCAGAGATCGCGACCAGGTTTTCCATCAGGCGTGCCAAGGTTGCAGGAGTGTTACAAACTGGCCGCGAGCGTGATGAATTGTTGCGCGATTATCCGCCCTAACCGGTTGACAGGCTTTTTCTTCTCGGCGTAACATGCGCGCACGAATATCAATGAGGACACACGCCTTGGACACACCCAGTAGATACTGGCTCACAGACCTGGACACCAGGTACAACTTCTAAGGCTATCCCATTGCGCTGATACCCTTCGTGGTTGTCGGCGACCCTCCCCAGCGTCGCTCCGAGTCAGATCTCTTCATGGTCTGGAACGAGCTGGTATTGCATACTTCCCTCGCTTTCTGTGCTTCAATGCGTTGTCTACCCCGTTACCATTAGGGAGTTTTGGCACATGCTAAGCGCTTTTAAATTAGATAACAGCCGCTTATCCCGTCTGGAGTTGGATGACTCAGATGATTTGACCTCGTCGCTGTGGGTTGACCTGGTTGAGCCGGAGGAAGGCGAACGCGAGCGCGTGCAAAGTGAGTTGGGCCAAAGTCTGGCGACACGCCCCGAACTGGATGATATCGAAGCCTCGGCCCGTTTCTTCGAAGATGATGACGGCCTGCATATCCACTCCTTTTTCTACTACGAAGACGCCGAAGATCACGCGGGCAACTCTACCGTGGCATTCACCATCCGCGATGGCCGCCTGTATACCCTGCGTGAACGCGAACTGCCCGCTTTCCGGCTTTACCGGATGCGTGCGCGCAATATGCGGATGGTGGACGGCAACGCCTACGAGCTGCTGCTGGATCTGTTTGAAACCAAAATTGAACAGCTGGCCGACGAGATAGAAAACGTCTACAGCGATCTGGAAAAGCTCAGCCGGGTGATTATGGAAGGGCATCAGGGCGACGAATATGATGAAGCGCTGTCCACGCTGGCCGAGCAGGAAGATATCGGTTGGAAGGTACGCCTGTGTCTGATGGATACCCAACGTGCGCTGAATTTCCTGGTGCGCAAGGCGCGTTTGCCAACCAGCCAGCTGGAACAGGCGCGGGAAGTGCTGCGCGATATTGAATCCCTGCTGCCCCATAACGAATCGTTGTTCCAGAAGGTCAACTTCCTGATGCAGGCGGCGATGGGCTTTATCAACATCGAACAGAACCGCATCATCAAGATCTTCTCGGTGGTTTCGGTAGTATTCCTGCCGCCGACGTTGGTGGCTTCAAGCTACGGGATGAACTTTGAGTTTATGCCCGAGCTGCGTTGGTCGTTCGGCTACCCGGGGGCGATAGCGTTGATGATCGTGGCGGGGCTGGCACCTTATCTCTACTTCAAACGCAAGAACTGGCTTTAAATCCGGCTCTCGTACGCTTCGGGTGGTGGTCTGCACCATCGCCCCATTTTATCTTCAATGATCCCTCCTTCGCCCGTTAAACCGGGGTAGAATATCCCCACTGCTTATCGGCTCGTAAGGCATGAGTTTTGATGGAGAAGTTCCCGCGCGTCATTCAATGGCTGATCCTGCTGCTGGCTTCGCTGGTGTTGGGGTTTGGTCTACAGGCCTTCCACGTTCCTGCCGCCTTGCTGCTGGGGCCGATGATTGTCGGTGTCGCGATGGGGTTGCTCGGCGCTTCGGTGCGCATTCCTGGCCCCTTCTTTATTGCGGCGCAGGCGATATTGGGCTGTATGATCGCCCAAAGCCTTTCGCCCAATATTCTTACCCCCCTGTTGGATGACTGGCCGCTGGTGTTGCTGGTGCTGATCGCGACGCTGTTGGCGAGCGGCGTGTCCGGCTGGTGCCTGGTGCGTTTCAGTGGGCTGCCCGGTCCTACCGGTGCCTGGGGATCTTCCCCTGGCGGCGCATCGGCGATGGTAGCGATGGCGGGAGATTTCGGCGCGGATGTGCGGCTGGTGGCGTTTATGCAGTATCTGCGCGTACTGTTTGTCGCGACGGCAGCAGCGGTCGTGGCGCGAATTGGTCTGGGTGATCAGGCCGGGCAGGGTAGCGCTGCGTTGGAATGGTTCCCTACCCTCGACTGGCGCTTTGCTGGCACCATGGGGGTGGCCATTATCGGCTCCTGGTTAGGACCGCGCCTGCGCATTCCTTCCGGTGCGCTGATGTTGCCAATGATCGCGGGGGCGGCATTACATTCTACCGGCATCATGGCGTTACAGGTGCCCGAGTGGCTGCTGGCGCTGGCCTACACGTTGATTGGCTGGAGCGTTGGGCTGCGTTTTACCCGGCCGATCTTCCTGCTGGCGTTACGCACCTTGCCACAGATGGTGGTATCGATTGTCGCGCTGATGCTGTTTTGCGGCGGGCTGGCGTGGATGTTGACCCAGTTCCTGCCGGTCGATCTGCTGACGGCCTATCTGGCCACCAGCCCCGGCGGGTTGGATACCGTGGCGATCATCGCCGCAGGCAGCCGGGTCGATATCACTTTTGTGATGGCGATGCAGACGCTGCGGCTGTTTACTATTTTGCTGACTGGCCCGGCGATGGCCAGATTCATCTCCAACCACGCCCTGCCCGCACAATCAGCGTAGCCTTCGCTGCTGGTATAAGGCATCCAGCAGGAACAGCACCAAGGCTGCCCAGATAAAGCCAAAGGTCACCAGCTTATCCTGGCCGATGGTCTCGCCGTAGAAGGTGACCGCCAGCAGGAACATCAGCGTTGGCCCCAGGTATTGGAAGAACCCGAGCGTTGACAGGCGCAGGCGGGTGGCTGCTGCGGTAAAGAACAGCAGTGGAACGGTGGTGACCACCCCGGCCGCAACCAGCAGTAAATTCAGCGACCATGGGTTGGCACTCAGATGGCTGGTTGGGCTATCGGCAATCAGGAACAGGTAGATGGCGGCCACCGGCAGCAGCCACAGGGTTTCGATCAGCATGCCGGTTTGTGCATCAATGGCAATCTTCTTGCGCAGCAGGCCGTAGAAGGCAAAGCTGAAGGCCAGACCAAGCCCGATGATCGGCAGCGAACCAAACTGCCACAGCTGCACCAGCACTCCGGTAAAGGCCAAGGCTACGGCCACCCACTGCATACGGCGGAAACGCTCGCCCAGGAACAGCATCCCCAGCAGCACGTTCACCAGCGGATTGATGAAATAGCCCAGGCTGGCCTCCAGCATATGGTGGTTATTCACCGCCCAGATAAACAGCAGCCAGTTCCCTCCCACCAACAGCGCGGTGACGGCCAGCAGCAGTAGCCGCTTGCGGTTTTTACAGGCGGCCCGCACCTGTGGCCAGTTACGGCCCAATGACACCAACCCCAGCATAAAGAAGAAGGACCAGATCACCCGGTGGGTGAGGATTTCATCGGCAGGGACTTGTTGGATCAGTTTGAAATAGGCGGGGGCGATACCCCAAATAAAATAGGCGGCCAGAGCAAAGAAAATGCCCTGCCGCGTCTGTTGAGCGTCCATGACGGTTACCGGATGGGAAAAGGAGATGCGGTGATTTTACTGAAGATAACCGGCCGTGTCCCACAATTGTGTGGTTTGTGGAGCACAACCAGCTGGCAACTTTAGCCCACCAGGTAGGTAGCGGTGGCGCTGGCGATGTGTAAGTCATCGTGGTTGTGCAGCTCAACGCGGGCTACCGCCACTTTATTGCCGCTGCGCAGTACGCTGGCGGATGCGACAAAATGCTCACCACGGCCTGGGCGCAGATAGTCGACGCGCAGATCGATCGTCCCCATGCGCGACAGGCGGGCCGCCAGCTCTTCTTCGATCAGCGGATCCTGGCGCATCAGCACGCTGCCCACACACGCTAGCCCGGCGGCAACATCCAGTACGGAAGCGATCACGCCGCCATGCAGGATTTTCTGGGCGGCATTGCCCACCAGCTTAGGCTGGTTGGTAAAGCTCAATTCAACGTAGTCGTCCTCAAAGCGGCGTAGTTCCAGTCCCAATTCACGGTTAAACGGCATGTGATAGACGAAGATTTCGCCTATTTTCTGGCGGGCGGCTTCGAGGGTTAACAGAGTGTGTGACATAATTCCTTTCTTCATTTGAGTTTGGCCAGCCGATGTACTGGTCAGTCCAGGTTAATAACTTGTGGATTTTATGCTTATCTTTTGTTGCTTTCCAGACCTGACAGATAAATGTATTCACTAGTGCGGTAAATCCTGCAATGTGTGTAAAATGACCTGCTTTTATTTCTGGGTTTTTCCTTATCTTTCGAGAGTAAACAAAATTATGCGCGTTCTGTCTGGGATTGTGATGGCGATGCTGTTTGCGCCAGTAGTGGTGCAGGCTGATGAGGCCACCGAGCAAAAGAATCTGAATAAACCGGCGGTTCGTGGCAGTATCATCGGTAACATGCTGCAACACTATGATAATCCGTTCACTCTGTACCCTTATGAAACGAACTACCTGATCTATACCGATACCAGCGATCTGAACAAAGAAGCGATCAAATCCTACAGTTGGGCGGAAAATGCCCGCAAGGATGAGGTGAAGTTCCAGCTCAGCCTGGCCTTTCCGATCTGGCGTGGCATTGCTGGCGAAAACTCGGTATTGGGGGCCTCTTACACCCAGCGTTCCTGGTGGCAGCTCTCCAACCATGGCGAATCTTCACCGTTTCGTGAAACCAACTACGAACCGCAAATTTTTGTCGGCTGGGCCACGGCGTATAAATTTGCCGGCTGGACGCTGCGTGATATCGAAGTGGGTTTGAATCATGAGTCCAATGGCCGTGAAGATCCTACCTCACGTAGCTGGAACCGTGGTTATGCACGCCTGATGGCGCAGAATGGCGACTGGCAGGTCGAAGTCAAACCCTGGTTCCGCTTCTCGGAAAGCGACAGCAGCGACGATAACCCGGATATCACCAAGTATATGGGCTATTACCGCCTGACGGTGGGCTATGCCTTGGGGGAAAGCGTGTTCAGTGCCGAAGGCCAATACAACTGGAATAGCGGCTTTGGCGGCGCACAGTTGGGCTGGAGCTACCCAATTACCAGCCATGTGCGTTTCTATACCCAGGTATTCAGCGGCTACGGCGAATCGATGATTGATTACAACTTCAAGCAGACACGGCTGGGTGTTGGTGTCATGCTTAACGATATTATGTAGTTTAGGTAATAACGGTGTCAGCCAGGCACCGTGATAGCGAAAAATGGGGAAGTGTGTGTCAACCGCAGCAGTGATAAACAGAGAGTTGCTGGCAGAGCAGGTATTACGCGATACCTTCGGCTACCAGCAGTTCCGTCCGGGTCAACAAACGATTATCAACGCAATTATCGGCGGCCAGGATTGCCTGGTGGTGATGCCGACCGGCGGGGGTAAATCGCTGTGCTACCAGATCCCGGCGCTGGTGATGGATGGACTGACGCTGGTGGTATCCCCACTGATCTCGTTGATGAAAGATCAGGTCGATCAGCTCTTGGCCTACGGCGTTTCCGCTGCCTGCTATAACTCGACGCAAACGCGGGAACAGCAGTTGGAGGTGATGGCAGGCTGCCGCAGCGGTCAGATCAAGATGCTGTATATCGCCCCCGAGCGGCTGATGATGGACAGCTTCCTCGAACTGTTGGATCACTGCCCGCCGGTGATGCTGGCGGTGGATGAGGCGCACTGTATTTCCCAGTGGGGCCACGATTTCCGCCCGGAATACCGCGCACTGGGCCAGTTAAAACAACGCTTCCCGACCATGCCGGTAGTGGCATTGACGGCCACTGCTGATGAAGCCACGCGGGGAGATATTGTGCGTTTGTTGGCGCTAGACGAGCCGCTGATCCAGATCAGCAGTTTCGACCGCCCCAATATCCGCTACACGCTGGTGGAGAAGTTCAAGCCGCTCGACCAACTTTGGCGCTTCGTGCAGGACCAGCGCGGTAAAAGCGGCATTATTTACTGCAACAGCCGCGCCAAGGTCGAAGACACCACCGCACGTCTGCAAAGCCGTGGATTGAGCGTTGGGGCTTATCACGCCGGGCTGGACAACGAACGCCGCTCCCAGGTGCAGGAAGCCTTCCAACGGGATGACTTGCAGGTGGTGGTGGCCACCGTGGCCTTCGGCATGGGCATCAACAAACCCAACGTGCGTTTTGTGGTGCACTTCGATATTCCGCGCAACATCGAGTCTTATTATCAGGAAACTGGTCGTGCAGGGCGTGATGGCCTGCCAGCGGAAGCTATCCTGCTGTATGACCCGGCAGATATGGCCTGGCTGCGCCGTTGCCTGGAAGAGAAACCGGCGGGGCAGCAACTGGATATCGAGCGCCATAAGCTCAACGCCATGGGGGCTTTTGCCGAAGCGCAAACCTGCCGCCGTCTGGTGCTGCTGAACTACTTCGGTGAAGGCAAGCAGCAGGCCTGTGGCAACTGCGATATCTGCCTCGACCCGCCCAAACGTTATGACGGCCTGGAGGATGCCCGCAAGGCGCTGTCGGCGATTGGCCGCGTTGGGCAACGCTTCGGGATAGGTTATGTGGTGGAGGTGCTACGCGGCTCCAATAACCAGCGTATCCGTGAATATGGTCATGAAAAGCTGCCGGTGTACGGCATTGGCCGCGATCAGACCACCGAACACTGGACCAGCGTGCTGCGCCAACTGATCCATCTGGGTTTTATCACCCAGAACATTGCTATGCATTCGGCGCTGCAACTGACCGAGGCTGCCCGCCCGGTGCTGCGTGGCGAAGTGGTGCTACAGCTGGCAGTGCCGCGTATTCAGAGCTTCAAGGTACGCAGCAGCGCCAACCAGAAATCCTACGGCGGTAATTACGATCGCAAGCTGTTTGCCAAACTGCGCAAGCTGCGTAAATCGATTGCCGACGAAGAGAACATCCCCCCGTACGTGGTGTTCAACGACGCAACGCTGCTGGAGATGGCCGAACAGATGCCGATCAGGGCCAGCGAGCTGTTGAGCGTCAACGGCGTGGGGCAGCGTAAGCTGGAACGTTTTGGTGCGCCATTTATGGCGATGATCCGCGCTCACCTTGACGGTGACGACGAATAAAGGGAATCACTGATGCTGATGCTGTTTTTAATGGTGGCGATGGTGCATTTGATTGCGCTGATAAGCCCAGGGCCGGACTTCTTTTTTGTATCGCAAACCGCAGCCAGCCGTTCCCGCCGCGAAGCAATGATGGGCGTGGTGGGGATCTCCCTTGGCGTCATGGTCTGGGCCAGTGTGGCGCTGCTGGGGTTGAACCTGATCCTGCAAAAGATGGCCTGGTTGCACCAGATTATCATGGTGGGCGGCGGCCTGTACCTGTGCTGGATGGGCTGGCAACTGCTGCGCTCCGCCCGTAGCCAGAATGGGCAGACGGCTCCGGCAGCAGAGGTGAAGGTGGCGTTACCCAAGCCGGGCCGCAGCTTTATCCGTGGCTTGCTCACCAATCTCTCCAATCCGAAAGCGGTGATTTACTTTGGTAGCGTGTTCTCGCTGTTTGTTGGTGAGGATGTGGGAGCCGGGGCGCGTTGGGGATTGTTCGCGCTGATCACCGGTGAAACCTTTATCTGGTTCACCCTGGTGGCGATCATCTTCGCGTTACCCGCCATGCGCCGGGGCTATCAGCGGATGGCGAAGTGGATCGATGGCTTGGCCGGGGTGTTATTCACCGGTTTTGGTCTGCACCTGATTTTTACCCGTTAATGATCGTCGGGCCGAACGCTTCGGCCCAATCGATCATGCCTTTCTTGCTGTTGCCAGTAATCCTGCCACCAGAATAAACAGTGAGCCAAAAATCCGGTTCAGCAACTGCATCTGGCGCGGAGTTTTTAGCCAACCGGCAATGCGCGTGGCCAGCGTGGCATAGCCAATCATCACCAGGATATCGATCACCACCGTGGTGACGCCGAGAATGACATACTGCTCGGCCTGTGGCTGGTTGGGCATGATGAACTGTGGGAACAGGGCCGCCAGGAACACGATGCTCTTGGGGTTGGTCAGATTCACCAGCACGGCACGGCGAAACAGACGGCGGCGTGGCAGGGTGCCTGCCAGAGTGTGCAGATCCAACGCGCCTGCGGCGCGCCACTGCTGGATACCCAGCCACACCAGATAGGCCGCACCAAACCATTTCAGCAATTCAAAGGCCAGCAGCGATTGGGAGACCACCGCGCCGAGGCCAATCCCCACCAGCACGATATGGATACTCAGGCCAACCTGCAGACCCGCGATCGACGCTGCCGCTCCGCGATAGCCGTGGCTGATGCCGGTACTCATGGTGTTGATGGCACCGGAGCCGGGGGAAAGACTGAGGATAAGGGTTGTCAGCAGATAGGTTAACCACCAGTCCAGGGTCATCGCAATACACCAATTTGTCACCAATTTGTGCCACAATACGCTAGTATGATTTCCCGTGCCAGAGATCACATTCACCTCTCTGAACATCCCGTTAAAAGGTAGGCCATGTCGTCATTCACCCTTGATCCCGCGCAATGGTTAAACCGTGAAAAGCAGTTTTCTGCCTTCGCGACCGGGCCACTGCTGGATTTTTGGCGGCGACGTGAAGAAGGGGAGTTCACCGGCGTGGGGGGCGTACCGATCCGCTTTGTGCGCTTTGCTTCCCCGTTGCATCAGCGGGTGGTGGTGATTAGTCCGGGGCGCATCGAAAGCTATATCAAGTACTCGGAAGTGGCGTACGATCTGTTTCACAGCGGCTATGACGTGATGATCATCGATCATCGTGGTCAGGGGCTGTCCGGACGTATGTTGGCAGATACGCACCGTGGGCATGTGATAAACTTTGCCGACTACGTGGACGATTTTGCCCAGTTTTACCATCAGCAGGTTAAACCCTTGGGTTACCGGCAGCATGTTGCGCTGGCACACTCGATGGGGGGCGCGATACTGGCGCAGTTTCTGGCACGGGAGCCACAGGCGTTTGCTGCAGCTGCACTCTGTGCGCCGATGTTGGGCATTTATCTGCCGATGCCGGGCTGGATGGTCAACGGTATTTTGAACTGGACGGAAAAGCGCCCAGGGCTGCGTGACTATTACGCGGTTGGTACCGGGCAATGGCGGCCATTGCCCTATGTGGTCAATACGCTGACCCACAGCCGCGAGCGTTATCGTCGCAACCTGCGTTATTACGCCGATTATCCCGAGCTGCGGGTCGGTGGGCCAACCTATCACTGGGTCAGGGAAAGTATTCTGGCCGGGCAGCAGATCATTGCCCAGGCTGCTGGCATCACTACG
Source organism: Serratia sp. 2723 (assembly GCF_050434425.1). Taxonomy (NCBI): domain Bacteria; kingdom Pseudomonadati; phylum Pseudomonadota; class Gammaproteobacteria; order Enterobacterales; family Yersiniaceae; genus Serratia; species Serratia sp. 2723. The sequence continues at coordinate 125,036 of NZ_JBNDIN010000008.1, forward strand.
CCGATTTTATTATTACAGGCCGGTGAGGATCGGGTGGTAGACAACCGTTCCCAGCGCGCTTTTTGTCAGGCACTGTCAGACGCGGGGCACCCTTGTGAAGGGGGAAAACCGTGGGTTATCAAAGGCGCTCGCCATGAGATCCTGTTTGAACGGGACGCGATGCGCGCCGAGGCACTGAACGCAATCCTGCGTTTCTTTGCTCAGCACTTAGGCGGTACTGCTGCCGCCGAAAATTCCACTAGAGGTTAGAACATATCGCTATGTATCACGTCGTTGCTTCCGATTTAGACGGCACTCTGCTGTCCCCTGAGCACACCTTGACACCATACGCCAAAGAAACTCTGCAACTGCTGACGCAGCAGGGCGTACACTTTGTTTTCGCAACCGGCCGCCACCATATCGACGTTTCCCAGATCCGCGATAATCTCGGCATCAGTGCTTTTATGATCACCTCCAACGGTGCGCGGGTACATAACACCGCCGGTGAGCTGATCTTCAGCCACAATCTGGATGAAGATATCGCCCGCGATCTGTACAACATGATGCACGATAACCAGGATATCCTGACCAACGTCTACCGCAACGACGATTGGTTCATGAACCGTGAAAGCCCGGAGCAGGAAGAATTTTTCCAGGAATCGATCTTTAAATATGAGCTGTTTGAGCCGGGCTTGCTGGAAACCGATGGCGTGTGCAAGGTGTATTTCACCTGCGACGATCATGATTTGCTGCTGCCGTTGGAAGATGCCATCAACGCGCGCTGGGGCGATCGGGTCAACGTCAGCTTCTCGTTCCCAACCTGCCTGGAAGTGATGGCCGGTGGCGTATCGAAAGGCCATGCGTTGGAAGAGGTGGCCAAGATCATCGGCTATTCGCTCAACGAGTGCATCGCCTTTGGCGACGGTATGAACGATCTGGAAATGCTGTCGATGGCGGGGAAAGGCTGCATCATGCAGGATGCCCAGCAGCGTCTGAAAGACAAGTTGCCGGAGCTGGAAGTGATTGGCTCCAACGTTGACGACGCCGTGCCTCATTACCTGCGTAAAATGTACTCGATTTAACTGATCGGGGCGCAGTCTTCACCGGCTGCGCCCACCGAGCGACCTGGCTCACATTCCATGGTCAGCTGTGAAGCATTATTCCTGGACCTTGCAGACCAAATCGTACGAAGATAATTTGCCGTCCGGGGTACCTTGGATCAGCTCGATATCCTGATCCAGGCTGCAAAATAAAGCGGCGGCGCTGTGCAGCGGTGTGGCGTAGGTAATATCCATGAACAGGCGGCTGACGTTATCAGCCGGTCTGTTTTTCAACTGTTTCTTTACCCACTGTTCCAGCTCAAGCGCGATTTTTTGCAGATCGTCATTTTCTTTCAGCAGGTGGATCTCAACCTCTCTTGCCCCTTCAATGCTGGCCAGTTCGGTCTGATACTCAAGCTGTAAGGCTTGAGGGAGCAGCAACGACAGTTTCTCTGCATTGGTATAGGTTTGCAGGAACGGCACAACTTTGCCAACCGCCGGGGTGCCGACCACATGTGGGCCGTGCAGCAGCGGTTTTTTCTTGGTGATGCGGTAGATATGGGGTTTTTTAACGTGGTGTAACGTCATGACCGAGGCCAACAGCAACAGCAGCGTGGTAAACAACAGCGGGATAAACCAGATGAAGAAACTGGTCAGATCGGTAAACGGGTGCGCATAGCGCTCGACGTCATCCGGGCGGAAGAAGCGCAATATCATCTTGAAGATCAGCCCTTCATTCAGCGCATCGGTGACCCAACCGGTCAGCACTATGGCGGAAAGGGCATAACAAGACGTCTTGATATGATGCAGTAACACTGAACGTTCCACGATCTCTTTTCCTTATCAATCGCCGACGGCCGTATCCTTTCATCACCTAGAGTAATAATCAAGGAGGAGACTCATTATTGCCAGAGTGGCAAATCAACGTCCTACCCGTCGTTTTGCACTTCCAATCCCGCCGCTTTCCATTCCGGAAAACCATCTTCCAGACAGCGAGCGGTAAATCCGTTGGCGCGTAACGTCTTCATGGCATTAACAGACAGCGCACAATAAGGCCCGCGACAATAGGCTACCACCTCCTGCTGCTTGAGTAACTCAGGCAGTCGGCTTGCCAATTCTTCCACCGGGATGTTAATGGCGTTAGGCAGATGGCCAGAGGCGAACTCTTCCGCTGGCCGCACATCCAGCAATGTGACATCACCTTCATGCAGTCGGCGCAGCAACTCGGCGCGGGAAATGGATTCCAGACGCTCGCGCTGGTTGAGGGTGTCGGCGACAAAGCTGCCGATCTCATTATGGCGGAACTCCATAAACTGGCGGATAGCGGCCAGCAGAGGTTGCACAGGCCCATCCCCCAAACGGTAGTAAACGTGTTTTCCCTCCCGGCGTGATTGCACAAAACCGGCGCGTTTGAGGTGTTGCAGATGCTGGGAGGCGTTGGCTATCGTCAGGCCAGCCAGTTCGGCCAGCCTTTCTACTGGCCTTTCTCCTTGGGCGATATGTTCAAGCAGCACCAGGCGATGCACATTGCCCAGTGAGCGGGTGATTTCGGCAAACTCGTTAAACACCAGGCGTTGGCTATCATCACTGAGTGTTGACATGCGGTCCTCGTTAAATCATCATTCAATTTATTAATTGAATGTTAGGATATCAAAACTGGCTGACGCTAGCCAGCTCAAAAGGGCCGCTTGATGGATATGCTATTACACGCCACCGTACTCGGGATCGCTGCGACCCTGATCATGGATCTCTGGGCAATAGGGCAGAAACGCCTGTTTAATATCCCTTCGCTCAACTATCGGCTAGTTGGGCGCTGGATCGGGCATATGCCAAGGGGGAAGTGGGTTCACCACACCATTGTGCAGGCAACGCCGGTCAAGGGCGAAACTTTGATGGGGTGGGGGGCGCATTACCTGATCGGTATCGTCTTTACCTGGCTATTTCTCATCATCATGGGGCCAGCCTGGCTCGAACAGCCAACCTTCCTGCCCGCTCTGGCGATGGGGATTATCAGCGTAGTTGCGCCATTTTTCCTGATGCAGCCCAGTTTCGGTTTTGGCTTCGCGGCTGCCAGAACGCCGCAGCCCAATGTTGCACGCCAGCGTAGCCTGATCGCCCATGCCTCGTTTGGTATAGGCATTTATGTGAGTGCTTTGCTGTTACGGCAGGCTTGGTTCTGATCCCCACCGGGGTAACCCGGTGGGGGAGTCGTCGTTACTTATGTTGCCCCTGCTTTTGCAGGAACTGTACGCCCTTGTCCGGGAAGTCGGTAAACACGCCGTCAACGCCCGCCTGATTGTAAATCGCGTCGAACAGTTGGTTCACGTCGGTGACGTATTTCGGCAGCTTATCGGCACGAATGGTGTAAGGGTGCACCGCCATATTGCTGGCATGAGCGTCCTTGACCATCTCGGTCAACACGATCTGGTTCGGTTTGGATTTTTCTTCGACGATCAGCATGTGATAGTCAGGCCCGATGCCGTCGGCATACTGGGCGATCTTTTGCATCGCACCCGGTTTGAACATCCAGTCGTAGTCATAGTTGACCCACTTGCCGTCGGCCTTCTGCTCGTAGGTTTCGTTCCAGTCGGTGTAGGCAATCAGCTGCACCAGCTTCAGATCCATCCCCATCTTGGGTTCCAGCTGATCCTTGATGCGTTTCAGCTCGTTGGCATCAAAACACTGCAGATAGACGTTATCGCTCTTGCTGGTGTAGCCGTATTGCTTAAGGACTTCCAGCACCCTGGTGGAGATGTCTTTTCCTTCCTGCTGATGGAACCAGGGGGCCTTGATTTCCGGGTAGAGGCCGATGTTCTTGCCGGTTGAATGGTTGAGACCCTGTACGAACTCGATCTCTTCCTGGAAGGTGTGGACGCGGAAGTCGGATTTGCCCATCGGGAAGCGGCCAGGGTAGCTTTGCACCTGCTTACCATCTTTGATATCAAAGCCTTCGGTGAACTTCAGCGATTTGATCTCAGGCAGCGTAAAGTCGATGGCGTAGTAGCGGCCATCTTTACGCGCCCGGTCCGGGAAGCGCTCGGCAACGTCGGTGACGCGATCCAGATAGTGGTCGTGCAACACCACCAGCTCGTTGTCTTTGGTCATCACCAGATCTTGCTCAAGGAAGTCGGCACCCTGCGCGTAGGCCATCGCCTTGGCCGGTAACGTATGCTCCGGCAGATAGCCACTGGCACCGCGGTGAGCGATAACCACTTTATCCGCAGCCTGGGCGGCACTGAGCATTGAAGTGGCAAGAATGATCCCTGTCAGCAGGGCTTTGGTTTGAGTCCGCATTCTGTGTTGCTCCATGTTGTAGAGGTAAGAAAAAGGCCGCAGCGCGGCCTTAGATTGACGATAAAGGGTAGGTAGGGGCGCTGCATGCTGCGCCCGCTTAGCTTTTAACCGCGTTTGGCCGCGATTTCTGCGTGGTGTTTCTTCTCGCTGATCATGGTCAGCACCAGCAGGATCACCGCACCGATGCTGCCGCCGATCATCACCATAAAGCCGCCGTCCCAACCGAAGTAGTCAACGGTATAGCCGACGATGGCGCTGGCTGCGACCGAACCGCCCAGGTAACCGAACAGACCGGTAAAGCCTGCGGCGGTACCTGCCGCTTTCTTCGGTGCCAGTTCCAGCGCGTGCAGGCCGATCAGCATGACTGGGCCATAGATCAGGAAGCCGATGGTGATCATACAGGCCATATCGATGCCAGGGTTACCTACCGGGTTCAGCCAGTAAACGATGGTGGCGATGGTCACCAGAACCATGAAGAACACCCCGGTGGCACCACGGTTGCCTTTAAACACCTTGTCCGACATCCAGCCGCACAGCAGGGTGCCAGGGATACCGGCGTATTCGTACAGGAAGTAGGCCCAGGAGGACTTATCCAGCGCGAAGTGTTTCACTTCTTTCAGGTAGGTTGGTGACCAGTCCAGGATGCCATAGCGCAGCAGATACACGAACACGTTGGCGATCGCGATGTACCACAGCAGTTTGTTTGGCAGCACGTACTGCATGAAGATCTGCTTGGCCGTCAGCTCTTCTTCTGCTTCTTCGGTGTAATCATCCGGGTAGTCATTTTTGTATTCTTCAATCGGCGGCAGACCAACAGATTGCGGGGTGTCGCGCATCAAGGCGAAGGCGATCAGGGCCACCAGGATCGCACCAAAGGCAGGCATATACAGCGCCGCATGCCAGTCGTTAAACCAGGCCATACCCAGCAGGAACAGCAGTGGAGGCAGGCCGCCACCGACGTTGTGCGCACAGTTCCATACCGAAACAATACCGCCACGTTCTTTCTGTGACCACCAATGCACCATGGTCCGGCCACAAGGCGGCCACCCCATGCCCTGGAACCAGCCGCACAGGAACAGCAGCACGAACATCACGGCGATGCTGGAGGTTGCCCAAGGCACAAAGCCCATAAACAGCATGACGGCAGCGGCCAGGATCAGGCCGGCGGGTAGGAATACACGCGGGTTGGAACGGTCAGAAACCGAACCCATGATGAACTTGGAGAAACCGTAGGCGATGGAGATCCCCGACAGCGCAAAGCCCAGGTCACCACGGCTGAAGCCCTGATCGATCAGATACGGCATCGCCAGGGTGAAGTTTTTACGCACCAGATAATAGGCGGCGTAACCGAAAAAGATCCCCATAAAAATTTGCCAGCGCAGTTTACGGTAGAGCGGGTCTACCTTATCGACTGGCACACGAGAAATGTGTGCGGCTGGCTTAAAAATACTCAACATGAGCGCCTCCGATGGCTTTATCTGTTTATTGCCTCAACAGGAAATGGCTGTCCTGAAGATGAGCTTGCGGATACCTGAAGTGTTGTTAAATGTTCCATAACGAGCGCAATGCTAGAGAAAATCCCCCGGTATCACCGTGATGGGTGGCGCATTTGTTACACTTTTATGAAACTGTGGCGGATTTTGAGTGATCGGTTAACATTTTGGAATGACTAAATAGCACAAATGCGTGACGTTGGTCACATTCATGGCTTTTTATGGCCATATTGTTTTCGTTTTCTGTTCGTTATTGTTCCTTATCAAACAAAGACCCTACTGGCTGTGGCTAAATAAACCCATAACTACAGGCTCAGGGGGCGTGATGAGCAACAACTCATTAATCACCGAAACGGACGTGATCATCATTGGCGGCGGCGCTACCGGCGCGGGGATTGCCCGTGACTGTGCGCGGCGCGGTCTGCGTTGCGTTTTACTGGAAAGGCATGACATCGCCACTGGCGCTACCGGCCGCAACCACGGGTTGTTGCACAGCGGGGCACGCTATTCGGTCACCGATGGCGAATCGGCACGGGAATGCATTGAAGAAAACCGTATCCTCAAGCGTATTGCCCACCACTGCATCGAACGTACCGACGGCCTGTTTATTACTTTGCCTCAGGACTCGTTGGCCTTTCAGCAGCAGTTTATTACCGCCTGTCGCAGCGCCGGGATTGAGGCCGAAGCCATTGACCCCGAACTGGCATTACGCCTGGAGCCTGCGGCTAACCCGGCGCTGATCGGCGCGGTGCGAGTACCGGATGGCACCGTCGATCCTTTCCGCTTAACGGCGGCCAACATGCTTGATGCGCGTGAACATGGCGCACAAATCCTCACCTATCATCAGGTTACAGGTTTGTTGCGTACTGGCGATCGCGTGACGGGCGTGCGCGTTTTCGATCATCAGGCCGCTCATCAGTACGATATTCATGCTCAGGTGGTGGTCAACGCCGCCGGGATCTGGGGCCAGCAAATTGCCGAGTATGCCGATCTGCGCATCCGTATGTTCCCTGCTAAAGGGGCGTTGCTGATCCTGGGCCATCGCATCAATAACATGGTGATTAACCGTTGCCGCAAACCGGCAGATGCCGACATTCTGGTGCCTGGCGATACCATCTCGCTGATTGGTACCACCTCCACCCATATCGATTACGATCAGATAGACAACATGGTGGTGACGCCACAGGAAGTGGATATATTAATCCGCGAAGGTTCGCTGCTGGCCCCGAAACTGGCGCAAACGCGCATTCTACGTGCCTATGCGGGGGTGCGGCCACTGGTTGCCAGCGACGACGATCCCTCTGGGCGCAACGTCAGCCGTGGCATCGTGCTGCTCGACCATGCGGCGCGCGACGGGTTGGAGGGGTTTATCACCATTACCGGCGGCAAACTGATGACTTACCGGCTGATGGCCGAATGGGCCACCGACCTGGTCTGCGCCAAGCTGGGCATTGACAGCCTTTGTACCACGGCGGAAGTGGCGTTGCCCGGTTCCCGTCAGAGCGCCGAAGAAACGGTGCGCAGCGTGGTTTCACTGCCTGCCAGCATCCGGGGTTCGGCAGTGTACCGTCATGGCGATCGCGCCAGCCTGGTCCCTGCTGGCAACCGGCTGGACAACAGCCTGGTGTGTGAGTGTGAAGCGGTGACCGCCGGTGAGGTACGTTATGCGGTGGATTCTCTGACCGTCAACAATCTGGTCGATCTGCGCCGCCGTACCCGCGTTGGTATGGGGACCTGCCAGGGTGAGCTGTGTGCCTGCCGTGCCGCAGGTTTGTTGACGCGGTTTAACGTGGTGACGCCGCAGCAATCCATCACCCAACTGTCCCATTTCCTCAATGAACGCTGGAAAGGCGTGCGGCCTATCGCCTGGGGCGATGCCCTGCGGGAGAGCGAATTCACCAGTTGGGTATATCAAGGGCTATGTGGGTTGGATGCGCAGGGCGATCCTAAGCAGGAGGCGGATGATGCAATTTGATGCGGTGGTGATTGGTGGTGGCTTGGCCGGGTTGAGCTGTGCTATCCGTTTAGCCGAGCATGGCAAACGCTGCGCAGTGGTCAGTTCCGGCCAAAGTGCGCTCTATTTTTCTTCCGGCTCGCTCGATCTGCTGGCCCATCTGCCCGATGGGACGCCGGTGGCGTCGCCTCTGTCCGCCTTACCCGCGCTGGCGCAGCAGGCTCCGCAGCATCCGTATAGTCTGATGGGGGCCACACAGGTGGCTGCGCTGGCTACGCAAGCCGAGCAATTGCTACAGCGTTGCGGGTGGCAGATGCAGGGTGATAGCAGCCAAAACCATCTACGCGTGACCCCTCTCGGGACTTGCCGTGCCACCTGGCTCAGCCCCCTGGCGATCCCTGTCTCACCCTTGGACGGCCAGTTGCCGTGGCAGAATATCGCCGTACTGGGGATTGAAGGCTTTCTGGATTTCCAACCGCAGATGGCGGCCAGCTCATTGATGCAAGAGCAGGCTCTCAAGGCCGAGGTGGCATTTTTGCATCTGCCGGTATTGGATCGGCTACGTAATAATCCCAGCGAGTTCCGCGCGGTGAATATTGCCCGCGTACTGGATCTGCCAGAACATCTGGCTCTGCTGGCAGAGGAGATCACGCGCCAGGCAGGTGAGGCAGAGGCTATTTTGCTACCTGCCTGCCTGGGGTTAGAGGATGATGAACCGTTGATGACGTTGCGCCGGCTGGTCGGTAAGCCCGTTTATCTGTTACCCACGCTGCCGCCTTCCGTGCTCGGTATGCGGCTGCATCAGGCACTGCGCCAGCGCTTGCAGCAGCTGGGTGGAGTGTTTATGCCGGGGGATAGCGTATTGCGTGCCAGCTTCGACGGGCAGCGCGTCACCGGTCTGTATACCCGCAATCACACCGATATTCCGCTGCGGGCGCAGCAGGTGATACTGGCCAGCGGCAGCTTCTTCAGCAACGGCCTGGTGGCCGCTTTTGACGGCATTCGTGAGCCGGTATTTGGCCTCGACGTGTACAGCAAAGCCGAACGTGCCGACTGGAGCGATGCCGATCTGTTTGCCCCGCAGCCGTACCTGCAATTTGGGGTTCAGACCGATACCGCGCTGCGGGCGTTAAAACAGGGTGAGGCGATGACTAATCTGTATGCTATCGGAGCCGTGGCTGGCGGTTACGATCCGTTGCAGCAGGGCTGTGGCGCTGGGGTTTCGCTGCTCGGTGCGCTGCACGTGGCCCAACAGATCCTGGCAGAGGAGGTTGTAGCATGAGCCTGTTACCAGACAACAGCTTCGAGAGCTGTATCAAATGCACTGTCTGCACTACCTATTGCCCGGTTGCCAAGGCCAACCCGCTCTATCCGGGGCCAAAACAGGCCGGGCCGGACGGGGAGCGCCTGCGGCTGAAAGATCCTGCACTTTACGACGAAGCACTGAAATATTGTACTAACTGCAAACGTTGCGAAGTGGCTTGCCCTTCCGACGTTAAAATTGGCGATATTATCCAACGCGCCCGGGCCAATTTCAGCCAAAGCAAACCGACGCTGCGCGATGCCATCCTCAGCCATACCGACATCATGGGCACTCTGTCGACGCCGTTTGCGCCGATCGTTAACGCGACTACCGGCCTGAAGCCGGTACGCAAACTGTTGGATAAGGCGCTGAAGATCGACCATCGGCGTGAGCTGCCGAAATATTCGTTTGGCACCTTCCGCCGTTGGTATCGCCAGCAGGCAGAGCAGCAACAGCACTATGCCGAGCAGGTGGCGTTTTTCCACGGTTGCTTTGTCAATTACAACCATCCGCAGCTTGGCAAAGACCTGATCAAGGTGTTTAACGCCATGGATATCGGCGTGCAGCTGCTCAAACGTGAGAAATGCTGCGGCGTACCGCTGATCGCCAACGGCTTTATTGCGCAGGCGAAGAAACAGGCCAAAGTGAATGCGGAATCGCTGCATGAGGCGGTCCTGACCAAAGGCATACCGGTGGTGGCTACTTCGTCGAGCTGCACGTTCACCCTGCGTGACGAGTACCCGCATTTGCTGGAGGTGGACACCTCGGCGGTACGTGAACGGGTGGAGCTGGCCACGCGTTATCTCTATCGCCTGATCGCTGAAGGGCGCACCTTGCCGCTCAAACAGATGCCGCTGCGGGTGGCTTACCACACGCCGTGTCATATGGAGAAAATGGGTTGGACGGCCTATACGCTGGAGCTATTGCGGCAGATCCCAGGGCTGGAACTGGTGGTGCTGGATTCGCAGTGCTGTGGTATCGCCGGGACTTACGGCTTCAAGTCGGAAAACTATGAAACCTCGCAAGGCATTGGTGCCTCGCTATTTCGCCAGATTGAAGCGAGCGGGGTGGATATGGTGATCACCGACTGTGAAACCTGCAAATGGCAGATCGAGATGTCCACCAGCAAGCGCTGTGAACATCCGATCACCCTGTTGGCACAGGCATTGGCGTAACGCATTAATCGGGCCAGCATGCTGGCCCACTGCGCTTACTGCTTGATCTTCACAGTATTGAACACGCCAGCCGCTATGTCTTGAGACTGCTGCTGGTTATCTGCCGGCAGCGTGATTTGCAGGGTCAGTTGCTTACCGTTTGGCAGCATACTGAGCAGTACGCCAGAGTAGGCTTTTTGGCCAGCCACGGTGATCACGGTATCCAGTTGGCGCATTGGCGTACCGTTAATTTCAACCGCTTTATTGGTGATAACCTGCAGGTTGGTATCGCGGGAGCGTTGCTGTTCTTCCATACGCGTGGTCAGGGTTTCCAGATCGTCCGCTGCCTTGTCCGCGACGATCGCGATCACCGCACGCTGGTTGGTGCTGTCGGTATAGATGTGCACGTTAGTCGGCTGGTTGGTCAGCTTATCGCTCTGATCGGCCAAACCGTTTGGCAGCGTAAAGGTCAGCTTGCCATCCAATAAACTCACCTGTTGCCCGGTTGGGACACTGGCTGCTGCGTTACCTGCTGGTGCATTGCTGTCTTTGGTGGCGCTATCACAGGCCGCCAGGCCAAGCACTAACAGGCCGATACCCATCAATTTTGTTACTTTACGCATCTGGTGTTCCTTATTCCTTTGCAGAGAGAGTTGGTTGACCGTATGGCAAGATGTCACAGGTTTTTTAAGTAATAGACGATAGTCGTCTACTTCGCCTTTCTTTTCTAGAGTGAAAATCTGATATTTGTGGCTAATGAGCATTATTAGCATGGCGAGTGGTCAAGCACATGGGCAGCCACCATAAAGTCAGGCTGCCCAGTATAAACCAGAAGGTGGATTAACTCAGTTGCAACCGGCTGGCGGGTTGGCGCTCTGCCAGACGTTTTAGCAGCATATTGAGCAGTACCCCGTACATCGGCAGGAAGAACAACAGACAGATCAGCACCTTGAAGCTGTAATCCACCAGTGCGATCTCCACCCAGTTGGCGGCCATAAAGGGATCGCTGCTTTTGTAGAAGGCGATAAAGAAGAAGGCCAGGGTATCGCTGATATTGCCAAGGAACATGGCCGCGGCGGGAGCAACCCACCAGGCGCTGCGTTGGCGCAGGCGGTTGAACACCTGTACGTCCAGGATCTGGCCCAGCACGTACGCCATAAAGCTGGCGGCGGCGATACGCGCCACAAGCAGGTTGAAGCTGGCCAAGGCGGCAAAGCCTTGCCACTCGCCCTGGAAAGTGACGGTGGAGATCACATAGGAGATAAACAGCGCCGGGACCATCACGGCAAGGATAATCCTGCGTGCCAGCGGGGCTCCGAAGATCCGTACGGTCAGGTCAGTGGCCAGGAAGATAAACGGAAAAGTGAAGGCACCCCAGGTGGTGTGAAAGCCGAAAATGCTGATCGGTAACTGCACCAGATAGTTGCTGGAAGTAATGATGGCGATGTGGAATAGCGATAGCCAAACCAACGCGATTAAGCGTTGTCGATCGGTAAACGAATACATAATGTAGCCTTTTTGAGTGTGGGGTGAGGGAACCCATTGTTAACTGCGCGGCGACATGGTACGCGTTTGGGCATTCAATGCAATGGTTAAATTTAACGCAAACGTTAACGTATCTTGCGCAGAAAAACTACCGGCGTAAACTAGCGGGTAATCAGATCCGGCGAGGGTTCGCCGATCGTTTTAGATCGAGAGAGATGTATGACTGACATTTTTGCCCAGGCAGACCAGACGCTAGATGCGCTGGGGCTGCGCTGTCCGGAACCGGTAATGATGGTGCGTAAAACCGTGCGCCATATGGATAACGGTAAAACCTTGCTGATCATCGCCGACGATCCGGCCACCACCCGCGACATCCCGGGTTTTTGCCGTTTTATGGAACATACGCTGGTGGCTCAGGAAACCGAGCAGGCCCCGTATCGCTATCTGCTGCGCAAAGGGATCGAGAGTTAATCACTGAGCGGTTGCTTAACGTTTCTGCAGTATCTGCTGCGCGTCCAGTGCACTCGCGTGTAAGGCCAACCCACTAAAATCCTCCGGGCGATAATAATGCGCCGGGGCTGGCAAGTTGTGCATGGCATCCCCAGGCCAGAGTTGCAGTTCCGCCAGTTTCGCCAGCGTTAATCCTTCAATCTGTAGTGGCAACGTCAGACGTTGCGGAGCGGTATATTCGAAGGGCGGCTGATTGGGCAGGCGATTGCTGCTGGTGGTGTAATCCCGTTTTAAGACTAAAAATTTCTCCGGTACTCGGCGGTGGCTGTCCCACCAGTCGCCGTCAATGCCGTCAAATTGCCGCTGGGTTTCGGTGATTGAAACTGCGCCAAGCTGGTGCAATGCCTCGGGTATCAGCGTTTCCATTGCGCTATTGTAACTGGCAACGGATACCGCGCGCCCTTGCAGGATAGCGTCGATCGCCAACCTTGCCCCCAGCAGGTTGGAATACAAATCCTCTGGCGTAAATGCAGAAATCTGTTCAGGAAATCCGGGCACCGATTGGTAGCCGTACCACTGTGCCACTTCATGCCATGCCGCCATCTGGAAGGCGAGCTCTCCGGCCAGGTAAGCCGCTAACGTATAGCGTTGGGCAGCCTCTCGTGGTGGGGTAAAGGCGTTCAGTTGTATACGACGCTTTGCCAATTCCGGGCCAAGATCGAGAGTCCATTGCTGGCCCAGCTTAGGCAACAGCTGGCTGAACAGGAACAGGGTATTGTCGGCAGTATCGCGAACGTGAGCGATGTCGATAAATCCCCCACGATAGGTGTAGACCAACCCCAATTGCTCACTGCCCAATCCCAGCAAGTTGCCGATGGCATTGAAAGCGCTGTCATTATAGTGATGTGCGCCAAGCCGATCGGCGTCTACGACATTACCCAATTGATAAAACGGCACCGGGATGCCTAACGCCTGTACTTTGAGGTTATAGCCAAAGGCGCAGCAAGGGCGCAAACCATCCGGTGGCGAGAGTGGCTCAGTCACCGGCCAGGCAACAAGGCTCTCACGGGTAGGTTGCGAGGTGATCAGCGTTTCCAGGGCCTTGGCGGGCAGCATGGGGCTAAGCAGCAGCAAAAATATCAGCGCAATAAAACGCATTAAAAAGCTTCTCCTACCTGAAAATAAAACCCGCTGCTTTCACGCCCGACCCCAAAATCGAGCCGTACGTTCATCCGCGGTTTGAATTCAAAACGGTAGCCAACCCCCACCGTCGGCAACCAAGGCCCTTGGCCCAGATCACCGGTTTTGCGGCTTAGGGTTCCGGCTCCTGCCCAAAGGACATAACCGTGCCGCCAGCTCAATTTGCGGCGATATTCAACCTGGCCGCTGAGCGTATTCCTGTCGCGATAACGCCCTTGGTAATAGCCCCGCATCCGTTTGTCGTCTCCCAGTTCGGACAGCCTGTCCCAGGGGACATCGCCGGTGGTCAGACGGCTGTAGACGTCCAATGCCAGTACGCTCTTTTCACTCAGACTGTGATAGGCATTGTATTGTCCTGCAAGGGTATTGAAGCGGCTATCGCCGCCCAATTCTGGCGCGAAATAGGTGTCGCTCAGGCTGAGAAACTGGCCTCGGCTGGCATTAGAAACGAAATCGCGCGTATCGTAACTTAACGAGCCACTGATCCCTGAACTGATCGATGAGGGGCCAGCTTCTTGAGCTTTGAACAGGCTACTATCTCCCCCATCGGGATCGCTGGCGTGCGTCGAAGAAAAATCCCAGCCAACCCCTGCGTAGGTGGCATTGGCAATACGATACAGCAGCTGTGGTGCTATCTGGAACGCTTGCTGGGTATATTTTTCCTTATTACCATCGTGACGCCCGGCTTGATAACCGGTGCCCCAGAAATAGGTTGGCATATTATTCAGGGAGCCGCTGGCAAAGAAGCGCCATTGGTCGTTAGCGAAAAAGCTGTAGTTTTCAAAGCCAACGCCGAAGGCACCTGTACTGCTGAAAAAGCCCTTCAGCGCCAGCGTCGAATTTTGGCTGGCGCTGTCAAGGCTGTCTGGCCGGTACATGCCTACGACAGCGGTGCCGATGCCAAGACCGAGTTCTGGGGTATAAAACGGGCCGGGCAAGATACCCCAATCGATGGTTTTACTGTTGTCGAAATGATTGTCCGAACCCAGAGGGGCTAGCATTCCATCAACTTGCTGACGTGACAGCCAAGCGGCATGGGCACCGGGCAGCAGAGCGAGCAGGGTCAGCGCCAGGCAGCGGAGCGGTATCGCCATCAGAAGCGATATTCACCCGAGACCATAAAGCTGTTGCGTTGGCTAAAGCCAAATTCGGTCAACAGGTTGAAATGCTGCGTGATCTCATATTGTGCACCAAGCAGCATATTCCAAGGTGATTGCAGATGCTGCTTCACGTCGAAACGGCCTTCTCCTTTCTGGTTGGCGATGGCGATCAGGGGCTGCAGCGCTGCGGGCATCTGTAGATCAGACAGGCTGCCTCGGAACTCCTGCTGCACATCCTGGTACATGCTGCCGACCCACAGGTTCAGATTACTCTGGCCATGGATACCGGGCACCTGGAAGCGGTAGCCAACACGGGGTGTCACCGTCAGTGCAGAAATTTGGCCGTCAAGAATATTGAAACTGGTGCGGGTATAGTTGGTATCGAGCGTGGTGAACCAGTTCTCATAGCCCCCGGCTAGCGTGACGCCTGCGCCGTAAGTGGTGCCTTTAAAATCGAGCTTGAAGTCCAGATCGCGCAGTTGCCCGCTTCGGTTCAGGCTGTGCACGGCAGACGCGATGATACGATCCAATCCTTTGTATTTACTGGGATCGGCGTCCACGGAGACCTGAGATAACGAACTGCCTTTGGTATGGCCAACAATGCCGTAGACGTTGAGGAACGGAAACAGCCAGGTGTCCAGACGCATGGTTTCCGTTTTGCTCTGTTCGCGGGTTTTGCCAACGCCGATGCTGAACAAATCCGACGGAATTGCGAGCGGTCCCAAGCCTAGTCCGGAAAAATTGATACTGTCGACATTGATATTCTGCCGCATGTTCATGTAGTTGACGCCAACACCGAAAGGTTCCGGCAGCTCATAGCCGCGGGCTCGAGCCTCATCCCCCCAAATCGGCAACATACGATGTTCTGGCTGGAGTGCTGCCGTTGTTGGTGCGTTGTGTTGGGTGGTTGGCATCGCCGCACCTTGGGTGAATGGTGGGCGTTTTGCTTCATCAATGAGCTGTGCGGTAGCGGCGGTATCAGGCTGTTGCGCCAGAGCCAGGGAAGGAATAAAGGTAACAACGATCAGATTCAGAATTTTATAATGATGTAGTGGTTTCATTCATTCGACCATTACCCTGATAAATTCATAGAATTTATAGGTATGTAATGTAAAGGTGCTTGGAGAATATAATAAAGTCCTGTGGTTTGCAGGGGCATTAAGTGCGTCTTGTTCGCGCTATTTTTTCAGGTAAGAGCGTCAGGGCACAGTGGGTTGTACCCTGACGATAGAATGGTCTTACTGACGTTTTTTCAGCAGCCGTAAGGCGTTGGCGGTCACCAGCGCGGTCGCCCCGGAGTCTGCCAATACGGCCAGCCACAGGCCGGTCATCCCCAGCAGAGTGGTGACCAGGAAAATCGCTTTCAGCCCTAGCGCAATGGTAATGTTCTGGCGAATATTGGCGTGTGTAGCGCGGGAGATGCGGATCATCTCGGCAACGCCGGTCAATCGGTTGTGCGTCAGTGCGGCATCCGCCGTTTCCAATGCCACGTCGGTGCCGCTTCCCATCGCAATACCAATGCTGGCGGCCTTCATCGCCGGGGCGTCGTTGATACCGTCGCCGATCATGGCGGTGGGTTGCAGCTTGCTCAGCTCGGTTACCGCTTTCACTTTATCTTCCGGCATTAGCCCGGCGCGGTAATCGATCCCCAGTTCATTGGCAATGGCGGCCGCAGCGCGCGGGTTGTCGCCGGTGAGCATCACGCCACGAATGCCTAACTGCGCCAACTCGGCAATCGCCTGTTTGGCGTCGCGACGTAAGGTGTCACGTAACGCCAGCAAACCGACAGGCTGCCCGTCCTCTAGCACCACCACAGCGGTTTTACCCGCCGTTTCCAGCGTCTCTACCTGGCTGCGCCATTGGTTATTCAACTGGCTTTCCGTCAACTTGCCCGGTGCGCTGATCAGGATGGTTTTGCCGTCGATTTTCCCCTCAACCCCGATACCCGCCAGCGCACGGCGGCCTTCGGCCAGAGGTAACGCCTCCCCGTTTTGCGCCGCGCGATTGACGATAGCTTGCGCCAAGGGGTGGTGTGAGCCCGCCTCGACTGCCGCTGCGATGGCCAGCAGTTGCTGCTCGCTGAGGCCGTCTGCCGGCAGTACGTCGGTCACGGTCGGTTTGCCTTCGGTCAGCGTACCGGTTTTGTCGAACGCGATGGTTTGCACTTGGCCCAACTGTTCCAATGCAGCACCACCTTTAATCAGCGCTCCCCGGCGTGTGGCCGCAGCAAGGCCAGAGGTGATGGCCGCTGGCGTGGAGATGACCAAGGCACACGGGCAACCGATCAGCAGCAAGGTCAGACCCCGGTAGATCCACATCTCCCAAGGTTCGGCAAACAGCAGCGGTGGCACCAGGATCACCGCCACGGCCAGCAGCATGATCGCCGGAGTGTAGTAGCGGCTGAAGCGATCGAGGAAGCGTTCAATCGGTGCCCGGCGCTCTTCGGCCTCTTCAATCAGTTGCAGGATACGGTCGATGGCATTTTTGCCCGGCTCGGAAGTGACCTTCATCTGTGCGGCCTGATCGACGGACAGGCTGCCAGCGGCCACTTTCTGACCCCGTAGGCGCTCTACCGGCACGGACTCACCGGTTAAAGCGCTCTCGTCAAAGCTGGCGAACGGGTTGAGCAATTCGGCATCGGCAGGCAAACGGCCCCCCGGCGCGATCTCTATCACGTCACCGGGGCGCAGGCTGACCACCGGCACGCGTTTGCGTTCGCTATCCTGGATAAGCAGAGCATCTTCCGGTACCAGTTCCATCAATGCCTTCACGCCACGGCGTGCACGATTGGCCGCGTAGGATTCCAGCAGCTCCCCTACCATAAACAGCAGCAGCACCATGGCCGCTTCGGCGGTGGCACCGATAAACAGCGCGCCGATGGCGGCAACGCTCATCAGGGTTTCTATGGCGAACGGCGTGCCTGACCGTATCAGCCGCAGGGCTTTGCTGGCAATCGGCACCAGGCCGACCAAGGTAGTAGCGATAAAGGCAATTTCGCCCAGCCGTGGGTTGAAGAAGTCCAGAACCCAACTGAGCACCATCAGCGCGGAGAGCAACAGCAGGGGGCCGTACTCGCCCAGGCGGGAGGCTTTGGGGTCATCGCCTATTGCCGCAGGGGTAGTCCCCAACAGGGTAAAGCCAGCCTGTTTTACCGCCTCCTGGATCCGCATGCTGACGTCGGATTGGGCATCCACCACCAGTTTTTCCGTGGCAAATAGCACGCGAGCGCTGTCGACGCCGGGGATCGACGTTACGGCATTTTCGATTTTTTTGGCACAGCTGGGACAATCCATGTCGGTGACTTTCCAACTGAAACGCTGGCTGCCGGAAGGGGGAGCGGCAGCCAGACTGTCGCTTTCCTCATCTGGATCGTCGGGGCCATCGCTACTGCAACAGCTGGCTCCGTGCTCATGGGCCGATCGATGGTCGTGGGCAGCCGTTGCTCCCACTGCGGTTTTTTCATTGCTACAGCCATGCTGGGTTTTGGCGTGATCATGGTTACAGCCGCAGCTGTGATCGTGATGATGCTCTTGATGCTGATGCTCTTGGTGATTGTGCGGTTTATGAGTCTGCATAGCGCCCCCTTCAGGCAATCCAATATCGTCTCAATAACCACTCTACACCTTGGAGCTGACTCCAGAGTCAAGTGCGATATGAGAATTATTATTAATTGAAGGGGCGCTACGGATCCGGTTGCCCGCACCCGCAGCCTGTCATTACAGATAAAGTGAGCGAACGACCAGGAAATGCCCGGAGAAGTAGCAGAAGGCGACCACGGCGTCTGCCGCGCGGAAGGTAAAGCGGTAGCGGTTCAGCAGCCAGACGATATTGGCCAGCAGCAGCAGCGCGGTGCCCACCAGCAATGAGAAGCCAAAGTCGGTGCTGCGCAGGAAATATTGTTCCCCTGCCAGCCATACCATCAGCAGCGTCATGGTGACCAGCGTGGCGATCGGCCAGCGCATCTCTTCCAGGCGGCTCCAGATGATGGCCAGCAGCAGTGCACCAATCACCAGCAGCACCAGCGGCAAGGGCCAGAACAGGCTGAAGGTCATCTGGCTGGCAAAGCTCAGGGTATACAGCAGTTGTGAGAGGAAGAAAGCGCCGATGGCGTACAGTACCCGCTCACGTGGCAACAGCAGCAAGGCATCGCCCGCCAGCGTCGCCAACAGGCCCAGAACGATCAGGTAACCCGCGGGGCCTAATACCGGGGCCTGCCAGGCCAATAACAGCAACAGCAGCAAGGTGACCGGTTTAAACACCCAGCGCTGCCAGCGCGGGCCGCGATAGGAGGCATCAACGAACAACCAACCGGAAAAAAATACGGCAAGGAACGGCCAACTCATATGTCTTCCTTATTCATGATGGGAGCCGGGATAACCAGCTCCAGGTTGTTACTTTCCCAGTGTAAGCAGCGCACGTGGGTTCGACAATGCTTTCTTCTGAATGCTATGTTTACGCGGTTTTAGACGCAATGAAATCCGCCGGGTAAAGAGGAAAGCCTTTGATGAGTAAACCACCGTTGTTCTTTGTTGCCGTGATCGCGCTGATTGCGGTGCTGGCGACCCGCCAATATCTCAACAAACGTCGTCAGGATGCGGATAATGACCGCCAGCCGGTGCGTACATTACAAGTGGAGGTCAGTGCCAAGCGTGAGTTCCCCTCGCCGAATCGTCGTTCGCGGCAGCGGGAAAATATTGTAGTGGAAGATATGCGTTACGAAGTGTATTTCCGCCCGTTGACGGGCGGTGGCGAGATCAAAATACCGCTGCCTCAGCAGCAATATAATCAAATAGATAAAGGCGCTCAGGGTACGCTGAGCCTGCAGGGCACCCGCTTTATCTCCTTCACGGCGCAGAAATCGTAGGGGCACCGCATGCGGCGCCCGTTAAAAGTCTATTTTTTCTTTAGTGGCGGCTGTTTTTTCTGCCAGTCCAACAGCTCAAACACGCCAAAAATAAAGATCTTGGTTTCCAGCCAGCGGCTGATGGGCTGATCTTTCGGCTGGGTGGATTTCAGCAACACCAGCTGTAGCCCATGCATCACCACCATAAAGAACAAGGCTACGTTGATGAAGTAGGTCAGTGGCTTGGGGTACGGATGAAACAGGTTGGTGAGCAGAAAGCCCCACACGCACAGCATCAGCAGACGGCCCAGATTAATCAGCATGTTCGGTTTTCTCTTCAAGAGTACGGAGGTAAAGACGGTAGGCTACCTGACCGGCGACCTTCTCGCGGTGCAGTGTCCAGGTTGCAGGAACATCGGTGGCGGCGCTTTCGGCTTCGGCCTCCACGTAAATCCAGGCTTCGTTCGCTAACCAGCCCTGTTGCTCCAGCAGCGTGACGGTTTCGGCCAGCAACCCTTTACGGAACGGGGGATCGAGAAACACCACGTCAAAAGGCTGCCCGTTGCCTGCCAACCAGGTCAACGCGTTGGTATGCTCGACGCTGCCATTGCCTTGCAACAGCGCCAGATTTTTCCCCAACTGTTGGGCTACCGAACGTTCGTATTCCAGTAGCGTGGCGCTTTCGGCATAGCGCGACAGCGCTTCCAACCCCAACGCACCGCTACCCGCGAAGCAGTCCAGACAGCGAGCGCCGCGGATCACCGGGGCTAACCAGTTGAACAGGGTTTCGCGTACGCGATCGGTGGTTGGCCGCAGCCCTTCGCTGTTGGGCACCGGCAGTTTGCGCCCGCGCCATTGGCCGCCGATGATACGGATCTGGCCAGCGGAGGCCGTCTGCGGTTTTTTGAGCGCGCCGCGCGGTGGTTGTTTTGCCATAAAAGAGTCTTAATCAGTTGCGGGGTTAACGAAAAGTTGCCGCTATTCTATACCGGATTGCGGATAAGTTGCAGCCTGGAGGCGGTGGGAGCGTTAAAACTACCGTGATGAAAGCATTGCCGATGCGTATTGCTGCGCGAGGGAAAGTGATAAACTCAAAAAATAATGAGTTAATTAGATTTTCGTGGACATTAAGCCATTGGTACGGAGTAGGTCAGAGCATGGCAAAAGATAAAAAACGTGGGTTTTTCTCCTGGCTGGGCTTCGGCCAGAAGGAAGAAGAGCAGCAACAACCTGAGTCTGCCGTAGAACAGGCGGAACAGCAGGCCGCAGAAACCCCGGCTGCCCCCAAACTGGACGATAAGCTTCCCGCCCAGGAGTCTGCACCCGCCGCCACCAAAGATACCCCAGGGGAGTGGGATAGCAGCCTGAGTGGCGAGCCTATCACCGAAAATATCCTGCCGCTGGATGAACACCACGCTGAGCCGGTAGCGATCGAAGAAGTTACCGTAGCGCAACAGCCTGAGCTGCAAGCAGAAGAACCAGAGCTGATTGAAGCGGTTATCGAAGAGCCTGCTGAAATTATCGAGCCTGAGCCAGAGGTGATTGAAGCGGTTATCGAGGCGCCTGCTGAAATTATTGAGCCTGAGCCAGAGGTGATTGAAGCGGTTATCGAGGCGCCTGCTGAAATTATCGAGCCTGAGCCAGAGGTGATTGAAGCGGTTATCGAGGCGCCTGCCGAGATTATCGAACCTGAGCCAGAGGTAATTGAAGCGGTCATCGAAGCGCCCGCGGAGATTATCGAACCTGAGCCAGAGCTGATTGAAGAGGTTATCGAACCAGAACTGGCTGCGGAACCTGAACAGCCTGAACTGCTGGCTCCGGCGGTGACGCAAGAGCAAGAGCGCCCTAGCAAAGAAGGCTTCTTCGCCCGTCTTAAACGCAGCCTGCTGAAAACCAAACAGAACCTGGGTTCCGGTTTTATCGGCCTGTTCCGCGGCAAGAAGATCGACGACGATCTGTTCGAAGAGCTGGAAGAACAGCTGTTAATCGCCGACGTTGGCGTAGAAACCACTCGTAAAATCATTGAGTCTCTTACTCTGCACGCCAGCCGTAAGCAGCTGAAAGACGCCGAATCGTTGTATGGCAAACTGAAAGAAGAGATGGCGGAAATTCTCGCCAAGGTGGATCAGCCACTGGATGTCGGCGGCAAAACGCCGTTCGTGATCCTGATGGTTGGCGTGAATGGTGTGGGTAAAACCACCACCATCGGTAAACTGGCGCGTCAGTTCCAGGCCGAAGGTAAATCGGTGATGCTGGCCGCAGGCGACACTTTCCGCGCCGCTGCGGTGGAGCAGTTGCAGGTCTGGGGTGAGCGTAACCGTATTCCTGTCATCGCTCAGCATACTGGCGCCGACTCCGCTTCGGTGATTTTCGATGCGGTGCAGGCGGCTAAAGCCCGCAATATCGATGTGCTGATTGCTGATACCGCCGGTCGCCTGCAGAACAAGGCGCACCTGATGGAAGAGCTGAAGAAGATCGTGCGGGTGATGAAAAAACTGGACGAGCAGGCCCCCCATGAGGTTATGCTGACTCTGGATGCCAGCACCGGACAAAATGCGGTTAACCAGGCGAAATTATTTAATGAAGCCGTGGGCCTGACCGGCATAACGCTGACTAAACTGGACGGTACCGCCAAAGGCGGGGTGATCTTCTCCATCGCCGATCAGTTTACCATCCCGATCCGTTACATCGGCGTTGGTGAAGGCATCGAAGATTTGCGGCCGTTTAAGGCTGATGACTTTATTGAGGCACTTTTTGCCCGAGAGGATTGATACGGATGATTCGCTTTGAACAGGTCAGTAAAGCTTATCTGGGCGGACGGCAAGCCCTGCAGGGGGTAGATTTTCATCTGCGTCCGGCGGAGATGGCGTTTCTGACCGGCCATTCCGGCGCGGGGAAAAGTACCCTGCTGAAACTGATTTGTGGGATTGAGCGGCCAAGCGCCGGTCATATCTGGTTTGGCGGGCATGACATCAGCCGGTTGAAAAACCGTGAGGTGCCTTTCCTGCGCCGTCAGATCGGCATGATTTTCCAGGATCACCATCTGCTGCTGGATCGCACGGTGTATGACAACGTGGCGATGCCGCTGGTCATCGCTGGAGCCAGTACCGAAGATATCCGTCGCCGCGTTTCGGCTGCGCTGGACAAGGTCGGGCTGCTGGATAAAGCGAAGAACTTCCCTATTCAGCTTTCCGGTGGTGAGCAGCAACGCGTTGGCATTGCCCGCGCGGTGGTGAACAAGCCAGCGGTGCTATTGGCAGACGAACCGACCGGTAACCTGGACGACGCCCTGTCGGAAGGGATCCTGCGCCTGTTTGAAGAATTTAACCGCGTTGGAGTGACGGTGCTGATGGCAACCCACGACACCGGGCTGATCGCCCGGCGCAATTACCGCATCCTGACGCTGAGCCAGGGCCGTATGGTAGGGGGCACACAGCATGGCGAATAATGCAAAAACCGCCAAGAGCAAGGCACTGCGCGGTGGCTGGCGTGAACAGTGGCGCTATGCCTGGATGAACGCCATTGCCGATATGCTGCGCCAACCGCTGGCAACGCTGCTGACCGTGATGGTCATCGCCATCTCTCTGACGCTGCCGAGCGTTTGCTACATCGTCTGGAAGAACGTCAGTACCGCGGCGACACAGTGGTACCCAACGCCACAGCTGACGGTGTATCTGGATAAATCCCTCGACGATGACGCGGCGGTCAAAGTGCTGGATGCCATCAAGGCCGAGGCCGGGGTGGAGAAGGTGAACTACCTGTCGCGTGAAGAGGCGCGGGGCGAGTTCCGCAACTGGTCTGGCTTTGGCGGTGCGCTGGATATGCTGGAAGAAAACCCGCTGCCAGCCGTGGCGATTGTCACGCCGCAGATGAGTTTCCAGAGTTCCGATACGCTCACCACCCTGCGTGATCGCGTAGCGGCGGTGCAGGGCGTGGATGAAGTCAGGATGGACGACAGCTGGTTTGCCCGCCTGGCGGCGCTGACCGGATTGGTGGGCCAGGTGGCCTTGATGATCGGCATACTGATGGTGGTGGCGGTATTCCTGGTGATTGGTAACAGCGTGCGTCTGAGCATCTTCAGCCGTCGCGATACCATCAACGTGATGAAGCTGATCGGTGCCACCGACGGTTTTATCCTGCGGCCGTTCCTTAATGGTGGTGCCATGCTCGGTTTCTTCGGCGCGCTGTTATCGCTGGCCCTGTCTGGCGCGCTGGTGTGGAAGCTGGAGTCGGTAGTGACCAACGTGGCGAAGGTGTTTGGCACCACCTTTACCCTGCATGGCCTGGGTTGGGATGAGGCGCTATTGTTGCTGCTGATCTCGGCGATGATTGGCTGGATTGCCGCCTGGTTGGCCACCGTGCAACATTTACGCCGATTTACACCACAATAGTGAATTTTTGGTATACTCTTCTCCTGCTGCGGCCCGGTTGCCGTGCTGCGGGGGAAGAGCTGCCAGACCGCAATATCTCCGATCTCTTCTCAAACGCACAAATTCCCAATCAACCTGAGCTTGCATGACGTATTGTCGTCTGCACTGTGTGTGAAAACGGTGAACTTTTGGGGTTGAGCACGGTCCAAATCTGCAGCAAATGTTTAGGTGCCCGGCGTGTGGAACCGCTTTTGCAACAGCAACTGCCGCAAGATCACTAACTCCCCGCCGTGAAATCACCTGCATGACCAGTTTTATCAAGAGAGGGTTTTGAATGACCAAAGAAATGCGCACTTTAGCCTTAGTCCCACAGGGCAGCTTGGAAGCCTACCTGCGGGCAGCCAACACCTATCCGATGCTGACGGCAGAGGAAGAGCGGGAACTGGCTGAACGGCTGCATTATCAGGGCGATCTGGAAGCAGCTAAGCAGCTCATCCTGTCTCACCTGCGCTTTGTCGCTCATATTGCCCGTAACTATTCAGGGTACGGTTTGCCGGTGGCAGACCTGATCCAGGAAGGGAATATCGGCCTGATGAAGGCCGTGCGCCGCTTCAACCCAGAGGTTGGCGTACGCCTGGTGTCCTTTGCGGTGCATTGGATCAAGGCAGAAATTCACGAATACGTGCTGCGCAACTGGCGTATCGTCAAGGTGGCGACCACCAAGGCACAGCGCAAGCTGTTCTTCAACCTGCGTAAAACCAAGCAGCGTCTGGGCTGGTTCAATCAGGACGAAGTGGAGTTGGTTGCGCGCGAGCTGGGTGTCACCAGCAAAGACGTGCGTGAGATGGAGTCGCGTATGGCGGCGCAGGACATGACCTTTGACCCAACGCCGGAAGACGAAGGGCGTGACGGTCATGCCATGGCCCCAATGCTCTATCTGCAAGATAAAAGCTCGGACTTTGCCGAAGGGATCGAAGAAGATAACTGGGAAAGCAACGCCGCAGACAAACTGGCCTACGCGCTGGAAGGTCTGGACGAGCGTAGCCAGCATATCATTCGCGCCCGCTGGTTGGACGACGACAACAAGTCCACCCTGCAAGAGCTGGCCGATCAGTACGGCGTCTCTGCCGAGCGTGTGCGCCAGCTGGAAAAGAACGCCATGAAGAAACTGAAGATGGCGATCGAAGCCTGATACCGATAGCGCTAACGCTTGAAAAGCCCGGCTTGCCGGGCTTTTCTGTTTTTGTAGTTAGTTGGCTGCGCTATCAAACTCCGGTGCCGGGCAGTCGTAGCCAAATTTGGCTCCCCATTCAAATTGGGTGCCGTTCTTGATATAACGCTGATACAGCGCCCGGCCAGTCTTGGCGTCGCGGGCTATCACCCAACCTGCGGCATTACATAATACGGCGGCATAGGCCTGGCTTTTCGCTGGCAGCAGATCGGCGGCTTTTTGCGCCAGACCCGCCGCCTGCCAGCGGTAATGCAGGAAACGGTTATCCGCATCGGGCAACGATTTCTTGGCCCGAGCCGCTTCTGCCGCGCTGATCCAGCTCTTGTCTTTGATATCTTTGGTGTCGAAAGCATCCCCCACATAGGAATACCCCGCGCCATAAATATTGTAATCCGGCGTCATCTCATAACCGGTGAAATCCAACCCTTGCGAGCGCAATAGCGCCGCCGCCTGATAGTAGCTTTTGGCGCGTGCGTTCTTATCTGCCGCTTTATCCTGCGCCGCTTTCATCAGATTGGCAAAGTCCTGCGCCGTCTGGCGGTAGTTCGGAATGGCAAAGTAGTTCACCGCCTCATCATAGCGGCCAGCGCGCATCATGCGCCGTGCCAGCAATTCACGCAGTTGAACCTCTTGGGTGATCCGCTCGCCATAGTATTCATTGGGTTTGACCGGCTTGAGCGGCGTGGTGGGCGCTGGTGCATGCTTATCCACAAAGCCTTTCAGCTCATCGATCGTCAGCACCCGCTCGGCGATATCCGCCACGTCTGCCCAGTAGTTTTCTTTGCCGCGATACATCAGGTCCATCGCTTGCAGATAATCCCCCCGGTTCAGCGCCAGAATGGCCTGCTCGCCGGCAACTCGGCAATCCGGCACGATCATTTCGGCTACGAAGTCTTCGTTACGCTGTACTCCCCAGCTTTCATCCGTAGGGAATGCGGCTGCGGCTTTGGCATAGGCGGCAGTGGCGGCTTTCACATCGCCATCACGCAGGGCCATTTTGGCACGTAACCACCAGGCTAAACCGCCATCACCCGCATTTTTCAGCAGATTGGCCGCCATGGCATATTGCCCGGAACGATAGGCCAGCGCCGCCAGCCGGTCGCTACCGGTGAAACCGCTTTTAACCGAGTCATTGAGCAGCGTCAGGGTCTGATCGACAAGCTGTTTGGCGCCGGTCTCACCGTTAATGATGCCGGACATCTCCAGGTTACTGCTGCGAGCGAACAGCTCAATGGTGACCAACTGCTGCACCAGCGGATCGTGAATGGCTTGTTTTAACGCCTCTACATGCTGCGGGTTGATCAAATAGCTGGAGATATACTGCAACGAAAGCCCGCCATCGGGATCGCCTTGAGCGGCCTGCTGGGCATATAGCTGTGCTGCCGGAGCGATCTCCCTGAGCCACAAATGAATACGTGCTTGCTGGCCCAGACTACTCAGCGCCAGTTGATCGGGATCGGCGGTACCATTTTTCACCTGCTCGATCACCTGCTGGAAGACGGCTTGGGCTTGTTCAAGCTGAGCTTTCTCGGGGAGGATCACCACCGGCTTGGCCCCAGACTCGCTTTCCGGCGTGCCATGATCGTCCATCAGCAGACGGCCAAGCGAGTATTGTGCCCGTAATCCCCATGCTCCCTGCTCGGCGGCTGGCAACGCCAACACCTGCTGGAAATATTGCGACGCCCGGGGATCTTCTGCGGCAAAGGCTACTGCCCCCAGCGTATATAAGCGCGCGGCATTAGATAGCCCTTGCGCATTCACCGCGTCGGCTTCTTCTACGGTCTGTGTCGCCCGCATCTGGGTAATAGCTTGCTGTTCCGGCGAGAGGGGCATCGGTTTTGGCGGTATCGCCGGGGCCGGAGCATGCCAGCGTGGCAACTGTGGATCTACCGGCACCAGGCGGGTGGCTTCGAAAGCGAAGTTGCCCTCTGGCATAAGCAGCAGGGTGCCGTTGCGGTTAACCAGCAGGCGGTTGGGGAAGTTTGGCCCACAGGCCTGGCCGCTCAGCGGTATCATCAATGCCGCAGCGATCAGGGATGCTAACGGAAGTGCACGGCGACGGCGCCCTGCTACGTGCAAATCAAGGTATGACATGGGTGCCTCCTGGCGTGATCTGTTGGCAGCGTAGCCAGCCCAAGGGGCGTGATTGCCCTGCTCGTAGCTGATCGCCGCTAATGCGGATAAAGCGTTGGGGTTCCGATGGCGTTGCCAACTGGTAATGACCTACCGCGTCAGCAGCCAGGCAACCTTCGGCCTGAATGTGGATCTCACGGGGTAACGGGGCATCCACCGGTCCCTGATTCTCAATAATCAAATCATACAACCCATTTTGCTGTGGCTGCGGCAAAAACTTAACCTGCCAGTTAGTGAGCAATGGCTGATGTTGGATCACTGCCCGTAGCGTCGCCATCGACCAGGCGCGGCGATCGGTTTCCAGTGGCAGGCGGAACCAGATAATGCCGCGCAGACGTGGCAGTGGGCGTTGTGCGAGCTGCTGCAAAAAATCGGCAACCTGCTGCGGTGCCACGGTCAGTTCCTGGATCTTGCCCGCCACGCGCTGTGAGACTTCGCTTTCAACCAGAGCCCCCTGGGCATCGAACCCTAGCAGAGCCATGCCGTAGGCCGGCAGGGCAATACGGAAGGGTTTAGGGCTAAGGCGCGCGTACTGGCGTGTCCACTCCTGCGCCAACCGGCCATCGAATAAGCCTTGGGTGGGAGAGAGCACCGCATGTAGCTGAAGCACCGAACTGTCTACCTGTCGCAGCACGCCGGGCAGTGCCGGGGAGCCGATCCAGGCGGGCAGGGCGGTGATGCCAAGTTGTAATGAAGGGGGAAGTCGTTGGCGCAGTTGACGCAGAAATTGTTGATATTTGGGCAGCCGTGCAGTGGCGGCGTCATGGTCGATTTCCACGCCAATCACCGGTAAACCGGCCGCCTGCCAGCGTTGCAGCTGTTGTTGCAGACGGGCATAGATGGCGGCCTCATCCAACTGCATCAATTGCCCGTCTACCCGTACCACCAGCCATAGCGGGCGGCCATCCTGTTTCAGCAGGGTGGTATTGACCGTGATGTCCCTGAAACCCTCACGGGGATGCGCCTGCAAGCCCAACACACGCAGGGTAGCAAACAGGTCATGGCTGGCGGCCAGCGCCTCGGCATGCTGAGGTGTCCACACCCTTTGCCAAACGTAGGTCTGCTGATCCCAAGGCTGATGAAGATTCATTGCCTGGTAGCGCCCTGCAAACCAGGCCATTATTGCGAGCAGCGTGACGACGCTCAGAGCTATCCAACGTTTCATTTTTGCCAGCAATCGCCCTGAGCCTGGAAACCGCAGGCGCGCATAAAGTTGCCGACCTCACCACGTTCACGTGCGGCCAACCCGGTAGTAGCCAGTTGCCAATGCTGCACCTGTGGCAATTGGCGTTGGGCATCTTCTATCAGATACAGTCCCACCCCTCGGCGGCGTGTCACTTCGCGCACCAGCAGATCGTGCAATTGGGCGTTCTGGCCCTCTATCTCGATTTTTACCGCCCCCAGCAGCCGCTCGTTAAATCGGGCGGCAAACAGCGCTTTACCCTCCTCCAGCCAGCTTAGCCACTGCGCAGGCTGTTGATGTGGCCAGATTTTACCAAGGTCGATAAGGTCTTGTGGGGACAAACTGGTCAAGCGTTCAATGGTCAGTTTCATGCCGGATTTCCGCACCGATAAGGAATGTCGACAGTGTAATGGATCTTGCACAGCGCGTTGTGTAAGTTTTTCTATACGAGGTCTGCGCGAAATGTTTTTTGCTGTGGACATTTTCCGAGTAAACGATTGGTTAATGAGGTGTTAACCAGCATATCACGCTGTTCCTTACGCTAAACAGCGCAGAATTAATCCGGATTTTATCCTGTTTACACCGCTTGTTTCTGGCATTGAGAGTTGCTTTGCAGAAGAAAACTCCTGTTTAATGGCATGAAAAATAAAGTCTTATTAGAAAATATTGTCGCGAATCTACCTAAATCATTATTACTTATAGATAAAAGCGATTTACCGGCGTTTCGCAAGCCACGGTCAGTTGGCCGTTACTTGCAATCTGCCGGGCAGAAACAATGATTAGGTGTGACAAATACAACAGAAACACTCACAACGACAGATGGGGATTATGCGGATGAAATTAACAAAGGGTAAAGCGCTGCTGGCCGGTTGTATCGCGATGGCTATCGGCCATGTCGCTGTGGCAAAAGACATCAAGATTGCCGTAGTGGGCGCCATGTCCGGCCCGGTGGCGCAGTATGGTGATATGGAGTTCACCGGTGCGCGTCAGGCGATTGCCGATATCAACGCCAAAGGCGGGATCAAGGGCGATAAGCTGGTGGCGGTAGAGTATGACGATGCCTGCGACCCGAAACAGGCGGTGGCGGTAGCCAACAAGGTCATCAATGACGGCATTCGTTACGTGATCGGCCACCTGTGCTCGTCTTCGACCCAGCCGGCTTCCGACATCTATGAAGACGAAGGCGTGATCATGATCACCCCGGCGGCGACCAACGCCGATCTGACCACCCGTGGTTACCAGATGATCCTGCGTACTACTGGCCTGGATTCCGATCAAGGCCCAACGGCTGCCAGCTACATCCTCAACGAGATTAAACCCAAGCGTATCGCCGTGGTCCACGACAAGCAGCAATACGGTGAAGGGCTGGCGCGTTCAGTGCGTGACAGCCTGAAAAAGCAGGGTACCGACGTCGTGATGTTTGAAGGTATCACCGCCGGGGATAAAGATTTCTCTACCCTGGTGGCTCGCCTGAAGAAAGAAAACGTCGATTTCGTCTACTTCGGCGGTTACTACCCGGAGATGGGGCAGATCCTGCGTCAGGCCAAACAGGCGGGCATGACGACTCGCTTCATGGGGCCGGAAGGTGTGGGTAACTCCTCGCTGTCCAACATCGCCGGTGCCGCGTCTGAAGGCATGCTGGTGACGCTGCCAAAACGTTACGATCAGGTGCCAGCCAACCAGCCGGTGGTTGATGCATTAAAAGCCAAGAAGCTGGATCCGACTGGGCCATTTGTCTGGACCACCTATGCAGCACTGCAATCGCTGGTCACCGGCATGGAGCGCAGTGGTAGCCAGGAACCGGCAGATATCGTCAAAGATCTGAAAACCGGCCAACCGGTGGCAACCGTGATGGGGCCACTGAGCTGGGATGATAAAGGCGACCTGAAAGGCTTCGAGTTCGGGGTGTTTGAATGGCATGCCGACGGCTCATCAACGCCGATTAAATAAGCCCGTTTAAGGTGGCCTCGGCGCTTTTTGGGCGCGGAGGCCACCTCGACAGCAAAATCTACAAACCGGGAATTCTCGGTGCCTGCAACGTCAGCAGGCCGTTGGGCCGCTCTTTGTCGGCCAGTACAACACCTTAGAAGGTCAGAGTATGTCAGAGCAGTTTCTCTATTTTCTGCAGCAGATGTTCAACGGCGTGACGCTGGGCAGCACCTATGCATTGATCGCCATCGGTTACACCATGGTCTACGGCATTATCGGCATGATCAACTTCGCCCACGGCGAGGTATATATGATCGGCAGCTATGTCTCCTTTATCGTGATCGCCGCCCTGATGATGATTGGCATCGACGTGGGTTGGCTGCTGATTGGCGCAGCGTTCCTGGTGTCGATCGTGATTGCCAGCGCCTATGGCTGGAGCATCGAGCGGGTGGCCTACAAACCGGTGCGCAACTCCAAGCGCCTGATTGCGCTGATTTCCGCCATCGGGATGTCGATATTCCTGCAAAACTACGTCAGCCTGACGCAGGGGTCACGTGATGTGGCGCTGCCAAGCCTGGTCACCGGCCAGTGGGTACTGGGTGAGAGCAACGGCTTTGCCGCGACCATCAGCACCATGCAGCTCATCATCTGGGTGGTCACCTTCCTGGCGATGCTGGCATTGACGATGTTTATCCGTTATTCGCGTATGGGCCGTGCCTGCCGGGCCTGTGCGGAAGATTTGAAGATGGCCAGCCTGCTGGGCATCAATACCGACCGGGTGATTTCGCTTACCTTCGTGATCGGCGCGGTGATGGCGGCGGTGGCGGGCGTGTTGCTCGGCCAGTTCTACGGCGTGATCAACCCTTACATCGGCTTTATGGCCGGGATGAAAGCCTTCACCGCTGCGGTACTGGGCGGGATTGGCAGCATTCCTGGGGCGATGATCGGCGGGCTGGTGCTGGGCGTGGCTGAAGCGCTCACCTCGGCCTATCTGAGCACCGAATACAAAGACGCGGTGTCCTTCGCCTTGCTGATTGTGGTGTTGCTGGTGATGCCAACCGGTATCCTTGGGCGTCCGGAGGTTGAGAAAGTATGAAACTCGGTCTGCTTAACGCCTGTATTGCCACGGTCGTGCTGTTTGTCATGGCCTCCTTCCTGATGGGGATGCAACTGAGCCTCGACGGCACCAAGCTGGTAGTGCACGGCGCTGCCGAAGTGCGCTGGATGTGGATTGGGATCGGTTGTGTGGTGGTATTTTTCTTCCAACTGCTGCGTCCGCTGATGCAGCACGGGATGAAGAAAATCTCCGGCCCGGCGTTCGTCTTACCCAGCTTTGACGGTTCCACCATGCGCCAGAAGGTGCTGGCAGCGGCGATCATCATTGCCGCCGTCGTCTGGCCGTTCCTGGTGTCGCGCGGCACGGTGGATATCGCTACCCTGACGCTGATCTACGTGATGCTGGGGCTGGGCCTGAACGTGGTGGTCGGTCTTTCCGGTCTGTTGGTGCTGGGTTACGGCGGTTTTTACGCCATCGGTGCCTATACCTATGCATTGCTGAACCATTATTACGGCCTGGGATTCTGGGAAAGCCTGCCGCTGGCGGGGATCGTCACTGCCATCTTCGGCTTCCTGCTCGGTTTCCCGGTGTTACGCCTGCGGGGAGACTATCTGGCGATCGTCACGCTCGGTTTTGGTGAAATCGTCCGCATCCTGTTGCTGAACAACACCGAAATTACCGGCGGGCCGAACGGCATCAGCCAGATCCCGAAACCCACCTTTTTTGGTCTGGAGTTTAACCGCAGCGCCCGCGACGGTGGCTGGGATACCTTCCATAACTTCTTTGGCCTGAAATACGATCCCAGTGACCGCATCGTGTTCCTCTATCTGGTGGCGTTGCTGCTGGTGATATTGACGCTGTTTGTGATTAACCGCCTGCTGCGTATGCCGCTGGGCCGTGCCTGGGAAGCGTTGCGCGAAGATGAGATCGCCTGCCGTTCACTGGGCTTGAGCCCGACCAAAATCAAACTGACCGCCTTCACCATCAGTGCCGCCTTTGCCGGTTTTGCCGGCACGCTGTTTGCCGCACGTCAGGGGTTTGTCAGCCCGGAATCCTTCACCTTTGTGGAGTCGGCCTTTGTGCTGGCGATCGTGGTATTGGGCGGCATGGGCTCACAGTTTGCGGTGATCCTGGCGGCGATCCTGCTGGTAGTGTCCCGTGAGATGATGCGCGATCTGAATGAATACAGCATGTTGCTGCTGGGGGCGCTGATGGTGTTGATGATGATTTGGCGGCCACAGGGGCTGCTACCGATGAAACGCCCGCAGTTGAAGCTGAAAGTGGCTGATATCAAAGCCGTGAAGGGGGAGCAGGCATGAGTACTCAACCTTTACTGGCGGTAGCCGGGCTTTCGATGCGTTTTGGTGGTTTGCTGGCGGTAAACAACGTCGCGCTGGAACTGCATCAAGGTGAGATTGTTTCGTTGATTGGTCCGAATGGCGCGGGCAAGACCACGGTGTTCAACTGCCTGACCGGATTCTATCGCCCGACCAGTGGCACCATCAAACTGCGCGATCGCCATCTGGAAGGGCTTTCCGGCCAGACCATTGCCCGCATGGGCGTGGTACGCACCTTCCAGCACGTGCGGCTGTTCCGTGAAATGACGGTGATTGAAAACCTGCTGGTGGCCCAACATCAGCATTTGAAAAGCGGCGTGTTTGCCGGTTTGCTGAAAACCCCGGCGTTCCGCCGTGCAGAGGCCGATGCGCTGGAGCGTGCGGCGGTGTGGCTGGAGCGTGTGGGCCTGTTGGAGATGGCTAACCGTTCGGCGGGTAATCTGGCCTATGGCCAGCAGCGTCGGCTGGAGATCGCCCGCTGCATGGTAACGCGCCCGGAACTATTGATGCTGGATGAACCGGCGGCGGGCCTGAACCCGAAAGAAACCGATGAGCTGGATCACCTGATCGTCGAGCTGCGTGACCAGCACCAGGTGTCGGTGCTGTTGATTGAGCACGATATGAAACTGGTGATGGGGATTTCCGATCGCATCTACGTGGTGAATCAGGGAACGCCGTTGGCGCAAGGCACACCGGCAGA
The DNA here is from genome assembly GCF_050434425.1 of Serratia sp. 2723. Classification (NCBI taxonomy): domain Bacteria; kingdom Pseudomonadati; phylum Pseudomonadota; class Gammaproteobacteria; order Enterobacterales; family Yersiniaceae; genus Serratia; species Serratia sp. 2723. The sequence goes on from NZ_JBNDIN010000008.1 coordinate 158,271, forward strand.
AATCCGCAATAACCCGGACGTGATCCGGGCCTATCTGGGCGAATAAGCATATGTTGTCATTTAATCAGGTTTCCGCCCATTACGGCAAAATCCAGGCGCTGCACCAGGTCAGCCTGAACATTCAACAGGGGGAGATCGTCACCCTGATCGGCGCCAACGGTGCCGGTAAAACCACCCTGCTAGGCACGCTATGCGGCGACCCAAGGGCCAGCGAAGGGTCCATCACCTTGATGGATCAGGACATCACCCAGTGGCAGACAGCGCGCATCATGCGTGAGGCCGTGGCGATCGTACCGGAAGGGCGGCGGGTGTTCTCACGCATGACGGTGGAAGAGAACCTGGCGATGGGCGGTTTCTTTGCCGATCGCGAGCAGTATCACCAACGCATCGAGCGGGTATTTACCCTGTTTCCACGCCTGCTGGAGCGCCGTAGCCAGCGCTCTGGCACCATGTCAGGTGGCGAGCAGCAGATGCTGGCGATTGGTCGTGCGCTGATGAGCCAGCCGAAGTTGTTGCTGTTGGACGAGCCTTCACTTGGGCTGGCCCCCATCATCATCCAGCAGATTTTCGATATCATCCAGCAACTGCGCGAAGAGGGGATGACCATCTTCCTGGTGGAACAAAACGCCAACCAGGCACTAAAACTGGCGGATCGTGGTTATGTGCTGGAAAACGGCCGCGTGGTGTTGGAAGATACGGGGGCCGCATTATTAGCAAACGAAGCAGTACGCTCGGCCTATCTCGGTGGTTGAACCATCGGCAATATACGTATTTTAACGATTACGAGAACAAGCAATGAAGACAGAAGGACTACTCGCGCAGCGCATCGTAAAGGTCAAAAGCTCGGCAATCCGCGAATTGCTCAAGCACAGCAAAATGGAAAACGTCATTTCGCTGGCGGGTGGCATTCCCTCTGATGCGCTGTTTGACTTCGAAGGATTGAGCATTGCCACCCAGCAGGCCATTACCGAGCAGCCAAAAAGCGCGTTCCAATATGGGCTGACCGAAGGCAGCGAACTGCTGCGTGAAGGCATCTGTACCCTATGCGCACAGCGTGGCGTTAATGCCAGGCCGGAAGATATCGTGGTGACCGCAGGCTCCCAGCAGGCGTTGGATCTGGTGATGCGTGCGGTGATTAACCCCGGTGATGTGTTTGTAGTAGAGCGCCCGACCTATCTGGCAGCGCTGCAAACGCTGGAACTGGCGGAAGCCAACGTCATGTCCGTCTCTTCAGACAGCGACGGCATGGTGGTTGATGAACTGGCTGAACTGCTGAAAACCCAGAAGATCAAAGGGGTATACGTGGTGCCGAACTTCGGCAACCCGAGCGGCCTGACCCTGAGCGCCGCACGCCGTGAGCAGTTGGTGAAACTGGCGGTGGAGCATAACTTCCTGATTATCGAGGATGACCCGTACGGCGAGCTGCGCTTCACCGAAGAGCGTAATGCTACGCTGTATCAGGTTTCGCAGCAGGTACTGGGCCATACCGAAAACATTATCTATACCTCCACCTTCTCCAAAATCCTGGCTCCGGGCCTGCGCTTGGGTTGGGCCATCCTGCCGCCATTCCTGCTGCATAAAGTGGCGATCATCAAGCAGGCGGCGGATCTGCATGCCAGCGCGCTGTCGCAGAGCATCGTCGAATGTTACCTGGGGCTGGATCGTTTACCGGCGCAGATCGAAAAGATCCGCGCGGCCTACAAGCACAAAGGCGAGATCCTGGCCGGGCTGGTGGAAAAAGAGCTGGGTGATGTGATCAGCTTTGATATGCCGAAAGGCGGCATGTTCCTGTGGGCGCGTTTCCGTCAGCAATTCGATGCCACCGAGTGGCTGAAAACCACCCTGAAGCAGGGCGTGGTGTTTGTGCCGGGAGAATACTTCTTCTCTGAAAAACCGGATCGCTCTACCTTCCGTCTGTCGTTTGCCACGGCAACCGAACAACAGATGCAAGAGGCCGTCGCCCGCCTGCGTCGCTCGCTGTAATCTCTCTGCGGCGGTGGGGTGAATTCCCTGCCGCCGACATCAAACCGTCATCTGCACTTCCCCCTTCCGTCATCTTGTTGTCATCTAACGGTTATTTTTCTGTCATCCGCGCATGGCATGTTTAGCATCCGAACAAAAACTGTTTCTTTTCGCTCACGCGTTTTGATCACACCAGCTTTTTCAGGAGTTAGGCATGTTTGCTCACGCGATTAAAAAAACCACGTTGTGCGTTACCTTGGCCCTGGCGGTCAGCGGCCATGCAATTGCTGCCACCGAGATCCCATTCTGGCATTCGATGGAAGGGGAACTGGGCGCTGAAGTGGACTCTCTGGCGGACCGTTTCAACCAAACTCACAGCGATGTGAAGATCGTCCCGGTTTATAAAGGCAACTACGAACAAAGTCTGGCGGCGGGCATTGCCGCCTACCGTTCCGGCAAGGCTCCGGCGATCCTGCAGGTCTACGAAGTGGGCACCGCCACCATGATGGCGAGCAAGGCGATCAAGCCGGTGTATCAGGTGTTCCAGGAGTCGGGCGTCAAGTTCGATGAATCGGTGTTTGTGCCGACCGTGGCCGGTTACTACACCGATAACAAGAGCGGCCATTTGCTGTCCCAGCCTTTCAACAGCTCCACCCCGGTGCTGTATTACAACAAAGACGCCTTCAAGAAAGCGGGCTTGAACCCGGATCAGCCACCGAAAACCTGGCAGGAGCTGGCGGCTGATGCGGCCAAACTGCGCGCGGCTGGCATGAAGTGTGGTTACACCAGCGGTTGGCTGGGTTGGATCCAACTGGAGAACTTCAGCGCCTGGCATGGCGTGCCGTTCGCCAGTGAAAACAACGGCTTTGGCGGCACCAATGCCAAGCTGGAGTTCAACCAGCCGCTACAGGTGAAACATATTCAGTTCCTGCAAGACATGAACAAGAAGGGCGATTTCACCTACTTCGGCCGCAAAGACGAACCTACCGAGAAGTTCTACAACGGCGACTGCGCCATGGCGACCGCCTCTTCCGGCTCGCTGGCCAGCATCCGCAAATACGCCAAGTTTGACTTCGGCGTGGGCATGATGCCTTTTGATGCTGACGCAAAAAATGCACCGCAGAACGCCATTATCGGCGGGGCCAGCCTGTGGGTGATGAACGGCAAAGACGCGGCGACCTACAAAGGCGTGGCGGAATTCCTGCAATATCTGGCCCAGCCTGAGATTGCCGCCGAATGGCATCAGAAGACCGGCTACCTGCCGATCACCACTGCCGCCTTTGATATGACCAAGCAACAGGGCTTCTACGACCAGAATCCAGGGGCTGATGTGGCCACCCGCCAGATGCTGAACAAGCCACCGTTGGCATTCACCAAAGGGCTGCGCCTGGGCAATATGCCGCAAATCCGTACCGTGGTGGATGAAGAACTGGAAAGCGTGTGGACCGACAAGAAAACCCCGCAGCAGGCGCTGGATGCCGCGGTACAGCGCGGTGACGTGTTACTGCGCCGCTTCGAAGCCTCCACCAAGTAAGCGTCAGATTGGGCGATATTCTGCCAAACGACATCGATCCACTCCCTCTCCTTTCGGAGAGGGTTGGGGTGAGGGGCTGATACCGGTCCTCATCCATATTTAACGGTTAACCCTATGTCATCATCCCGTCCCGGCTTTGGCTGTAGCTGGCTGCCCTATATGTTGGTGCTGCCACAGCTGCTGATCACCGTCGTATTCTTCCTGTGGCCTGCCGGTCAGGCGCTGTGGTACTCGGTACAAAGCGTCGATCCGTTCGGCCTCTCCAGCCAGTTTGTCGGGTTGGACAACTTTACACAGCTGTTCCAGGACCCGTATTACCTGGACTCTTTCTATACCACGTTACTGTTCAGCTTCCTGGTGGCCGGTGTTGGCCTGCTGGTATCGCTGTTCTTTGCCGCGCTGGTGGACTACGTGCTGCGCGGCAGCCGCTTCTATCAGACGTTGATGATCCTGCCTTATGCGGTTGCCCCTGCGGTAGCGGCGGTGCTGTGGATCTTCCTGTTCAGCCCCGGTATGGGCCTGATCACCCATGTGCTCGCCGGTTTTGGTTACGACTGGAACCATGCGCAAAACAGCGGCCAGGCAATGTTCCTGGTGGTGTTGGCATCGGTGTGGCAGCAGATCAGCTATAACTTCCTGTTTTTCCTGGCCGCTTTGCAATCCATCCCACGTTCCCTGGTGGAAGCGGCTGCGATCGACGGGGCAGGCCCGGTACGGCGTTTCTTCAACCTGGTGCTGCCGCTGATCACGCCGGTGAGTTTCTTCCTGTTGGTGGTGAACCTGGTGTATGCCTTCTTCGATACCTTCCCGGTGATCGACGCCGCTACCGGCGGTGGGCCGGTGCAATCGACCACTACGCTGGTGTACAAAATCTATCGTGAAGGCTTTGCCGGTCTGGATCTGTCCAGCTCGGCGGCGCAGTCGGTGGTGCTGATGCTGTTGGTGATTGGCCTGACGGTGATCCAGTTCCGCTTTGTCGAACGTAAGGTGCGTTACCAATGATTGAGAACCGACGCGGGCTGGATATCTTCAGCCATACGATGCTGATTGTTGGCGTGCTGGTGGTGCTGTTCCCGCTGTATGTGGCCTTCGTGGCCGCTACGCTGGACGATCAGCAAGTGTTCCAGGTGCCGATGACGCTGGTCCCTGGCGGACACCTGTGGGACAACGTCCGCCATATCTGGCAGGGCGGTGTGGGCACCCTCAAGGTGCCGTTCTCGATGCTGCTGCTTAACAGCGTGATCATGGCGCTGGCGATCACCTGCGGCAAGATCGTGGTTTCGGTGCTGTCCGCCTATGCCATCGTCTATTTCCGTTTTCCGCTGCGCAGCCTGTTCTTCTGGCTGATCTTCATGACGCTGATGCTGCCGGTCGAGGTGCGTATCTTCCCGACGGTGGAAGTGATCTCCAACCTCAACCTGCTGGACAGCTACACCGGCCTCACGCTGCCGCTGATGGCCTCGGCCACGGCCACCTTCCTGCTGCGTCAGTTTTTTATGACCCTGCCGGATGAGCTGCTGGAGGCAGCCCGTATCGACGGTGCCGGGCCGATGCGCTTCTTTTGGGACATCGTACTGCCGCTGTCGAAAACCAATCTGGCGGCGCTGTTTGTCATCACCTTCATCTACGGCTGGAACCAGTACCTGTGGCCGATCCTGGTCACCAGTGACGCCTCGATGAGCACGGCGGTGGCGGGGATCCGCAGCATGATTTCCACCTCCGGCGCACCGACCCAGTGGAATCAGGTGATGGCGGCAATGATGTTGACTTTAATCCCGCCGTTGGCGGTGGTTCTTCTGATGCAGCGCTGGTTTGTGCGCGGTCTGGTTGATAGCGAGAAGTAACGAATATGGCAGGTTTAAAACTACAGGCGGTCACCAAGTCTTACGACGGCAAAACGCCGGTGATCAAGCAGATCGATCTCGACGTGGCTGACGGTGAATTTATTGTGATGGTTGGCCCCTCCGGCTGTGGCAAATCGACGTTGTTGCGGATGGTGGCAGGGCTGGAGCGCACCACCAGCGGGGATATCTATATCGATAGCCAGCGCGTGACCGATCTGGAACCGAAAGATCGCGGCATCGCCATGGTGTTCCAGAATTACGCGCTGTATCCGCATATGAGCGTGTACGACAATATGGCCTATGGCCTGAAAATCCGTGGCTTTGGCAAACAGCACATCCGCCAGCGAGTGGAGGAAGCCGCGCGTATTCTGGAATTGGAACCCCTGTTGCAGCGCAAACCGCGTGAGCTTTCCGGTGGCCAGCGCCAGCGGGTGGCGATGGGGCGTGCGATTGTGCGCGAACCGGCGGTGTTCCTGTTTGATGAGCCGCTCTCCAACCTGGACGCCAAATTACGCGTCCAGATGCGCCTGGAATTGCAGCAGTTGCATCGCCGCCTGAAAACCACCAGCCTGTATGTCACCCACGATCAGGTTGAAGCGATGACGCTGGCGCAGCGGGTGATCGTGATGAATAAAGGCGTGGCGGAGCAAATCGGTACGCCGAGTGAGGTTTATCAACGCCCGGCGACGCTGTTTGTCGCCAGCTTTATCGGCTCCCCGGCGATGAACCTGCTACCCGGCACGTTGAGTGCGGATGGCAAACAACTGCACCTGGCCGGTGGTATGGCGCTGGATCTGCCAGAGCCTCGGCCACAGTGGGGTGGACAGGAGTTGACGTTGGGTATCCGACCGGAGCATATTCAACTGAGTACGCGCGAGCAGGGCGGCATTCCGTTAGAGCTGCAAACGCTGGAGTTGCTCGGTGCCGATAACCTGGCACATGGGCAATGGGGGAGTGCAGGCGTGATCGTCCGCCTGAGCCATGAAACCCTGCCGCCTGCGGGCAGCATCCTGTATTTACAGCTGCCTGCGTCGGCGCTGCACTTTTTTGCTACCCATAGCGGAACACGGATGGATTGATGACTACAGCCTGGCCTTATCCCCATATTGTCGCCCATCGCGGCGGCGGTTCTCTGGCACCGGAAAATACCCTGGCCGCGATTGATGTCGGCGCGCGTCATGGCCATAAGATGATCGAGTTTGACGCCAAACTGGCGCAGGACGGGCAGATTTTCCTGCTGCATGATGACACGCTCGAACGCACTAGCAACGGCTGGGGCGTGGCGGGAGAACTGCCATGGGAAAAGCTGGTAGAACTGGATGCCGGCGACTGGTACAGCTCGGCCTTTAAAGGGGAGCGTTTGCCGCTGCTGTCGGACGTGGCGGAGCGCTGTAAGCAGCACGGCATGATGGCCAATATTGAAATCAAGCCAACCACCGGCAGTGACGAGGAAACCGGCCGGGTGGTGGCGTTTGCCGCCAGCATGTTGTGGCAAGGGCAAACCGATCCGCTGCTTTCTTCGTTCTCGGTGGAAGCCCTGGCGGCAGCACAGCAGACCGCCCCAGAACTGCCGCGTGGTCTGTTGCTGGACAAGTGGGATGACAATTGGCGTGCGCTGACCGAGCGCCTGGGCTGTGTCTCGCTGCATATTAATCATAAAGAACTGACCGCCGAGCGTGTCGCGGCGCTAAAAGACGCCGGGCTGCGTATTCTGGTGTATACCGTCAATCAACCAGAGCGGGCACGTGTATTACTAAGCTGGGGCGTTGACTGTATTTGTACCGACCGGATAGATTTAATAGGCCCCGATTTTTCAAACGGTTAGTTCCTTATTCCTGGGCGATAATGCCTCCTTTCAAAGGGGGAGTGAGTCAGCCGGTGCGCGGGGTTAGTATCCGTTTTTCGGGGATAGGGTGTCTCGAACGCCTCACTGACGCGACAAGGTTCTATCAAAACGACGCGCAGGGTACTGACCAATCCGTTGATCCTTACCATGAGGGGGGTGAGAGGGTCGCCGGGAGTGGGGCCTGTGGCACCACGGGAGGCGTGTTATTAAATGGATTGCGCGGCCCTCCGCCGTTTTGCAGCATCGTATTGCGGTTAGCGTTCATTGGCCGCATCGGGTTGCCACCTGGGTTATCTGACAGCATTTTGGGTTGGTTCATCTTGAGCGGATAACCTTGCTGCTGATGGCGTTGTTCCATTTGCTGATTGTTCAGGACGCGCTGTTGCTGCCACTGCTGGTCACTGTGGTGAAGAAACTGCTGTTGCTGACTGAGTGTGGTAACGCCGTTTTCCGCCACCGCCAACCAGGGCAGCAGCAGTAAGGCGAACAGTCGTTGATTGTGCATGAGATCCACTCCGGCTATCCCCACCTCTGAACGCTGATTACGGCCCAGCAAACGCCTGGGCCGAAGGATGAAAGCAGCTATTGAGCGCCGGGGATGAGGTTGTCCTGCTATTTCGACTCAGCTTCTATTATTGCCCAAATTTCCTCTTCCGCCACAATTTCACTGTGGTCTTTGATCAAATCCCATAGGCCAATCTTGCCGTCTGCGTTGAGCGTAACGATATAGCGGCAGCCGGTTTTCAATGCGTTGCTGTGCTGGCGCTTCAGCTTTGAGCCGCTGAAATCACTGAGGAGCTTCAGCTGTGGCAGATGTTGACGAATACGGTTGGCCAACAGCAGGGCGGGGATATTCGCCGTTGCCTCCTCATAGGTGACGACAATGTCAGGTTTATTGGTGATATTCTTGTTACTGTCCACTGATTGGATCAATAACAACAGGCGTTCAATACCGATAGCGAAACCGGAGGCGGGTAACCCTTTGTTGCTGAAGAGTTCCACCAGCCCGTCATAGCGGCCACCGCCGCAGACCGTGCCCTGAGAACCTAACTCGTCGGTGATCCACTCAAACACCGTGCGCGTGTAGTAATCCAGGCCTCTTACCAGACGCGGGTTGACGATATACTCAATGCCTGCCTGATCCAACAACTGACACAGGTCGGTAAAATGTTGTCGAGACTCCTCACCCAGAAAATCCAGCAGCCGCGGTGCGTTTTCAAGCATCTCCTGCATGTCCGGATTTTTACTGTCCAGGATCCGCAGCGGGTTGGTTTCCAGGCGATTCAGACTGTCTTCATCGAGTAATTCCTTATGTTGCAGGAAATACTCAATCAGTTCGCGACGGTGTTCTTTCCGCTCCGGCAGCGTACCCAGTGAGTTAATCTCCAGGCGAATATAGCGATCGACCCCTAGCGCCTTGAAGAGATCTTTGACCATATAGATTAATTCTGCGTCGATATCCGCGCCTGGCATACCGAAGGTCTCTACGCCAAATTGGGTGAACTGACGCAGTCTGCCCTTTTGAGGTCGCTCATAGCGGAACATCGGGCCTTGATACCAGAGGCGTTGCGTGGTGTTGTAGCACATGTTGTTTTCGATAACCGCGCGTACGCAACCGCTGGTTCCTTCCGGGCGTAACGTAATATGTTCGCCATTCTTGTCCCGGAAGTTATACATCTCTTTTGAGACAATGTCGGTAGACTCCCCAACGGCACGTTCGAACAGCGCAACGGGTTCCAGAAGCGGTAGGCGCACCTCCTGGTAACCATAACGATAGGTGATATTCCGGACCTTGCTTTCCAACCACTGCCAGAGGGGCGTTTCTTCGGGAAGAATGTCTCTCATTCCTCTAATTGACTGAATCTTCACTATTGTTGTTCCTTATACACTGTATCAACAAGGTACCTGCCGCCGGTGTTGCCAGCAGATATTGGCGCAGAAGGCCCATTGCCCAAGCGCCGTTCTGAATGTAGTGCGCTGAGCGTTGAACCTTCGGTAAACGTTGATGAGGCCTGTTGCCGCATAATGAACAGCAGATACAAGGGTATCGTTACCATCTGCAAAATGATTCCCCAGAAGAGCGGTTGCGTCCCGGCACCCGCCAGTGCGACGGCAACGAAAGCCAGTCCGAGCAGGCTCAGGCTGCTATAAATGGCAAATTGTCGGCCGCGTCTGAGCTTTTTGGTCACCATTACCACGGGCAGAGAAACGGCGGCAAAGGCATAGGGGATCAGGCAGGCGGAGATGGCCAGAATAATGATGGTCCTGAACTGTTGTTCCAGATGGGGAGAAATGGTGAGCAAGATAACGCCAGTCATCAGACAGGCCGTACAAATCAGCCCCTTGTAGGGGACCCCGTGTCGGTTGGTGACGGCAAACATTTGAGGGAACAAACCGGCTTGTGCGGCGGTTCTTGGCACTTCTGTTTGCAGGATCTGCCAGCCTGGCATGGCACCCAGGCAAGCGATTATCGCCATGGCTGAAATACAGTTGCCCGCCGTGCTTCCCCATAACAACCTGGCGGTATCGGCAAAGGGTGAGGTTGAGGCGATCAGCTGTTGGTGAGGCAGGATCCCCATAATGACATTGCTGGAGCTAACGTAACAGAGTGCGGCAATCCCTAACCCGCAAATCGTTGCCAATGGAATATTGCGCTTGGGTTTGATAATCAACGCTTCTGAAACCGATGCGGACTCGAGACCTAAAAATCCCCATAGCGAGATAAGCGCTGCGCTCAGGATGGCATGCGTATTACTTTGCCCTGTGACGTTATAGGTTTGTGTATAGAGACTGTAATCGAAGTGGAACCAGCCTAAAGTACCGATACCGAGCACGACAACCAGCATGCATGTCCCGGTAAAAATTTGTGCATAACCAACGACCCTGGCACCCTGTAACCCCAAGGCGACAAAGATCCACAGGATAGCGATACAGGCCAGGGAGGCATGGAGAGGATGATGTAGCGTAGGGAAGAAATAGGCGAGGTAGCCCACGCCGGAAACCAGCAGGGCGCAATTGCCTATCCAGGTAGAAAGCCAGTAAAACAGTGTCGTTTGCAGCCCGATGTACGGGCCAAAAGCGTTGCCGATATTGGCGATGACACCGCCTTTGCAAGAGGTCAGTTCGCTGACTTTGACGAATACCAGGGCAAGCGCGAGTGCGCCACAGAACGTTAACGCCCATCCCCAAACAGAAATCGAGCCGATTTGCGCCAATGAGCTGGGCAGCATAAAAACGCCGCTTCCCATCATATTGGACGTCGTCATTATGGTTAGAGCCGTAAGCCCCATGCGGTTGGTGGTTTGGCGGTTTGAACCCATGTCATTTTATCTTCACTGAGGTAGCTACAGCGACCAAAGATGCAAGGCATAATGCACGCCGAAGGCAGAGTGACCTGCCAGTCTGTTATTGCATCATTTGCTCAATCTGTTTAGGTTAATAGGTGTTGCCGGTGTGATTGGCGTCAGAGCCGGCAACGCAAGTAAGAAAGGGGCAGTGAGAGATCCTCACTGCTTTTTTTTATGCCGCGTTGGCGCGGCTGTCGGCGATGATGTCATCGATCAAGGCGTCAATCTGGCTGGTATCCAGATGGTGAGCCGTTGTGATGAGGTGGGCGACCTCGTGTGAGGTTGCCAGGCAGTGTTTTCTCCACACGGCTTCGGATGGGCAAGGGAAAACGACGGTAATGGAGTTTTTGTTGCGCCAGGCGTTAATTCCGGCTTTTTGCATACGATCAACCGCGTACTGCGCCATGTGCAAGCTGCGTTCGATACGGCGTTGCCAGTCTGCAAGGCTGTGGCTTTTGATTGCCTCCCACATCATCATCGGCGTATGGCCGTTGCGAGAACCGGTGATAGTTTTATCGTGTGCGGAAATGTAATCAATTTCTACCGAGATACGATCGACATTTTTTTTCTTGGCCACGACAATCCCGCATGGGATCGGAGAGCCGATCATCTTGTGACCAGACACGCCTATCGAATCGATGCCATCGGCAAACGTGAAGCCTTGCGGTTCATCAACAAACGGTAAAATCATCCCGCTTAATGCTGCATCTGCATGCAGATAGTAATCCTCACGTTTGAAGCCGGCCTCTTTCAGACGTTGCTGAATAAGATGAATATCATCGATAGCGCCCCGAACGGTAGTACCGATATTGGCAAAGATAATCGGGTGTTTTTCATTGTCTTTGGCAATCTTGGCCATTAAATCATCGTAATCGACCTCACCGTTAGGTAATGATTCAACAACCTGTGATTTAATTCGTAACAGTTTGACAATTTTAGCCACGGAATAATGCGTGTCTTTAGAATAGTAGAGTGTACCATCCGGGAAAATCTCACGGCCCAGATAACAACCGAACATATTACTTTCGGTACCACCGTTTGTGACGTACCCCCAGCTTTCCTCAAAGGGAATTTTGAACAGTTCGGAGAAGTACACCATTACCTCTTTTTCAAACTCAAAGGAGTTTAAAAGATAGTTGCAATACTCACTCCAATCGCCACAGTTATTAATGGAAAATCGCATGAAACGCTCCAGCAGCGTATAATCAAAGTCTGCTGATTCAGGGTAGCCAATATTAAAATATTGGTTTTTTACACAATAAGACCAGAATGCATCAAGTTTATTTTGATCGGCAATTGATAACGTCATTTTTAATCTCTCTATTCAATGATTGGTTTAAACAATGTCACTCAAGATCTTTTATCAAGATAAAGTACGTCAGCTCCTTTTTTACTTCGCCCTGCGGCGACAAAACAGAAGAGTGGAATGGTCAGCATCATCATGACGATGCCCCAGTACATGGAGTCCGAACCTGAACCCAGCAGGGCAAATATGCTGTAGACCATCCCGATAACGACCATCACGCTATAAAACATAAAGGCGCGCCCACGGTTTAATTTTTTGGAAACCATGATGATGGGTAGAGAAATCAGTGCATACATGTAGGGTAACAACGACGCGAATACCGACATCAGGATAACCACTTCAAACTGTTTCGCCAGGTTTGGCGACGCTGTCATCAGCAATACGGCACTCATTAGTACGCCGGTAAAAATCAGGCTCTTCATCGGCACGTCATTTTTATTTGCATCGGCGAAGAACTGAGGGAACAATCCCTGCTGAGCACCCGCACGTGGCCCTTCAGACTGAAGGATCAGCCAGCCGGAAATGGAACCAAAACAGGCGATAATACTGAGCGCGGAGGCGATGTTGCCAGCGGTTTCGCCGAACATGTAACGTGCGGCATCGGCAAAAGGGGCTGCCGAGTTGACCAATTCACTATGAGGAACCAGGCCCATAATGACCGAGCAACTGCCCACATAGCACACAGAGGCAATCAGTAAACCGTAGACTGTTGCTCTTGGCACGGTATATTCCGGTTTTTCAACCTGACCGCTGGAGACTACGGCGGACTCTACCCCGAGAAAACCCCATAGTGCGATAGATGCGGCAGTGATAATTGCGGATGAATTGCTTTTTCCCGTGCCGTTATACACCTGGGTGAACATATGTGGGTCAAACCAGAACCAGCCGACCACACCAACACCAAGAACGACAACCAGCATGCAGCCTGCGGTAAAGGATTGTGCGCGGCCAGCCACTCGGGCACCAAAGCTGGCAAGAACGATAAAGCCCCACAAAATGACAATGGCGACAATACTGCCAATGGTGGGATCACGCAGTTGGGGGAAGAAATAGCTAAGATAACCCACGCCTGCCACCAATAGGGCAACGTTACCCACCCAGGCACTGATCCAGTAACACATTGTAGTCTGGAAGCCGATGAATGGACCGAATGCATCGCTGGCATAGGCGACAATCCCACCGTTCCGTGGCGTAATCAGACTGGTTTTGGCAAAAACCAAAGCCAGAGCAATAACGCCAACAATGGTCAATAACCAGCCCCACAGTGATATATAGCCAACACCGGCGAGGTTGGTTGGTAGCATAAATACACCTGACCCCATCATATTCGATGCAGTAACAAGTGTAAGCGCTACAACCCCCATTTTGTGGGCTGAACTTGCACTTACTGATCCCATATTAAATGTCCTATAAGTAGCATTAGAATGAAGTGAATACAGGCGATGTATCACTAAGACAGAGGGATTCTAAGAACTGAACAGGCTCATAACGTGATCTGGATCACGCTCAATGGGGGAGGCGTTTTTAATCTGTGCAAATTACGTCCTTTTTTTTTCTAAAATACCAAAAAGCACTCTGTCCCATTTAATATTTGCTTTTTTAATGCGGTTTTATTCTTGGGTAATATACTTGCGTTAGCAATAACATTATTAAAACATATTTATCACAAAACATTTGATAATCGTCAATCTCTTTTTGTAACGATAATTACATTGACAATGACACAATAAATAATCAAGTATTTAAACGATTTTGACACCGAGTCTATCAGTAAGTTTTGTTAATTGATTTTTAGAGCAATAACGATAAGCCAACAATTAAAGATAGAAGATAAATATGTCAAGAAGAGAGCGAATTTATATACCAGGATTACCTCAGCTCATTCAGCTCAAGGGCCATAATAATGAAAGATTATTTATTGATCATGAAGATTTTCAATCATTCCTTAACTTTCTGGATAGCGCACTAACACAGTATTCTTGTCAGTTGCATGCTTACACTCTTCTGCCAAATAAATTATTGCTGTTGTTAACGCCCCCGAGTAAAGAGTCGCTCAGTCGTTTAATCCAGCATGTTGGTCGCAGCTATGTGCCTTATTACAATAACAAATATCACCGTAGTGGCTCATTATGGGAGGGGCGCTATAACAGTTGTCCGATCGAACCCGGAGCCTATTTATTGCTGACACAGCAATTCGTTGATACTTATGAAAAATTGCAGACAGACGGCTATAATGGCAACCCCGTATGGAGTAGCTATGCGCATCACATCGGCGAGGCTGAACTGGATAGAATTACCCCTCATGCTGAATACCTGAAGCTCGGCGATACTGCTGCGCAGCAGGCCACCAGCTATCGTCGTTTTATTCAGGCTTTACTCAGCCCGGCGATTCAGGCCCGGATCCAAAACTGTCTGAATCAGAACTGTGTATTGGGTACGCCCAAGTATTGCCAGCAGGTAGAAGCGTTGGTTCATCGCCATGTCAGGCCCCGCCATTGTGGTCGCCCCCGTAAGCATTACCATAATCAGGTGTCTGATTGGGTCTGGTTGGAAAATCAGGCATCGCGGCTGTTACAACGCTACAGTTACCAGGAAATTCGTTTGCCGTTATTGGAGAAATGGGGGGAAGAGCACCCTGAAAATGCTTTTGCTTTCCGTCATGATCGTACACTAGATAACGATTTTATCTGTAACCATCAGGCTCTCTTGCGCGGTGACGGTACCATGGGGAGTCTGCGGGCCATTGCACAGCATCAGCATCTGCAGGCGACCAGCCGGCTTTGGTATCTTGGCACCATGTTTCGCGCCAACAGTGAAACTCACATTGAACAATATCAGCAGGTGGGTGTTGAGGCATTCGGCTATCAGCATATTGATATCGAGCTGGAACATATCATGCTGCAATACGATTTCTTCCAATCGTTGCAATTAAAGCACCATGTTGAGCTCAAAATAAACACGTTGGCGAGCGGGGAGGAGTTCACCCGATTTCGTGAGGCATTGCGTGAGTATTATCAACCCTTTACTACGTTGTTCAACGGCGAGTGGGTCAATTGGTTGCAACATACGCCGGAGAGGTTGTTGCAAGGAACTGATCCGCTACTGAAGTGTTTGCAGGTCAAGGCACCAAAGCGTGAGGAGTTTGTCTCACTGGCTACCCGGCAGCGCTTTGAATCGCTCATCCAGGCACTGAATCAGGTGGGAATTCCATTTATTGTGGATGCGGATCTTTATCCCGCCAACGACTATTGCCATACCATTTTTGAATGGCATGCGGAGAAGCTGGAGAACGATACCCTGCTCTGCCGTGGAGGGCGGTATGATGCCAATGCCAGCCGCCAGCTTGGCAAGCCGGTTTTCGCCTGTGGTTTTGCTTTTATGCTGGATCCGATTATGCGCTTGTTGCAGCTCACCCAGGAAAATATGCTGAAACAGCGCCTGGTTGACGTAGTTATTATTCCCCGTAACGCGGTAGCGAAAGACTATGCGCTATCGGTTGGGCGCACTCTGAGAACGGCGTTTCCGCAGTTAAGTATTACTAATGATTTTTCTCATATGCAGATCAAAACCTGCAAGAAAAATGCGCTCCGTCAGGGATGTCGCTTTATTCTGGTGGTGCCAGAGGAAACCGGCGAGCAAATAGAACTGTTTGATAAAGAGGTCGACCAATATCGGCAAGGCAATATGAATACCATGATAGGCATCCTGAGTCACAGCCTCAATGCCTAGCGATTGGCAAGGAAAGGCTGTCGAGGAACGGTCAGCGTAGGCCGTTCTGCTGATGGCAGGGAATAGAAAAGCGGACATGACGTCATTAGCCTGTTTTGCATTCAGATGTAAACCTCCTTTCCGCTACATTGTTGTTCAGCTTCCGCTACAATCGCCCTTTCGGATCTTTTAGAGTGAACTTGTCGTGCTGCTTCTGGTTATTACCACCATTTTATGGGCATTTTCTTTTAGCCTGATCGGCGAATACCTGGCGGGCAATGTCGACAGCTGGTTCTCGGTGCTGATGCGCGTTGGGCTGGCGGCGCTGGTGTTTCTGCCGTTCCTGCGCTGGCGCAATATCAAGCTGAAAGTGATCCTGCTGTATATGCTGGTGGGGGCCTTCCAGCTTGGCATCATGTATCTGATCAGCTTCCGTGCCTTTATCTATCTGACCGTGTCGGAATTCCTGCTGTTTACGGTGCTGACGCCGCTGTATATCACGCTGATTTACGACCTGATCAGCGGCCGTCGCCTGCGCTGGGGCTATTTGTTCAGCGCCTTGCTGGCCGTGCTGGGGGCGGCGATTATCCGCTACCACCAACTGAGCGATCACTTCTGGTGGGGGCTGCTGCTGGTGCAGGCGGCGAATATCAGTTTCGCTATCGGCATGGTGGGTTACAAACGCCTGATGGAACTGCATCCGTTGCCGCAGCATACCGCATTTTCCTGGTTCTATCTGGGCGCGGCGGCAGTAGCGGTGGTCGCCTGGTTCCTGTGGGGTAATCCGGACCAGCTGCCAACCACCAACCTGCAATGGGGCATTTTGGTCTGGCTGGGCGTGGTGGCTTCCGGGCTGGGCTACTTTATGTGGAATTACGGGGCGACTCAGGTGGATGCCGGTACGCTGGGCATCATGAACAATATGCATGTGCCCGCGGGCCTGCTGGTTAATTTTGCTGTTTGGCATCAGCAGCCGCACTGGGCCAGCTTTATTATCGGTGGCTCGGTGATTGTCGCTTCGCTATGGGTCCATCGGCGCTGGGTTGCGCCGAAAGCTGCTAGCCTCTAGCTCAAAGAGGCTAAGGATTGAGTGTCTGGCAGGCTGCCCATCGGCCTGGCGGCATCACGCACGAACGGCAGGTGATCGCAGGCGTGCTGACGTGCCGAACGGATAAAGGCTTCGGTGACCGTCTGGCGCTGTTCGCCGTCACGAGTGGCGGCATATAACCGGCTCCACAGGCCATCCCCGAGCGTCTTGGTGACCACCAGCCCCTGGCGCTCAAAACTCTCCACTACCCAGTGCGGTAACGCGGCGATCCCCATTCTGGCTGACACCATTTGAATCAATAACAGCGTGTTATCGACGTTTTTCAGCGCCGGGCTGACGCCTGCCGGTTGCAGGAAATGGCGCCAGATATCCAGCCGTTGGCGCTGTACCGGGTAGATCATCAGCACTTCATCACTCAGGTCTGCGGGTTCAATGTGCGGCTTATTGGCCAGCGGGTGATCGGGGGCCAGGATCAGCCGCACTTCAAAGTCGAACATCGGCGAATAGTGCAGCCCGCTGCGCGGCAAGATATCCGAGGTCAACACCAGATCCAGTTCCCCTTGTTGCAAGGCAGGTTGCGGATCGAACGTCACGCCGGATTTGAAATCCATCACCACCTGCGGGAAATAGGAGCGGAAGTTGTCCAACGCCGGAGTCAGCCACTGAATACAGCTGTGGCATTCGATGGCGATGCGCAGCGTGGTTTGATGCGGTTCGTGGCAGGCTTGCAGCGCCTGTTGGATCTGCGGCAATACCTGTTCTGCCAGCTGTAGCAGGATCTCCCCCTGAGCGGTAAAGCGCAGCGGCTGGCTTTTACGAACAAACAGCTTAAAGCCCAGACGCTGCTCCAGATCGCTGAACTGATGCGAAAGGGCAGACTGTGTCTGATGAAGCTGTGCGGCGGCGGCGGCCAGCGAGCCGGTATTACGCAGAGCCTGTAGGGTCCGTAAGTGTTTCAGTTCGATCATGAGAGTCCTTCACAGTGACAGTGAAAATATTGCGCTTGTGGATCATACAGTACCTGCGGATTATGGATGTGTAAACATCTGGACGGCTAAATGGGAAATATGACGATGACAATTCTAAATCACACACTGGGTTTTCCACGCGTTGGTCTGCGTCGTGAACTGAAAAAAGCGCAGGAAAGTTACTGGGCAGGTAATTCAACACAGGAAGAGCTGTTGGCGGTTGGCCGCGAGCTGCGCGCTCGTCACTGGCAACAACAACAGCAGGCCGGGGTGGATTTGGTACCGGTTGGCGATTTCGCCTGGTACGATCACGTGCTGACCACCAGCCTGCTGCTGGGCAACGTCCCGGCGCGTCATCAAAACCAGGATGGCTCGATCGACCTCGATACCCTGTTCCGTATTGGCCGTGGCCGCGCACCCACCGGTGAACCTGCGGCAGCGGCGGAAATGACCAAATGGTTTAATACCAACTATCACTACATGGTGCCAGAGTTCACTCAAGGCCAGCAGTTCAAACTGGGCTGGACCCAACTGCTGGATGAAGTTGACGAAGCGCTGGCGCTGGGCCACCAAATCAAGCCGGTGCTGTTGGGCCCGGTAACCTATCTGTGGCTGGGCAAGGTGAAGGGCGAGCAGTTTGACCGCCTGTCGCTGCTGAACGATATCCTGCCGGTCTACCAGCAAGTGTTGGCGGAGCTGGCCAAACGCGGCATCGAGTGGGTACAGATCGACGAACCTGCGCTGGTGCTGGAATTGCCTGAAGCCTGGCTGGAGGCTTTCAAACCGGCTTACGCCGCGCTGCAAGGCCAGGTCAAACTGCTGCTGACCACCTATTTCGACAGCATTGGCCATAACCTCGACACCATCCGTGCGTTGCCGGTGCAGGGGCTGCATGTGGATCTGGTCGCAGGCAAAGATGATGCCGCTGCCCTGAACAACGCGTTGCCGCAAGAGTGGGTGCTGTCGCTTGGGGTGATCAATGGCCGTAACGTCTGGCGTGCCGATGTGAGCAACTGGTTTGAACGTTTGCAGCCGTTGGTCGGCAGCCGCCCGCTGTGGATCGGCACCTCGTGCTCGCTACTGCACAGCCCGATCGATCTGAGCGTGGAAAGCCGCCTGGACGAAGAAGTGAAAAGCTGGTTCGCCTTTGCGCTGCAAAAATGTGCCGAGCTGGCGTTGCTGAGCACAGCTCTGAATGCACCTGGGGCAGATAAGCAAGCCAAACTGGATGCCTACAGCGCACCGATCCGCGCCCGCCGCCAATCCAGCCGTGTGCATAATGCACAGGTTGAAAAACGCTTGGCGGCTATCACTGCCAAAGACAGTGAACGTCAGCGCCCTTATGAACAACGTGCCCAGGCTCAGCGCGATCGCTTCAATTTGCCAGCCTGGCCAACCACCACCATCGGCTCGTTCCCGCAGACCACCGAGATCCGCGGTCTGCGCCTGGACTTCAAGCAGGGCCGTCTGGATGGTAGCAACTACCGCACCAGCATCGGCGAACATATCAAGCAGGCTATCGCCGAACAGGAACGTCTGGGGCTGGACGTGCTGGTGCACGGCGAAGCCGAGCGTAACGACATGGTGGAATACTTCGGCGAGAACCTGGACGGCTTCGTGTTCACCCAAAATGGTTGGGTACAGAGCTACGGTTCCCGCTGCGTGAAACCACCGGTGATTATTGGCGATATCAGCCGCCCGGAAGCCATCACCGTAGAGTGGGCCAAATTTGCCCAGTCGCTGACCGACAAGCCGGTAAAAGGCATGTTGACCGGCCCGGTGACCATTCTTTGCTGGTCCTTCCCACGTGAAGATGTGACCCGTGAAGTGATCGCCAAGCAGATTGCGCTGGCACTGCGTGACGAAGTGGAAGACTTGGAGAAGGCCGGTATCGGTATCATCCAGATCGACGAGCCTGCACTGCGCGAAGGCCTGCCGTTGCGCCAGTCCGATTGGGCCGCATACCTCGACTGGGCGGTGGATGCCTTCAAACTGAACGCCGCCGTGGCGCAGGACGATACCCAGATCCACACCCACATGTGTTATTGCGAGTTCAACGACATCATGGATTCTATCGCGGCGCTGGATGCCGACGTGATCACCATCGAAACCTCTCGTTCCGATATGGATCTGCTGGAAGCGTTCAAAGAGTTCGACTATCCGAACGAAATCGGGCCGGGCGTTTACGACATCCACTCGCCGAACGTGCCAAGCGTAGAATGGATCGAAGCGCTGCTGCGTAAAGCGGCGCAGAACATCCCGGCAGAACGCCTGTGGGTCAACCCAGACTGCGGCCTGAAAACCCGTGGCTGGCCAGAAACCCGCCAGTCGCTAGCTAACATGGTGCTGGCAGCTCAGCGCCTGCGTGATCAGGTTGTCTGATCCCACCGTGATGTTTACCCAAGGGCGCTTCGGCGCCCTTTACTTGTTCTACTCCCGCGTTTCCTTAACAGATACTGCTACCGGGGGATGTGCTGTTTGTCCCGGCGCAAGGCTGGTGCAACCCACAACCACGCTCAGACGGTTGTCAAAATGATACAGGCTAACTCTGCACCATAGGGATAGGGGACATCTCAGTTACTACATTCGCTCTATATATCAACTTGCTACAGATTAACTCTGCACTTGACCACTACACCTCACCGGCTCCCTCTCCCTGTGGGAGCCGGTCAGGGGCATTACTTCACACCCGCCACTCCATGCTGGCTGAACCAGGCCAACATGCGCTGCCAACCGTCGACGGAAGCCTCCGCGTTATAGCTTGGCCGGTAATCGGCGTGGAAAGCGTGACCTGCTTGCGGATAAACCACGATTTCCGCATCGGCATTGGCCGCACGGATCGCCTGGCGCATGGTTTCCACCGTTTCCTGCGGGATACTGGCATCCTGGCCACCGTATAGCCCAAGTACCGAAGCCGAAAGATCGGTGGCGATATCAACCGGATGCTTTGGCGAATTCAAGGTTTTCTCCCCCACCAGCTTGCCGTACCAGGCCACCGCCGCCTTCAGCTGTGGATTATGCGCGGCATACAGCCAGGTGATACGCCCACCCCAGCAGAAACCGGTAATCGCCAACCTGCTGGCGTCGCCGCCGTGGCGTGTTGCCCAGTGTGCGGTGTGATCCAGATCGGCCAGTACCTGGCTGTCTGGCACCTTGCTGACCAGCTTTTGCATCAGCTCGCTGATTTCGCTGTACTCTCTGGCATCGCCCTGGCGGAAATAGAGTTCTGGCGCGATGGCCAGATAACCCTGCTTCGCCAGGCGGTGGCACAGATCCTGAATGTGTTCATGCACACCAAAGATTTCCTGCACTACCAGCACAATTGGGAACGGCCCTTGATGATGGGCCGGTTTGGCGATATAGGCTGGCAGATCGTCCCCTTGCGAAGGGATGGTGGTTTCACCCACGTGTATATCCTGCACATCGGTCAGAATGGTTGAGGTGGCCAGCGGTGCGACGGCCGGGGTAAATCCCCCTTTGGCCTGTTTTAATGTCATTTGTTGTTCTGTTTTCATTGATTGCAGGCTCCATGCGTTAGAGAAAAAGCGCGGCAGTTAACTATAGGCAGATTAACGCTTATTAGCACCGTGTGGCGAATTTTTGCGCAGGGTAGCCATGGCTGCACAGTCAGCAACTTGGTATAAACTGAGTGGAGGTTAAGCTTGTTAGGGTTTTTTATGTGATGTATATCACAAAAATAATGTAGATGAATTTCTGTTTCTTTATTCAAAGTGATTGTCGTCACGAAATTTAACGGTGATTGTCAGTAGAATCTCTGTTTGTTCCTCCCAAAACCGTATCCATGAGGAGTCCCCCATGTCTCAGTCTGACGTTTTCCACCTCGGTCTCACTAAAAGCGATCTGCAAGGCGCTACATTGGCCATCGTCCCTGGCGATCCGCAGCGTGTTGAGAAAATTGCCAAGCTGATGGAAAACCCGGTACACCTGGCTTCCCACCGCGAATTTACTACTTGGCGTGCAGAGCTGGATGGCAAGGCAGTGATCGTGTGCTCAACCGGTATCGGTGGCCCATCTACCTCTATCGCCGTTGAAGAGTTGGCACAGCTGGGCATCCGTACCTTCCTGCGTATTGGTACAACCGGTGCCATTCAGGCCAATATCAACGTGGGCGACGTGCTGGTGACTACCGCTGCTGTGCGCCTCGACGGTGCCAGCTTGCACTTTGCCCCGATGGAATTCCCGGCAGTGGCAGACTTTGCCTGTACCACTGCGCTGGTTGAAGCCGCCAAGGCCAGCGGTGCGACCACGCATATCGGCGTGACGGCCTCTTCCGATACCTTCTACCCAGGCCAGGAACGTTATGACACCTACTCCGGCCGTGTAGTCAACCGCTTTAAGGGCTCGATGGAAGAGTGGCAGTCGATGGGGGTGATGAACTATGAAATGGAATCCGCCACCCTGCTGACCATGTGCGCCAGCCAGGGCCTGCGTGCGGGGATGGTTGCCGGTGTGATCGTTAACCGCACCCAGCAAGAGATCCCGAATGCGGAAACCATGAAGAAGACCGAAAGCCAGGCGGTGCAAATCGTCGTTGAGGCTGCTCGCCGTCTGCTGTAATCCTCACTCCCTCACCCTAACCCTCTCCCAAAGGGAGAGGGTTAGGAACGTGCTACATGTTTGACCACCGTTCTGCCTCAACAAAGATACGACCTCTGCATCTGATTGAAACACTGAACTAGCCCCCTTGATCTTTTGAGAGAGGATCGGTGGGAGGGGTAAACTGGGCCGTTTGACGGCCCGTTTCTCCATCTGTTACGGTTATCCCCCTCTGCGTCATGCTGCTGGCCTTCCGTTGCGAGTGTTACCGATTGCCGGCTGATGTGGCGGCATATCCCAAGACAATCAATATAAGGACGTCTTATGACCGCTCAGATCCTGCTCCATCCTTCCCTTGCGCCGCTAGACGGTGGCATCAACTTCCGCGATTTAGGCGGCAACAGAATGGCCGATGGTCGCCGTATTAAACGCGGACTGCTATTTCGTTCCGGCGCTCTGGATCTGTTGAGTGAAGACGACTGTAGCTACCTGGCTCAGATGCCAATACGTTCGGTGCTGGATTACCGCGACATCGACGAAGTGCAGGCCAAACCTGATGTGCTATGGTCGGGAGCCGACTATTACCACGTGCCGGCCAATCCGCTCAGCAGCGAAGTGAATGCCAACCTGGAAAAACTCACCGACGAAACGTTGGCCAAGTTTGATGCCCGGGCCTTTATGCTGGAGCTGTACCGCCGCCTGCCGTTCAATAACGCCGCCTATCAGCAACTGGCGCAGCTGTTGGCCCAGCCTGAAGGCGGAGCGATTGTGCAGCACTGTGCGGTAGGCAAAGACCGTACTGGCGTCGGTTCGGCGATGGTGCTGCTAGCGCTCGGGGCGGATGAGAACACGGTGATGGAAGATTATCTGCTGACGGAAACCACGTTGGCGAGCTACCGTGAATATATGTTGGAGCAGATGTCTATCCGCCTGAACGACGCCTCGGTAGCGCAGTTTGCCTATGTGTTAGGTGCTCGTGAAGAGTTCCTGGAAACCGCATTAGGCTGCATTCGTCAGCAATACGGCTCGACCGATCGTTGGCTGGAAGCTGAATATGGGCTGGGGCCAAGCCAGCGCGAGGCGTTGCAGGCGTTTTATCTGGAGTCATAACGGCATGTGTAGCCGAGGTTTCGCCGGTGAGGCAAGGCATTGCGTATCCTTGGGGCTGGATCCATTCTCTAAAGGAGCAGGCTGTGAGCCTCAATGACATTATTTACTGGGTAGGCGAAATGGTACGCCAGCATGAAGCCTGGGCGATCCCGATCGTCTTCTTTCTGGCGTTTGGCGAGTCGTTGGCCTTCCTCTCTTTGCTGTTGCCTGCCACGGTTATTCTGCTGGGGCTGGGGGCGTTGATTGGCGAGAGTGGCATTGCCTTTTGGCCGATCTGGGCCGCCGCCGCAGCCGGTGCCTTCTTTGGTGATTGGCTCTCCTATTGGGTAGGCTATCACTATCAGGGGCGTGTAGCCCATATGTGGCCGCTGTCACGCAATCCGCAGCTGCTGGTGCGTGGCCATGCGTTTTTTGAGCGTTGGGGCGTGCTGGGTATCTTCTTTGGGCGCTTCTTCGGGCCGTTGCGCGCCGTAGTGCCGCTGGTGGGGGGCATCTGTGCCATGCCGCAAACCGCGTTCCAGATTGCCAATGTGGCCTCGGCAATGGTCTGGGCATTCGGCATCCTGGCACCAGGCGCCTTTGGTATCAAATGGTTTACCCAGTGGATGGCATGAACCGGCGTTTTGCCAATAACCTTATATTTTAATTATTCGGCATTAGAGTGAGAATTCGATCACGAATTTATCCTTATCTGGCGTTTTTTAATTCCCTTATTTTTTTAGCAGTGTTATTTTCCCAATAAGTGGATTGTTACTGTGAATAAACAGGCAAAACCCAAACCCGTTGACAAACCAATGTCATGGGTTTGGGTTTTTTTTTGCCATTATTTTGGAACATGATCTGCTAATGATTAAAAAAATTAACCTATAGATGTTATTTTGTTCACTAAGGAATAGTTAATGAAAATTAAAACCTGGTTACTAGCCTCCGTACTTGCCGTTTCCTCTGCTGCGGCCTTCAACGTAACTGCTGCGCAAAGTGACAGCGTCGATATCTATTTTGCCCGCCACGGTAAAACGCTGCTCAATACCTACGATCGCGTGCAAGGCTGGGCTGACTCGCCGCTGACACCGGCCGGGATCGAAACCGCGCGCTATCTGGGGGCCGGGTTGAAGGGGATCCCTTTCGATAGCTTCTATACCAGCGACGCTGGCCGCCAGCGTGAAACGATGCAGGTGATCCTCAAGGAAATGGGTAAATCGGACGCCAAGGTCACGGAGCTGACCGACCTGCGCGAAATGTTCTTCGGCGGTTTCGAAGGGCGCGCTAACGCAGAGATGGCCGGTGCTGCTGCCAAAAAACTGGGCCTGGCCTCTGGTGCCGAGATGTTCAAGCAAATGGGTGAAGGCAAGATCAGCCTGATCCCGATGGTGGATGCCATTACGCAAAGCGATGATAAGCAAGAGGCGGAAAGTGCGCTGCAGGTCAAGACCCGTATGCAACGTGCCTTGCATACCATGGTGCAGAATGCCGTAACGAACGGCGATAAAAACATCCTGGCGGTCTCTTCCGGGCTCTCGATGCAGATGATGATTTCCGATATGACCGATAACCCGAACAAAAATAAGCCACTGACTAATGCGGCAGTTGTTAAGATAAATTATAAGGATGGAAAATATACCGTAACCGAAATTGGCGATATGACTTATGTCGCTAAAGGGAAAGCGTTACTAAATAAAGCACCCTGATTCTTACCCAATAAAAAATAACTAACCTCTTTGGCTTGGGGATATTAGCCGAGGCGATCTGTTATCGCCTTGGCAGGAGTTTTCTATACCTTTTTTCGGGGATGACAATAATGAAACGTTCTGCTTTAAGCTGTCTGGTCGCTATTTCGCTATTATCCACCGCGGCCCAGGCCAGCGTTGATGATGTCCTGGATTCACCCTTTTTCAGCGATAGCCACGCTGAACTTTCACTGAAAAACTACTGGAAGTATCTCAAGGAAGATGCCGCCAACCCAAAAGAAGTGCATAACGCCTGGGGGCAAGGGCTGGCGCTGGGCTATCAGTCCGGCTATCTGGCGGACTTTATCGGCGTGAACCTCGATTACTACAGCGCGGTAAAGTTGGGTGCCAGTGATTACTTCAATACTCGTGGGGTGCTGTATAACAACGGCCCAGGCAACCGCAAAGAGAATGCTGCTGGCTACAGTAAGGTGGGCCAACGCTATATCAAGCTGAAAGGCGACGTGGGTGGCGCGGCGCTGAATGCGCAGGCTGGCTGGCAGGTGTTACGTAACTACGGTGTGATTTCCACCTCCACTCGCCTGTCGCCTACGACTTACCTGGGTTGGTCCGGTGGCGTGTCCGGTGCCGGGCTCTCTTTGCGCGGCGCGTATGTTGAACGTTCCATGGATCGTAACTCGCCTGACAGCCTGCGTTTGCAGACCAACGATGGCCGCTACATCAACCATCTCGCCAGCGCCGAGTTGGGCTATGAGAATAAAGCCTTTAATGGGCAACTGGCCTACGGGGAATCTCAGGACTATTTACGCCGCCAGATCCTGCGGATGGGGTACAAAGCCAATGACAAACTCAGCCTGGGCAGCCAGATTTACACCACTCAGGCGCTGGACGAGTACAAACAGATGGCGCTGAGCAAGCGCAACTTCGATCATAACGCCAACCACTATGCGCTGGATGCCAAATGGCAGGAGCCGCTGTGGAGTGTCAAGGTCGGCATCGCCCATACACGAGCACCTAAGGGTGACGGTCAGCTTGGCTTCTACCCGCGCCATATGTCCAAAAACTCGCGCGGCACCTTTACCTCCATGGCCTATGCCGGTGAAGACTATATGCGCGATGGCGAAACCATGCTGGCCACCATGGCCGAATACCGCATCACGCCTGAGTTTACCGCCGGGCTGGTGGGCAACGTGGGCCAGTTCAGCTATCAAGGCGCAGCGGTGCGTACCGGTGAGATCAACGTCTTTGGCCGTTGGGCACCTTCCCATCCCAAGCTGAAAAACCTGACGGTGTTCGCCATGGCCGGGCCGGGCTGGTCCTATAAGAACAGCAATAAAACGCCGATACTGGTGGATGGGCATTCCCAGACCTCCCACTCGCTGTCCGGCGAGTTTATCGCCGAATACCGCTTCAAACTGTTTTAACCTACCTATCGGCGCGGTACCGCCGTGGTTACCGCGCCCACTTCCGCATAAAAACAGACTGGACATCCATACAGGCTCCCTTTAACGTGGCAGGCAACAGGCGTAAAACGCGCCGCGAGTGCATGCATGACAGGAGGCAGGGTGGATACCAGTTTGGTTTACGGTATTGGTGGCGTGGCGATAGGTTTACTGCTGGGGTGGCTGATCGCCAGCCTGCGTGCGCAGCAGCATGGTGCGCAGCATGAAACCGACATGCGTCTGCTGGAACAGTCTTTACAGCAGGCGCAGCTTGAAACTGCCTCCCGCCAGGAGACGCTGCAACGCCACGAACAGCTGCTGCGGCAAAACGATCTGGAACTGCGCACCCTGCACAGCCAACTGGCCGCCGGGCAGGAGAGACTGCAACAGCTCAACCATTGGCGCAATGAATGTGAATTGCTGAACCAGGAGCTACGGGCACAGCGGGAAGTCAACAGCGCTCAGGAAGCCGAACTGCGTGAGGTAACGATCCGCCTGGAAGAGACCCGCATGGCCGCAGAAGAGAAACAGCGGCTGTTGATCAGCAGTGAACAGCGCTTGACCACCCAGTTTGAGAACCTGGCCAACCGCATTTTCGAAAACAGCGGCCGCAAGGTGGATGAGCAAAATAAGCAAAGCCTGGATCGCCTGTTGCTGCCGTTACGCGAGCAGTTGGACGGTTTCCGCCGCCAGGTGCAGGACAGTTTTGGTCAGGAAGCACGTGAACGCCATACATTGACGCACGAAATCCGTAATCTGCAACAATTGAATGCGCAAATGGCTCGCGAGGCGCTCAACCTCACCAAGGCGCTAAAAGGCGATAACAAAACCCAGGGTAACTGGGGCGAGGTGGTGCTGAGCCGTGTGTTGGAAGCCTCTGGCCTGCGTGAAGGACATGAGTATGAGACGCAGGTTAATGTGCGGCTGGATAGCCAAAGCCGTATGCAGCCAGACGTGATCGTGCGTTTGCCACAGGGTAAAGACGTGGTGATCGACGCCAAAATGTCGCTGGTGGCCTATGAGCGTTATTTCAATAGTGAAGATGACTTCGAACGGGAAGCGGCGTTGACCGAGCATATCACTTCGCTGCGCGGGCATATTCGCGTGTTGGGCCGTAAGGATTATCAACAACTGCCTGGCCTGCGTTCGCTGGATTATGTGCTGATGTTTATCCCGGTGGAACCGGCTTTCCTGTTGGCCATCGATCGTGAGCCGGAGCTGATTAGCGAGGCATTGCAACATAATATCATGCTGGTCAGCCCAACCACCCTGCTGGTGGCGCTGCGTACCATTACCAACCTGTGGCGCTATGAGCACCAGAGTCAGAACGCCCAGCGGATCGCCGATCGTGCCGCCCGGCTGTATGACAAGATGCGCCTGTTCGTAGACGATATGTCGGCCCTGGGGCAGAGCCTGGATAGGGCGCAGGGCAGTTATCATCAGGCGATGAATAAACTGAGCGAAGGCCGTGGTAATCTTATCGGCCGGATCGAGGGCTTCCGCGCGCTTGGGGTTGAGATTAAACGTCCCATCAACCCGCTGTTGGCGCAGCAGGCATCGGAACAACAGGATGATGAGCTGCTCTCTGAGCCAGACGAGGATATCGCCTCGCTGCCGGGGGAAGAGAACGACGATAGCAACGAAGAACCGCATCGCGCATCGCACGGATGATACCGTTGCAAGGTGGGGTATTACGCGGCTTTCTGGTACACTCCACGACACTAAATTGACTGAATGGCAGGCAGGACAATGGCAGATCAAGCACAGGAAACCACCGATTTTGGCTTTCGTACCGTAGCAAGAGACGAGAAGCAGGCCATGGTGGCTAACGTTTTTCACTCGGTAGCGGCAAAATATGACGTGATGAACGACCTGATGTCGTTTGGTATCCATCGTATCTGGAAGCGTTTTACCATCGATTGCAGCGGCGTGCGCCGTGGCCAGCGTGTGCTGGATCTGGCCGGTGGTACTGGCGATCTGGCCGCCAAGTTTTCCCGCATGGTGGGGGAGCAGGGGCAGGTGGTGCTGGCAGATATCAACGATTCCATGCTCAAAATGGGGCGCGAAAAGCTGCGCGACCACGGCATCGTTGGCAATATCAGCTATGTGCAGGCCAACGCCGAAGCGCTGCCGTTCCCGGATAACTATTTTGACTGCATCACCATCTCCTTTGGCCTGCGCAACGTCACCGACAAAGACAAAGCGCTGCGCTCGATGTTCCGCGTGCTGAAGCCGGGTGGCCGCCTGCTGGTGCTGGAGTTTTCCAAGCCGCTGCTGGAGCCGCTGAGCAAGGCTTACGATGCCTATTCTTTCCACGTGTTGCCAAAAATTGGTGAGCTGGTGGTGAAAGATCCGGACAGCTACCGCTATCTGGCCGAATCGATCCGCATGCACCCCGATCAGGAAACCCTGAAGGGGATGATGGCTGCGGCCGGTTTCGAGAACGTCAACTACTTCAACCTGACCGGCGGCATCGTGGCGCTGCACCGGGGCTTCAAGTTCTGATATGGAAATGCCGATGCTGCTAACCCCGTTACTGACCGGTGTGCTGGAAACCTCGCTCAATAGCCTGCTGTTTCGCGATCGCAGCATGAAAGCCGCCCGTCAACGGCTGGCGGGTAAAGTGTTACGTATCGAGCTACAGGAACTCTCTTCGCCGTTGGTACTGTTGTTCAGCGAACAGCGGGTGGATGTGCTCGGCCAATCAGAAGATAACGCCGATTGTACGGTGCAAACCCGCGTGTCGGTGCTGCTGAAATTGCGCGATCGTCAGCAACTTTCCCCGCTGATGCGTAGTGGCGAGCTGATTGTCGAAGGCGATATTCAGGTGGTGCAACAACTGGTCGGTTTGCTCGATCTGGCAGAGTGGGATCCGGCAGAATGGCTGGCGCCTTATGTAGGCGATATCGCCGCGCAAGGGGTTAGTCAGATGGTTGGCAAAGGTTTGGGCCTGCTGAAATCCGGTTTGCAGAACCAGCAACGCTACCTGGCCGAAACGCTGACCGAAGAGTGGCGCATGGCTCCTGGCCCGCTTGAAGTAGTGTGGTTTAACGAAGAGGTTGATGCCACCGTTCGCAGTGTGGACGCACTGATTGCCCGTCTGGACAAGTTGGAGGGTAAACGATGACCCCTGGCGAAATTTGCCGCCTGTATTTGATCGTGCGCGTTTTCCTGAGCTATGGTCTGGATGAACTGATCCCCAGGATGCGCTTGACGCTGCCGCTACGCATTGGCCGCCGCCTGCTGTTCTGGATGCCTAACCGCCATAAAGACCAGCCGTTGGGCGAACGCCTGCGTCTGGCGCTGCAAGAGCTTGGCCCGGTGTGGATCAAGTTCGGCCAGATGATGTCGACCCGCCGCGATCTGTTCCCACCCCATATTGCCGACCAACTGACGCTGTTGCAGGACCGAGTCGCGCCGTTCGATGGTGCGCTGGCGCGTAAGCATATCGAGTTGGCGATGGGCGGCCCGCTGGAAACCTGGTTCGATGACTTTGACCAGCAGGCGCTGGCGTCGGCTTCGATTGCCCAGGTGCATACCGCCCGGCTGAAAACGACTGGCCAAGAGGTGGTGCTGAAGGTGATCCGCCCGGACATAGGGCCGATTATCAAAGCCGATGTGCGCCTGATGTATCGCCTGGCAGGCTGGGTACCCAAGCTGATGCCGGACGGTCGCCGTCTGCGCCCGCGCGAAGTGGTGCGTGAATATGAGAAAACCCTGCTTGATGAGCTGAACCTGCTGCGAGAAGCGGCCAACGCCATCCAGCTGCGCCGTAATTTTGACGGTAGCCCGATGCTCTACGTGCCAGAGGTTTACTCTGATTACTGCCGTGAAAGCGTACTGGTGATGGAGCGGATTTACGGCATTCCGGTGTCGGATATTGCGGCACTGGAACAGCAGAACACCAATATGAAACTGCTGGCCGAGCGTGGCGTCCAGGTGTTCTTTACCCAGGTGTTCCGTGACAGCTTCTTCCATGCCGACATGCACCCAGGCAATATTTTCGTCAGTTATGAGCACCCGGAAGATCCGTGTTATATCGGCATCGACTGCGGCATCGTGGGGTCCCTGAACAAAGACGACAAGCGCTATCTGGCGGAAAACTTTATCGCCTTCTTCAACCGCGACTACCGTAAGGTGGCAGAGCTGCACGTTGACTCTGGCTGGGTACCGCGCGATACCAATGTGGAAGATTTTGAGTTCGCCATTCGTACCGTCTGCGAACCGATCTTTGAAAAACCGCTGGCGGAAATTTCGTTCGGCAACGTGCTGTTGAACCTGTTCAATACCGCACGCCGTTTCAATATGGAAGTGCAGCCGCAGCTGGTATTACTGCAAAAGACGCTGCTGTACGTTGAGGGCCTTGGCCGTCAGCTCTATCCGCAACTGGATCTGTGGACCACGGCGAAGCCGTTCCTGGAAAGCTGGCTGCGCGATCAGGTAGGCATTCCGGCGGTGATCCGCGCGCTGAAAGAAAAAGCGCCGTTCTGGGCCGAGAAAATGCCAGAGTTACCTGAATTATTTTATGACAGCCTGCAACAGCATAAACTGTTGCAACAGAGCGTCGATAAATTGACCGGTCAGATGCAGGCGCAACGCGTTCGGCAAGGTCAATCACGGTATTTGTTCGGGGTTGGCGCTACACTGTTAGTCAGTGGTACGATTTTACTGCTGGGAGGCGTAGAGGTGTTTCCTGCCTGGATGATGGCCGCAGGCGTTGTGGCCTGGGTTGTCGGTTGGAAACGCACCGCCTGAATAAATAAACCACCAGGTTAAACGTTGCCGCATTCGCTCTGCAAAAACGGGGCATATCCAACACAAAGATGAAGGGTATATAATGCGGCGACTTGAACATTACCCTTTTAATCTCTAGAGGTAACTGCAATGGGCGGTATTAGTATTTGGCAATTGTTGATCATCGCGGTGATCGTGGTGCTGCTGTTTGGTACCAACAAACTGCGTACGCTGGGTTCCGATCTCGGTGCATCAATCAAAGGCTTTAAAAAGGCGATTGGCGATGACAACACCGCTGCGCCAACCAACACGACTGAAAAAACCAACCACGACGCGGACTTTGCGGCCAAGCCTATCACCGATAAGCAGCCGGAAGTGAAGGCAGCGGAAGAGTCGAAGAACAAAGAGCAGGTATAAACCGTGTTTGACATTGGGTTTGGTGAACTGCTGCTGGTACTGGTGATTGGCCTGGTGGTACTCGGGCCAGAACGGTTACCGGTAGCGGTCAGAACCGTTGCGGGCTGGATCCGAGCGCTGCGCTCTCTGGCGGCTTCGGTGCAGAATGAGCTGACGCAGGAATTGAAGCTGCAAGAACTGCAGGAAAGCCTGAAGAAGGCGGAGAAAGCGGGATTGCAGAATTTAACGCCAGAACTCAAAGCCTCGATGGATGAGTTGAAAGAGGCCGCTGAGTCGCTGAAACGTTCTTATCACGTCGATCAGGACGAGCCGCCGCATACCATCCACAATCCAGTGGTCACCGATCCTGAAGCCATCCACGACGGCGTGACTCCGGCGGAAGCGGCGACTACCGCTTCAGCACCCGTTGCTACACCGCAGCCCACTGAACCTGCGCCAGCCGTGCAAAGCGAGCCGGTGATGCCCCCCGTGGCTCAGGCAACGGTCGTGGATCAGCAAATCCCTGCAAAGCAGGCCATCCCAGAGCCTGTGGCGGATAAATCCCCTGCGTCTCAACAACCTAGTGGCGAACGTTAAAACATGGCCGTTGAAGATACCCAACCGCTTATCAGTCATCTGATTGAACTGCGTAAGCGGCTGTTGAATTCGATCATCAGCGTGCTGGCGATCTTTATCGTGTTGGTGTTTTTCGCTAACGATATTTATCAGATCGTTTCTGCACCGCTGATCGATCAGTTGCCTGCCGGGGCGAGCATGATTGCCACCGACGTGGCTTCACCGTTCTTTGCGCCGATCAAGTTGACGATGATGGTTTCGGTGATCGTTGCCGCGCCTTTCATTCTCTATCAGGTCTGGGCCTTTATCGCTCCTGCGCTGTACCAGCATGAACGCCGCCTGATGATGCCGCTGTTGGTTTCCAGCAGCCTGTTGTTCTATCTGGGGATGGCGTTTGCCTACTTTGTCGTGTTCCCGCTGGCCTTTGGCTTTTTTGCCAAAACTGCCCCCATCGGCGTCACGATAGCGACCGATATCAGCAACTACCTGAGTTTTGTCATGGCGCTGTTTATGGCGTTCGGCGTGGCTTTTGAAGTGCCGGTTGCCATTATTCTGCTGTGCTGGAGTGGTGTCACTACGCCAGAAGACCTGCGTAAGAAACGCCCGTATGTGCTGGTCGGTGCTTTCGTGGTCGGCATGCTGTTGACGCCGCCGGACGTGTTCTCGCAAACCCTGTTGGCGATCCCGATGTACCTGCTGTTTGAGGTCGGGGTGTTCTTTGCCCGTTTCTATGTAGGGAAGCGACGCAAGCCGGTAGCGGAAGAAGAGGAAGGCGAAGAGCCACCAGCGCCCTCACCCTAACCCTCTCCCACAGGGAGAGGGGACCGATCGAGTTCGTTGATTGCTTTGCGTACTACCTTGCCTTTCTGGTTGCTACCCCTACTTTCCGAAGTTGCACGGGCTAGCTATGCGCTCGGGACAGCTCCCTCTCCCTGAGGGAGAGGGTTGGGGTGAGGGGGAAATAGCGATTGCCAGATACTGGCAGGATTACCCCGAGGGGCGGCTTTTGCATTGGAAAAACCATGTTTGATATTGGCGTCAATCTTACCAGCTCCCAATTTGCCAAAGATGCCACACAGGTGGTTGAGCGAGCCAAAACCGCAGGCGTGACGGGGATGCTGATCACCGGCACCAACGCACAGCAAAGCGAGGCGGCCAGCCACCTGGCCCGTGCTCATAGTGGCTATTGCTGGTCTACGGCGGGCGTGCATCCGCATGATGCCAGCAGTTGGAACGATGAGGTCGCGCAGCATATTCACCGGTTGGCATCGCAGCCCTTCGTGGCCGCCATTGGCGAGTGTGGGCTGGATTTTAACCGCAATTTTTCCACCCCGGCACAGCAGGAACTGGCTTTCACCGCTCAACTGGCATTGGCCGCCGAGCTCACTATGCCGGTCTTCCTGCATTGCCGCGACGCACACGCACGTTTTGTTGCACTGCTGACTCCCTGGTTGGATAAACTGCCCGCCGCAGTTGTGCATTGCTTCACCGGCAGCGCCGAAGAGTTACAGGACTGTCTGGCGCTGGGGTTGTCGATCGGTATCACCGGTTGGGTTTGTGATGAGCGCCGGGGTCTGGAACTGCGTGCCTTGTTACCCCAAATCCCGGCCGATCGGCTGCTGCTGGAAACCGATGCCCCCTATTTGTTGCCCCGAGATTTACACCCGAAACCTGCATCTCGCCGCAACGAACCCTGTTTTCTGCCCCATATCATTCGCCAGGTTGCAACCTGGCGCGAAGAAGATCCCGCGTGGCTGGGCCAGAAAACTGATGAGAACGCCCGCCGGTTATTCCGGCTGGTCTGAGTTAGGAGAAAATTATGAGCTATGCATTTCCGGGCACCTTTCCTGGTCGCCGCATGCGCCGTGTGCGCCGTCATGACTTCAGCCGCCGTTTGGTCGCCGAGAATCAGGTAACGGTCAATGACCTGATCTATCCGGTGTTTGTCATGGAAGGCAGCAACCGCCAGGAAGCCGTTTCCTCGATGCCTGGCGTATCGCGCATGAGCATCGATCTGCTGATCAAAGAGGCGGAGGCCATTGCCAAACTCGGCGTGCCGGTGATTTCCCTGTTCCCGGTGATTGAGCCTGGCCTGAAATCGCTGCATGCCGAGGAAGCTTATAACCCGGATGGTTTGGTGCAGCGTACCGTGCGTGCGCTGAAAGATGCCGTACCGGAGCTGGGGATCCTGACCGATGTGGCGCTCGACCCGTATACGACCCATGGGCAGGATGGGGTGATCGACGAGCATGGTTACGTGATCAACGACATCAGCAAAGAAATTCTGGTTCGCCAGGCGCTATCTCATGCAGAAGCCGGTGCTGAAATTGTGGCTCCCAGCGATATGATGGACGGCCGCATCGGCGCGATCCGCGATCAACTCGAGCTGCAAGGCCTGGTGAATACCCAGATCATGGCGTATTCCGCCAAGTATGCCTCATGTTATTACGGCCCGTTCCGTGATGCGCTCGGTTCCACCGGTAACCTGAAAGGCGGTAACAAGAAAACCTATCAGATGGATCCGGCCAACGGTGATGAAGCGCTGCAAGAGATTGCTCAGGATCTGCAGGAAGGCGCGGATATGGTGATGGTGAAGCCGGGGATGCCTTATCTGGACGTGGTACGGCGTGTCAAAGATACCTTCGGGGTGCCGACCTTCGCCTATCAGGTGTCGGGTGAATATGCGATGCATATGGCGGCGATCCAGAACGGCTGGCTGCAGGAACAACCGGCGGTGATGGAATCCTTGCTGTGCTTTAAGCGTGCCGGGGCCGATGGTGTGCTGACCTACTTCGCCAAGCGTGTCGCCCAGTGGCTGCATGATGACGCAATGCGCCGTTAATCGGTAGCAGACAAAACAGGCACCCTTGGGTGCCTGTTTGCATTACAGCTTCTGGAACTGCCGATTATCGATGCTCTGATTAATCTGCCTGTTGATCAGGTTTAGCAGCAGCATAGAGCGGGCTTCACCGTCGGGCTCGGTGTAGATCGCATGCAGACCCTCGAACACGCCATCGGTGATCAACACCGTATCGCCCGGTAACGGGGTCTCTGGATCCACATAGTATTCTTCGCTATGTGTCTGGAGTTCTTCGATAACCTGTAAAGGTATCTGGGTCGGTAAGGCTCCAAATCGCACAAAGTGGCTGACACCACGGGTTGCGCTGATCGTGGTGGTGTGAATACGTTCCGGATCGAATTCAACAAACAGGTAGTTGGGAAACAGCGGTTCGCTAACGGCAGTACGCTTGCCCCGCACGATTTTCTCCAACGTAATAATTGGGCTCAGGCAGTTGACGGCTTGCCTTACCAGGTGTTCCTGGGCCCGTAAGAGCTGGCCGCGCTTACAATAAAGTAAATACCAAGATTCCATAGTTTCACATGCCTTTCTGTCAGCCGTTAAGCATACCAAAAGCGACTACGGATACCTAGTGACGTAAGCGCCCTTCTTGTTGCCATGAGTTGTGGCAATCCACGGTAGCCAGTAGAAAGTCACACACTTGGTGGCCGGGTTCAGGTATAACAATAAGTCTAAATTTTGTGACTGTCACAACTATGATGGGCAAGTTTGACGCTCAATGTGACGCCTGTATCATTCTTGCATTGAGGGAGAGACATGGAGCTATTTTTGCTAAGTAACGGCAAGCTTTCCGGCGAAGCCGAACTGCTCGGCTATGCCAAGAGCCAACTGCTGGCCATGATTGAACGCCGTAACATCACGTCAGCCGTATTTATTCCTTATGCCATGATCCGTGGTGATTACGACCAGCGGGCGGGGGAGTTGTCACAGACGTTGGGTATCAAGGTCACCAGCATTCATCATGCCGAGTCTCCGGCAGAGGCGATCGCGCAGGCCGAGTGTATTTTGGTCAGCGGCGGCAATACCTGGATGCTGAACCAGATGCTGCATGAAAATGGCCTGATTGTGCCAATTCAGCGTGCGGTACGTGAGCGCGAAGTGCCCTATGTGGGTTGGAGTGCTGGCTGCAACGTGGCGACGCCGAGCATCCGTACCACCAATGATATGCCGGTGCGCAACAGCGTCGTGTTGCCTGCGCTGGGGCTGTTCCCGGTACAGATCAACCCACATTACATCGACGCCCATATCAGTGGCCACATGGGGGAAACCCGTGATGAGCGTCTGGCAGAGTTCTGTGCGGTGAATCCGAGCGAGTCGGTTGTTGCACTGCGTGAAGGCAGCCTGCTGCACGTCTGCGGCAACGATCTGCGCTACTTCAGTGCCAGGGAGCAGGGCTTCAAGGTGTTCCGCCACGGGGTAGAGATCCAGGAGTATCAGGATACCTCGGCACTGCGCTCGCTGGTGCCGTTCACCTGTCATTGATTAACCGAAAGGGCGCAGCATGCGCCCCTACCGATCCAGCAACCGATGATGACCATTGTGGTGACAACCCAAACCAGTAGCGCTAATGTGGGCAGATTGGCTAGAATTTGTTAATCTATCCCCTTGCTGTGAAACGCCTTAAAATCAGCCAGTTAATTAAACGTCGAGCCACCTTGAGATTTTCAGGGGACGGCGTTTAAATCTTCTATAAATCAATGGTGTAATGGCTTGCATGAAATACCGTGACCTACGCGATTTCCTCTCGTTGCTGGAAAAGAGAGGGGAACTAAAACGCATCAGCCAGCCGATTGATCCCTATCTGGAAATGACAGAAATTGCCGATCGTACGCTGCGGGCAGGCGGCCCGGCATTGCTGTTCGAAAACCCGAAAGGCTACGACATGCCGGTGCTCTGTAACCTGTTCGGCACGCCCAAGCGGGTGGCGATGGGGATGGGGCAGGAAGACGTCAGTGCGCTGCGCGAAGTGGGCAAGCTGTTGGCGTTTCTCAAAGAGCCGGAGCCACCCAAGGGCTTTCGCGATCTGTTCGACAAGGTCCCCAAATTTAAACAAGTGCTGAATATGCCGACCAAGGTGCTGGGCTCAGCCCCGTGTCAGGAACAGGTGTGGCAAGGGGAAGACGTCGATCTCGGCCGTATCCCGGTGATGCACTGCTGGCCGGAAGATGCCGCCCCGCTGGTCACCTGGGGGCTGACGGTTACCCGTGGCCCGCATAAAGAGCGCCAGAATCTGGGGATCTATCGCCAGCAGGTGTTGGGCAAGAACAAGCTGATTATGCGCTGGCTCTCGCACCGTGGCGGCGCGCTGGATTATCAGGAGTGGTGTCAGGAGCATCCGGGCGAACGCTTCCCGGTCGCTGTTGCACTGGGGGCCGATCCTGCCACCATTTTGGGCGCGGTGACGCCGGTGCCGGATAACCTGTCCGAATATGCCTTTGCCGGGCTGTTGCGCGGCAACAAGACCGAAGTGGTCAAATGTCTGTCCTGCGATCTCGAGGTTCCCGCCAGCGCGGAAATTGTGCTGGAAGGGTATATCGAGCCAGGGGAACTGGCGCCGGAAGGCCCGTATGGCGATCACACCGGTTACTATAACGAGATCGATCATTTCCCCGTCTTTACCGTGACCCATATTACCCAGCGGCGCAATGCGATTTATCACTCGACCTATACCGGCCGCCCGCCGGATGAACCTGCGGTGATGGGAGTGGCGCTGAACGAAGTGTTTGTGCCAATCCTGCAAAAACAGTTCCCGGAAATCGTCGATTTCTACCTGCCGCCGGAAGGGTGTTCCTATCGCCTGGCGGTGGTGACCATCAAAAAACAGTACGCAGGACACGCCAAACGCGTAATGATGGGGGTCTGGTCTTTCCTGCGCCAATTTATGTATACCAAGTTTGTTATTGTTTGCGATGACGACGTGAATGCGCGTGACTGGAATGACGTGATTTGGGCGATCACCACCCGAATGGATCCGGCAAGGGATACCGTTTTAGTGGAGAATACGCCGATTGATTATCTGGACTTCGCCTCGCCGGTTTCCGGGCTGGGATCGAAGATGGGCCTGGATGCCACCAATAAATGGCCGGGAGAAACCCAGCGAGAATGGGGCCGTCCGATTCAAATGGATGAGAAGGTGCGCGCGCGCATCGATGACATCTGGGATGAGCTCGCCATATTCAGTGACAGAGAACCGACGCTTTAAGCGCCAGTCTTTGTTCTCGGTCTTGCATTGATGACCCGACAGAGGGAACGCATGACAATCTTGAGCTGTAAAGTGACCTCCGTAGAGGCCATTACCGATACCGTTTATCGGGTACGTTTGGTGCCAGAGGCACCGTTTTCGTTCAAAGCAGGGCAATACCTGATGGTCGTGATGGATGAGCGTGATAAACGCCCGTTCTCTGTGGCCTCAACGCCAGCGCAGCAAGATTATATCGAGCTGCATATTGGCGCTTCTGAATTGAACCTGTATGCCATGGCGGTGATGGATCGCGTGCTGAAAGAGCAGGCCATCACCGTGGATATTCCGCATGGTGAAGCCTGGTTGCGTGAAGAGAGTGAGCGTCCATTGGTGTTGATTGCCGGTGGTACCGGGTTCTCTTACGCGCGCTCGATTTTGCTGACGGCGCTGGAACAGCAACCCAATCGCGATATCTCTATCTACTGGGGTGGGCGTGAGCTGAAGCATCTTTATGATCTCAGCGAACTGGAGGCTATTTCACTGCAATACCCAAATCTCAAAGTCATTCCGGTAGTTGAGCAGCCGGAAGACGACTGGCGTGGCCGCAGTGGCACGGTGCTGAGTGCCGTGTTACAGGATTTTGGCTCGCTGGCGGAGCATGATATCTATATTGCCGGCCGTTTCGAGATGGCGAAAATTGCCCGTGAGCGTTTCTGTGCCGAGCGTGGTGCACTGGAAGCGCATATGTTTGGTGATGCTTTCGCGTTTATCTGATTGTACGCGCAGCAGTAAAGACGGGGTGGCCAGTGCTGCCCCGTTTTTATTGGCACTGAATTTCAGGCATAAAAAAACCCGCCCCTGACAGGCGGGAAGTACGGCAATAAAACCTTTGTGATGCCCTTTGGGGCATCCAACCAGGACACAGCTAAACGCGTTCAAATACCGTGGCGATCCCCTGACCCAGGCCGATACACATGGTGGCCAGACCAAATTGCACGTCACGGCGTTCCATATTGTTCAGCAGGGTGGTGGAGATACGGGAGCCGGAGCAGCCTAATGGGTGGCCCAGGGCAATCGCACCGCCGTTAAGGTTGATCTTATCGTCCATGCTTTCCAGCAGCCCCAGATCTTTAATGCAGGGCAGTGACTGGGCGGCAAAGGCCTCATTCAATTCAAACAGATCGATATCCTGTACGCTCAGACCGGCGCGTTTAAGCGCGAGCCTGCTGGCAGGCACCGGACCATAGCCCATGATCGAAGGATCGCATCCCACGACCGCCATTGAGCGGATGCGGGCACGAGCCTTCAGGCCGAGCGACTTGGCGCGGGATTCGCTCATGATCAACATGGCGGAAGCGCCGTCAGACAGTGCGGAAGAGGTGCCTGCGGTGACGGTGCCATTGACCGGGTCAAACGCCGGACGCAGCGCAGCCAGACTGGCAACGGTCGTTTCCGGGCGGATCACTTCATCATAATCGTAACGAGTCAGTATGCCGTCGGCGTCGTGGCCAGTGGTCGGAATAATTTCATTTTTGAAATAGCCGGCTAACGTTGCAGCGTGAGCGCGTTGGTGAGAGCGGACGGCAAACTCATCCTGCATCTCGCGGCTGATATTGTGCATTTTGGCCAGCATTTCTGCGGTCAGGCCCATCATGCCGGCCGCTTTTGCCACGGTACGGCTCAGGCCCGGGTGGAAGTCTACGCCGTGGTTCATCGGGACGTGGCCCATATGTTCCACTCCGCCAATCAGGCTGACCTGTGCGTCACCCACCATGATAGCGCGGGCGGCATCGTGCAAAGCCTGCATCGAGGAACCACACAGGCGGTTCACCGTTACCGCTGGCACGCTATGTGGGATTTCGGCCAGCAGCGCGGCGTTACGGGCGATGTTGAAGCCTTGTTCCAGCGTCTGCTGCACGCAGCCCCAGTAAATATCATCAATCTCAGCGGCATTGAGTGCCGGGTTACGGCTCAGCACGGCACGCATCAGATGAGCGGAAAGATCTTCCGCGCGTACCTGGCGGAAAGCACCGCCTTTTGAGCGGCCCATCGGCGTGCGTACGGCATCAACAATAACTACGTTTTCCATCTTTATAACCTCATGCCGGTTGGCCAGTGACGATATCAGACAGCGCTGCTGTCGCCACCGGGTAGTAGCTTTCATTACGTTCCGCCTTGGCACGCAGACCGGCTGGCACCTGATACAGCGCCCCCAGGTTAGCGTAACGCTGGGCCATCTCGACGTAATTGGCGGTGCCGAGCGTATCCAGATAGCGGAATGCGCCACCGTGGAACGGCGGGAAGCCGATGCCGTAAACCAATGCCATATCCGCTTCTGCCGGGCTGGCCACAATGCCTTCTTCCAGGCAGCGTACCACTTCGTTGATCATCGGGATCATCATGCGGGCGATGATCTCTTCACTGCCGAAGGTCTGTGCCGACGCGCTCACGGTTGCCAGCAGAGTGTCGGTTTGCTCGTCGTTATCTTTACGCGGCTTGCCTTTGCTGTCCTGGCTGTAGCGGTAGAAGCCCAGCTGGTTTTTCTGGCCGAAGCGTTGGTTATCGAACATCACGTCTATCGCATCGCGGTAATTTTTACTCATGCGTTCAGGGAAACCGTTGGCCATCACCGCCTGGGCATGGTGTGCGGTATCAATACCGACCACATCCAACAGATACGCCGGGCCCATCGGCCAGCCGAACTGTTTCTCCATCACTTTGTCGATCTGACGGAAGTCGGCGCCGTTGCGCAGTAACTGACTAAACCCGGCAAAATACGGGAACAGCACGCGGTTAACGAAGAACCCAGGGCAATCATTGACCACGATCGGCGTTTTGCCCATGCGGGTGGCGTAGGCCACCACGGCGGCGATAGTGCTGTCGCTGGTATGTTCACCACGGATAATCTCAACCAACGGCATACGGTGCACCGGGTTGAAGAAATGCATACCGCAGAAGTTTTGCGGGCGCTGCAACGATTTTGCCAGGTGATTGATCGGGATGGTTGAGGTGTTGGAGGCCAGCACGGTATCTTCGCCGATCAGAGCTTCCACTTCGGACAACACCGCCGCTTTCACCTTCGGATTTTCCACCACGGCCTCAACAATCAGTTGGGCGCGTTCGATACCGGCATAGTCCAGCGTTGGCTGGATGGTTGACAGCACCTGTGCCATCTTCAGGCCGTCCAGTTTGCCGCGCTCCAGCTGTTTATTCAGCAGCTTGGCCGCTTCATTCATACCGAGCGTCAGGGATTTGTCGCTGATGTCCTTCATGATCACCGGTACGCCTTTCAGCGCGGATTGGTAGGCGATGCCGCCCCCCATAATTCCGGCACCCAGCACGGCAGCCTGTTTCGGGGCTTCAACGTTCCTGGCCAGTTTTTTCGCCTGGCCTTTCACGAACTGATCGTTGAGGAAAATGCCCACCAGGGCGCGCGCTTCGTTAGAGCGGGCCAAAGGCACAAAGCTGGCGGTTTCCAATTTCAACGCTTCGTCACGGCCAAGCTTGGCGGCGGCTTCGATGGTTTTTACCGCGGTCATCGGCGCAGGATAATGTTTCCCGGCAGTTTGCATCACCATGCCTTTGGCAGTGGTGAAACTCATTGCCGCTTCGATTGGGCTCAGCTTCAATGGTTCCAGCTTCGGCTGACGGTAGGCGCGCCAGTCG
Organism: Serratia sp. 2723; assembly: GCF_050434425.1. NCBI lineage: Bacteria > Pseudomonadati > Pseudomonadota > Gammaproteobacteria > Enterobacterales > Yersiniaceae > Serratia > Serratia sp. 2723. The sequence continues at coordinate 200,044 of NZ_JBNDIN010000008.1, forward strand.
AGTTGGCCGTCGATCGCCTGTTGCAGTACTTTCAGCGCGGCTTCCACCAGTTTTTCCGGTGCGACCACGGCATCGACCAGGCCGACTTTCAGTGCGTCTTTTGCACCGATATCTTTCCCGGCGGCAATGATTTCCAGCGCGCTGTCGTTACCCAGCAGGCGTGGCAGACGTACGGAACCCCCGAACCCTGGCATGATGCCCAGTTTGGTTTCCGGCAGGCCGATGCGTGCGTCTGGAGAGGCGATACGGAAATCGGTCGCCAGGATACATTCGCAGCCGCCGCCTAACGCGTAACCGTTAATGGCGGAGAGGGTTGGCACCGGTAAATCTTCCAGCCGGTTAAAAATGGTATTGGCAAACACCAGCCATTCATGCAGCTTTTCAGCCGGTGCGGCAAACAGCGAGAGGAACTCGGTGATGTCGGCACCCACGATGAATGCGGATTTGGCAGAGCGCAGCAGCAGCCCTTTCAACTCGGTTTGCTGTTCCAGCACCTCGAGTGCGGCACCCAGGCTGGCAACGGTGCTGGTATCCAGCTTGTTGATTGGGCCTGGTGCGTTGAACACCAACTCGGCGATGCCGTTGTCGAGCCAGTGTACTTGTAATGTTTCGCCTTGGTAGAGCATGTCGATCTCCTGAATCAGCGCAGATGATCTGGTATGACCAGATGGTGACGAGTGTGGTTTTTATGTTAACAAATTGCAAATGATAGATTGCGTATTTGCAAACCGGATCACAGGGGGAATGGCTAATTGCTTGATACCAAATCAACTTATTTTTCACCCCTGGGCGCGAAACTTTGGTGCATAGCGGCTATATCGCTCGAGGATGTCATCTGTTTGCAGCGGTTTGCGAAGCACACCTCATGCAAGAGGAGATGGGGTTGGAGCGTGGGAGCTGTGTGTTAAGATGGTCCATTCCGTTCTGAGGGCATAAGGGTACTGTGATGGAAACGCTGGCTTCTTTGTATAACGACCACCTGGCAACACTGCAACAACGAGCTCGTGAAGTATTAGAGCGCAACAATCTGGATGCATTGCTGATCCATTCAGGCGAGCTGCAACGGGTCTTTCTGGACGACCACAGCTACCCGTTTAAAGTGAACGCCAACTTCAAGGCATGGGTGCCGGTAACGTCGGTGCCGAACTGCTGGTTGTGGGTGGACGGCGTTAACAAACCAAAGCTGTGGTTCTATTCCCCGGTGGATTACTGGCATAGCGTTGAACCGCTACCCAACAGCTTCTGGACCAAATCCATTGAACTGTTGCCGCTGACCAATGCCGATGATATCGCCAGCCAACTGCCGCAGCAGCGCGAGCGTGTAGGCTATATCGGCTATGCACAACAGCGTGCCCTCTCTCTTGGCATTGCGGCCGAGCACATCAACCCGCAAGCGGTGCTGAATTTCCTCGATTTCCGCCGCTCGATCAAAACCGGCTATGAGCTGGCCTGCATGCGCGAAGCGCAGAAAACGGCCGTGATGGGGCACCGTGCCGCTCATGAAGCCTTCCAGTCCGGTATGAGCGAGTTCGATATCAACCTGGCCTATCTGACCGCCACTGGCCATCGTGATACGGACGTGCCTTACGATAATATCGTGGCCCTGAATGAGCATGCGGCGGTGCTGCATTACACCAAGCTGGATCATCAACCTCCGGCCGAATCCCGCAGCTTCCTGATCGATGCAGGGGCGGAATATAACGGCTACGCCGCCGACCTGACTCGCACCTATGCGGCTCAGAGCGACAATGCATTCGCCCATCTGGTGAAAGATCTCAACGGTGAACAGCTAGCGCTGATAGATACCATGAAAGCCGGGGTGCGCTACACGGATTATCATGTACAGATGCATCAACGCATCGCCAAACTGTTGAAAAATCATAAGCTGGTAACGGGCATCAGCGAAGAAGCGATGGTCGAACAAGGCATCACCTGTCCGTTCCTGCCGCACGGCTTAGGCCACCCGCTTGGTTTGCAGGTGCATGATGCCGCCGGGTTTATGCAGGATGAAAATGGTACTCATCTGGCAGCACCAGCAAAATATCCCTTCCTGCGCTGTACCCGTGTCATGCAGCCAGGCATGGTGCTGACCATTGAGCCGGGCCTGTATTTCATTGAGTCCCTGTTGGCTCCTTGGCGTAGTGGCGAGTTCAGTAAACACTTTGCTTGGGATCGTATCGACGCGTTGAAACCTTACGGCGGTATCCGCATTGAGGACAATATCGTGATCCACGAAAAGCGTATTGAGAATATGACGCGCGATCTGAACCTGGCCTGATGCAGCCTTACCCCATTCCTGGCGCTGTCATCAGCGTCAGTGAAGAGATAAAGAAAAGCCGTTTCATCACTCTGCTGGCACCCACCTGCGGGGTTGAGGCGGCCAAAGCCTTTATCCAGCAGGTGCGTGACGAGCATCCAACGGCCCGGCACCATTGCTGGGCTTTTGTTGCCGGTGCACCGAATGATTCGCAGCAGTTGGGGTTTTCCGATGACGGTGAACCCTCCGGCACTGCGGGCAAGCCCATCCTGAGCCAGCTAATGGGCAGTGGGATCGGCGAAATAACCGCGGTGGTAGTTCGCTACTATGGTGGGATCAAACTGGGTACCGGTGGTCTGGTACGAGCATACGGCAGCGGTGTACAACAGGCGCTCAAGCAGCTGGTTGTCAGCTATAAAGTGCCGCAGCTCGAATATACTTTGCAGTGCGACTATGCTCAGCTGGCAATGGTAGAGAATTTGCTACAGCTTAGTGAAGGGCGGATTGTGCATGGGGATTACGGTGCTGCCGTGGTGTTACATCTGGCGCTACCGGCCACGGGTACTGAGGCATTTGGGAATAAATTACGCGATCTCAGCCGCGGAAGTTTGCAATTAGTCCCTATATCGCAATAATTCCCACCAACTGAATTGTTAAGGATCGTGCTGAAATGCATTTTCGCGCCATAACCCGTATTGTGGGCCTGCTGGTTATCCTGTTTTCCGGGACAATGTTTATTCCTGGCCTGGTGGCATTGATATACCGCGACGGAGCGGGGCGGGCATTCAGCCAGACCTTCTTTGTAGCCGTGACCATTGGCTTGATGCTGTGGTGGCCAAACCGTAAGCAGAAGCATGAATTAAAGCCGCGTGAAGGCTTCCTGATTGTGGTGTTGTTCTGGACCGTGCTGGGCAGCGTGGGGGCATTACCTTTCCTGTTTTCCGAACGGCCCAATCTCTCCCTGACGGACGCCTTTTTTGAATCCTTCTCGGGTTTAACCACCACCGGAGCTACCACCCTGGTCGGGTTAGACTCCTTGCCTAAAGCCATCTTATTCTACCGCCAGATGCTGCAATGGATGGGAGGGATGGGGATCATCGTGCTGGCCGTCGCCATACTGCCTATCCTCGGCGTCGGGGGCATGCAGCTATACCGTGCGGAAATGCCTGGCCCATTGAAAGACAACAAAATGCGCCCGCGTATTGCCGAAACGGCCAAGACCTTGTGGCTGATTTACGTACTGCTGACCATCGCCTGCGCGCTGGCGTTATGGGGCGCCGGAATGTCGGTGTTTGACGCTATCGGCCATAGTTTCGCAACTATCGCCATCGGGGGCTTTTCCACGCATGATGCCAGCGTGGGTTACTTTGCCAGCCCGGCCATCAACACCATCATCGCTGTGTTCCTATTGATCTCCGGTTGTAACTACGGCCTGCACTTTGCCTTGCTCAGCGGGCGCAGCTTGAAAGTGTACTGGCGCGATCCGGAATTTCGCATGTTTATCGCCGTGCAGTTCACGCTGGTGGCGGTGTGTACCGTGGTGCTGTGGTGGCACGGTATATATAGAAGCGGCATGGAAACGCTTAATCAGGCTTTCTTCCAGGTGGTGTCGATGGCAACCACCGCAGGCTTCACTACCGACAGCATTGCCAAATGGCCACTGTTCCTGCCAATGCTCCTGCTCTGCTCTGCCTTTATCGGTGGCTGCGCGGGTTCAACCGGTGGTGGCCTGAAAGTGATCCGCATCCTGCTGCTGTATCTGCAAGGGTCGCGAGAGTTGAAGCGGTTGGTGCACCCAAATGCGGTTTACACCATCAAGTTGGGCAACCGCGCCTTGCCTGAACGTATTCTTGAAGCGGTGTGGGGATTCTTCTCCGCCTATGCATTGGTATTTATCGTCAGCATGCTGGCCATTATCGCCACCGGCGTGGACGAGTTCTCGGCCTTTGCCGCGGTAACGGCAACGCTGAATAACCTGGGGCCTGGCCTTGGCGTTGTCGCCGATAACTTTACCACCATGCCGCCACCGGCAAAGTGGGTACTGGTCTTGACCATGCTGTTTGGCCGTTTGGAAGTGTTTACGCTGCTGGTTCTCTTCACACCGACTTTCTGGCGTGAGTAAATGTATCTACGAGGAGTAACGCCATGAAGGCACTGATTCTCTATTCGAGCCGTGACGGACAAACGCATTCTATTGCTGCTTATATAGCTAACCAGTTGCAGGATACCCTGAACTGCGACGTTATCGATCTGCAGCAGGCAGAGCATATCGAGCTTGGACAGTACCAACAGGTACTTATAGGGGCTTCGATACGCTACGGGCATTTCAATACGGTATTACACCGATTTGTGAAGCGCCACGCTGATCAGTTGAATCAGATGCCTAGCGCGTTCTTCGCGGTAAACCTGACGGCACGCAAACCGGAAAAGCGTTCGCCGCAAACCAACGCCTACACCCGCAAGTTCTTATTGTCATCACCTTGGCAGCCGAAACAGTGCACCGTGTTCGCCGGTGCGCTGCGTTATCCGCGTTATCGCTGGTTCGATCGCGTCATGATCCGCTTTATCATGAAAATGACCGGGGGAGAGACGGATACCAGTAAAGAAGTGGAATATACAGATTGGCAGCAGGTGGACCGCTTTTCCCAGGAATTCAGCCGCATCCAGTACGAAAAGTGATAGAAATGCTGCCTTGTGCAGCGTTTTGCCGAAAAAATCCGCGCTTGAAAAGTTTTTTGAATTTAGGGGTTGCGCCCTTCTGAGAACTCCCTATAATGCGCCTCCACTGACCGGGAACAACGACTCCTCTAACGAGAACCAGTCGCCCAGCCAGGAAGAAGCAACCCGGTGAAAACACCGCGTCTCGCAAGAGAAAAAGGTTGACTCTTCAGCGGGAAAGCGTAATATGCACCTCCCGCGTTACCGAGAAACTTTCCGGTAACGAACGCTCTTTAACAATTTATCAGACAATCTGTGTGGGCACTCACAAGACGATATCCAGCTACTTCGGTAGCAAAAAAATATCAAGTCTTGAAGAGTGACCAAGCAGTAATTCATGCAAATGAATTATTACGAAAGTTAATTTTCGAGCATCGCTGCACGAGTTGCAGCAAATCAAGCTTTTAATTGAAGAGTTTGATCATGGCTCAGATTGAACGCTGGCGGCAGGCCTAACACATGCAAGTCGAGCGGTAGCACAGGGAGCTTGCTCCTGGGTGACGAGCGGCGGACGGGTGAGTAATGTCTGGGAAACTGCCCGATGGAGGGGGATAACTACTGGAAACGGTAGCTAATACCGCATAACGTCTTCGGACCAAAGTGGGGGACCTTCGGGCCTCACACCATCGGATGTGCCCAGATGGGATTAGCTAGTAGGTGAGGTAATGGCTCACCTAGGCGACGATCCCTAGCTGGTCTGAGAGGATGACCAGCCACACTGGAACTGAGACACGGTCCAGACTCCTACGGGAGGCAGCAGTGGGGAATATTGCACAATGGGCGCAAGCCTGATGCAGCCATGCCGCGTGTGTGAAGAAGGCCTTCGGGTTGTAAAGCACTTTCAGCGAGGAGGAAGGCCAACAGCTTAATACGCTGTTGGATTGACGTTACTCGCAGAAGAAGCACCGGCTAACTCCGTGCCAGCAGCCGCGGTAATACGGAGGGTGCAAGCGTTAATCGGAATTACTGGGCGTAAAGCGCACGCAGGCGGTTTGTTAAGTCAGATGTGAAATCCCCGAGCTTAACTTGGGAACTGCATTTGAAACTGGCAAGCTAGAGTCTTGTAGAGGGGGGTAGAATTCCAGGTGTAGCGGTGAAATGCGTAGAGATCTGGAGGAATACCGGTGGCGAAGGCGGCCCCCTGGACAAAGACTGACGCTCAGGTGCGAAAGCGTGGGGAGCAAACAGGATTAGATACCCTGGTAGTCCACGCTGTAAACGATGTCGACTTGGAGGTTGTGCCCTTGAGGCGTGGCTTCCGGAGCTAACGCGTTAAGTCGACCGCCTGGGGAGTACGGCCGCAAGGTTAAAACTCAAATGAATTGACGGGGGCCCGCACAAGCGGTGGAGCATGTGGTTTAATTCGATGCAACGCGAAGAACCTTACCTACTCTTGACATCCACAGAACTTTCCAGAGATGGATTGGTGCCTTCGGGAACTGTGAGACAGGTGCTGCATGGCTGTCGTCAGCTCGTGTTGTGAAATGTTGGGTTAAGTCCCGCAACGAGCGCAACCCTTATCCTTTGTTGCCAGC
>NZ_JBNDIN010000009.1:0-198618 GCF_050434425.1 Serratia sp. 2723
TGCAGCGATGCTAAAACTGCCGCCGAGACGAGAACGGGAGTATGAAAGAGAAATCAGGGAGAAAAGGGCAAAATATCCCTTTAAAAACAATGCCGGTCACCTTAAGTGACCGGCATTAAGCTTCGGCTCCCTTTTCTATGCCGCTAAAATGCAAAAACCGCCCAAGAGGCGGTTTTTTAGCAACATACGGCTGATTATGCCTCTGGTTTGGCTTTTGGCTGGCGGCGCTTGCCGACGTTTTTCGCATCGCGATGGCGTACCTTCACCTTGGCCTTCTCTTTGTTCTTCAGCTTGTCTTCGACGCGCTTGGCCAGCACCTTCTTCGAAGGTTTACCGTTGCTCTTCTCGCTAGGTACCTTGGTGGTTGGGCGTAGCTCGTCGATCACGCGGGCTTTCAGTGGCTCATTGAGGTAACGCCCCACTTTGCCCAGCAGCAGATGGTCGTGCGCTTCTACCAGCGAAATGGCGGTGCCTTTACGCCCGGCGCGGCCAGTACGGCCAATGCGGTGCAGATAGGTATCGGCAGTACGCGGCATATCGAAGTTGAACACGTGGGTGATATCCAGGATATCCAGCCCGCGCGCCGCAACGTCGGTGGCGACCAGCACGTTGACGCGGCCATCCATCATGCGTTTTACCGCTTCGTTACGCTTGGCCTGCACCATTTCCCCTTCGAGATAGCAGGTATTGATGCCCGCTTCACGCAGCCAGGCGGCCAGCTCATGTACACGCTCGCGCTTACGCACAAAGATCACTGACTTCTGTACGTCCGGCTGTTGCAGCAGATGCACCAGCAGGGCGGTTTTATGCTTCACGTCATCGGCGCGGTAATACCATTGCAGGATTTTTTTACGTTCGCGACGGGACGGATCGGCTTCAACCTCAACCGGTTCCTTCAGGATACGCTCGGCAAACTCGCGGATGGCTTCGCCTTCCAACGTTGCGGAAAACAGCAACGTCTGGGTACGCCAGCGGGTTTCGGCCGAGATGGTCTCAATGTCTTGCGCAAAGCCCATATCGAGCATGCGGTCGGCTTCGTCCAGGATCAGGGTTTCTACCGCGCGGCAGTCAAAGTTTTCTTCTTTGATGTATTGCAGCAGACGGCCGGTAGTAGCGACTACCACGTCCTGGTTTTCGCTAAAGACTTCGGCGTGGTTCATATATGCCACGCCGCCGGTGATGGTGGCGATATCCAGCGAGGTATGCGCAGCCAATTCACGAGCCTGATCGGCCACCTGCATTGCCAGCTCACGCGTCGGGGTGAGGATCAGCACGCGTGGTGGGCCAGACTTCTTACGTGGGAAATCCAGCAGATGTTGCAGAACCGGCAGCAAGAATGCGGCGGTTTTGCCCGTGCCGGTCGGCGCCGAACCTAATACGTCGCGCCCGTCCATGGCTGGCGGGATCGCCTCGGCCTGGATAGCGGTGGGGCGATCGTAGCCTTTATCACGCAAAGCGAGGATCAGGCGCTCATCGAGTTCGAGTTCGGAAAAATTGGTTGCTGTCATTATCTACCTCTACTTGGGGCGCCGATTATAGACGGGATGGCCGCAGGGTTCACCCTTTTTAACTTTTACCCTAAATCAGATTGCCTTATGCTACGCCAGTTTTGTCTGCAGGTGGCCATTGTGAGTAATCAAATTAAAACTAAATCGACCCCGCGCCGCGGTGGTTTTACCTTTAAGCAGTTCTTTGTCGCCCACGATCGTTGCGCGATGAAAGTGGGTACCGATGCGGTATTGCTCGGTGCCTGGGCTGCCGTGGATAACGTGCAACGGGTGCTGGATATTGGTTGCGGTAGCGGGCTGATCGCTCTGATGTTGGCACAGCGCACGGCTAGCGAGGTCACCATTGATGCGGTTGAGCTGGATAACGCTGCCGCCTTGCAGGCGCGTGACAACGTGTGGGAGTCACCTTGGCCGCAGAAGATCCAGGTGCACAGCCAGGATATTCATCATTTTGCCCAACGGCATGCCCACTGTTACGATCTGATCGCCAGCAATCCACCGTATTTTGAGCCTTCCGTCGCCTGTCGTGACCTGGCCCGCACCAATGCCCGCTATACCGAAACCCTGACTCATGATGCCTTGCTGGATAGCGCCGAACGATTGATAACGGCGGAGGGCCATTTCTGCGTGGTGCTGCCCTACGAGATCGGTGAAGCTTTTGAAGTGAATGCCCACCAACGTGGCTGGCATACCGCGCGGCGGCTGAATATCAGCGACCGGGCCGAGACGCCAAAGCACCGTTTGATGCTGGCATTAGCGCGTAAACCGGTGGCGAAAGAAGAGGCTGAACTGGCAATAAAACTGGCGGATGGCAGCTACACCACCGATTTCCGCCAGTTGATCACCGATTTCTATCTGAACTACTGAAGCTTCAGGGTTGCAGAATGGTGGGTTTTGGCTCCGGCAACATATCCGGGTAATCCAGTGTGTAATGCAGCCCACGGCTTTCCTTGCGCTCCATCGCACTGCGCACAATCAGTTCCGCCACCTGCACCAGATTACGTAGTTCCAGCAGATTGTTGGAGATGCGGAAGTTGGCGTAATACTCGTCGATCTCCTGTTGCAGCGTATTGATGCGGCGTAGCGCCCGCTCCAGGCGTTTGGTGGTGCGCACGATCCCGACGTAGTCCCACATAAACAGCCGCAGTTCGTGCCAGTTATGCTGGATCACTACGCGTTCATCCGAATCATCCACCCGGCTTTCATCCCACTGCGGCAACTGTTTGGCCAGCTTGATGGCAGGCAGGCGTGTCAGAATATCTTCGGCGGCGGACCAGCCATAAACCAGGCATTCCAGCAGTGAGTTGGACGCCATGCGATTGGCACCGTGCAGGCCGGTGTAGCTCACTTCGCCAATCGCATACAGGCCGTCCAGATCGGTGCGGCCATGCTGATCGACCATCACGCCGCCGCAGGTGTAATGTGCCGCAGGGACGATCGGGATCGGCTGTTGCGTCAGGTCAAAGCCCAGCGTCATCAGCTTTTCGTGGATCATCGGGAAGTGCTGGGTGATGAATTCCGCCGGTTTGTGGCTGATATCCAGATACATGCAGTCCGCACCCAGGCGCTTCATCTCATGGTCAATCGCACGGGCGACGATATCGCGCGGTGCCAGTTCACCACGGGGATCAAAGTCTGGCATAAAGCGGCTGCCGTCCGGGCGTTTCAGGTGGGCGCCTTCGCCGCGCAGCGCTTCGGTTAGCAGGAAATTGCGTGCCTGCGGGTGGAACAGACAGGTTGGATGGAACTGGTTGAATTCCAGATTGGCGACCCGACACCCTGCGCGCCAGGCCATGGCGATGCCGTCGCCCGAAGAGATATCCGGGTTGGTGGTATATTGATAGACCTTGGCTGCTCCGCCGGTGGCTAACACCACCGTTTTGGCTCGGTAGGTTTCCACCAGCTCCCGCTCACGGTTCCAGACATAAGCGCCCACTACACGCCTGGTGCCTGGCAGGCCAATCTTGTTGGAGGTGATCAGGTCGACGGCATTGCGGCGCTCCATCACGCAAATATTGGGGTGAGCACTTGCTTTCGCTACCAGGGTAGTCTCTACTTCTTTGCCGGTGGCGTCGGCGGCGTGCAGGATGCGCCGATGGCTGTGTCCTCCTTCCCGCGTCAGGTGATAGCGTTCTTCACCTTGGGAATTGGTTTCGGTGTCGAATAGCACGCCCTGATCGATCAACCACTGTACACAGTGGCGCGCATTGCTGGCAATAAACTCGACGGCGTCCTTATCACACAGGCCGGCTCCGGCGATCAGCGTGTCATCAACGTGTGAGGCGATGCTGTCCGTTTCATCAAACACCGCGGCAATCCCGCCTTGGGCATAAAAGGTCGCACCTTCATTGAGCGGACCTTTGCTGAGTACAGTAACCTTGCAATGTTGCGCCAATCGCAACGCCAGGGAGAGGCCAGCAGCACCGCTACCGACGATCAGTACATCGCTAACATGTTCAGATGATGGTTGCATAACGTATGATGTGTGCAGAAGAACAGTGAAATTCATGTTAGCCTACTTGTCCGGGCAAAAGCCACGGACAAGGTGACATCAACAAAAAAACAATGGCTGTATGGAACTTAGCGTTCCGTATGAACTCCAAGCGAGTGCTTGCTCAGGAAAATAATGTATGGCTGGCGGTACAATTTCACGCGTGGAGATAGATTTGGGGAGAATTTACCTCGGATGAGCGAGCAGTTAACGGATCAGGTTCTGGTTGAGCGGGTCCAGAAGGGCGATCAGAAATCGTTTAACTTACTGGTAATTCGTTACCAGCATAAAGTGGCGAGTCTCGTTTCGCGCTACGTACCACAGGGCGACGTGCCGGATGTGGTGCAGGAGTCGTTTATTAAAGCTTATCGCGCACTGGAGTCGTTCCGTGGCGATAGCGCCTTTTACACCTGGTTGTATCGAATTGCTGTCAATACAGCAAAAAATTATCTGGTTGCTCAGGGCCGGCGCCCACCATCAAGCGATGTGGATGCCAATGATGCCGAAAATTACGAAAGTGCGGGTGCACTGAAAGAAATTTCGAACCCTGAGAACTTAATGTTGTCAGAAGAACTGAGACAGATAGTTTTCCGTACCATTGAGTCACTCCCAGAGGATCTTCGCATGGCGATAACCCTGCGGGAGTTGGATGGTCTAAGCTACGAAGAGATAGCCGCCATCATGGATTGCCCGGTCGGAACCGTACGTTCGCGTATTTTCCGTGCTCGGGAGGCTATCGATAATAAAGTTCAACCGCTGATCCAACGTTAGCGATAGCGGACACTGGAAGGGTACTTAGGCATGCAGAAAGAAAAGCTTTCCGCTCTGATGGATGGTGAAATGCTCGACAATGAGCTGCTGAGTTCATTGAGTAAAGATCGGGCGCTTCAACAAAGCTGGCAGAGCTATCACCTAATCCGTGACACGTTACGGGGTGATATCGGGCAAGTCATGCATTTCGATATCGCAGACCGTGTTGCTGCCGCATTGGAAAAAGAGCCCGCTCGTCTGGTTCCTTCGGCAATCCCCGAATCTCAACCGCAACCTCACACCTGGGGTAAACTGCCGTTCTGGCACAAGGTTCGTCCTTGGGCTAGTCAGCTTACTCAAGTCGGCGTTGCCGCTTGTGTCTCACTGGCAGTGATCGTGGGTGTGCAACAGTACAATCAGCCAACTTCCCAACCTGGCGCGGCTGAAGCACCAGCGTTCAATACGCTGCCAATCATGGGGCAAGCTTCCCCGGTCAGCCTGGGCGTCCCGGCAGACAGTTTCTCAACCGGCAGCGGCCAACAGCAGCAGGTGCAGGAACAGCGTAAGCGCATTAATGCCATGTTGCAGGATTACGAGTTGCAACGCCGTTTGCACTCCGATCAGCTGCAACTTGAACAAAGCAGGCCGCAGCAGGCCGCAGTTCAGGTTCCTGGAACTCAGTCTTTAGGAATGCAACAGCAGTAATGAAGCAAATCTGGTTCTCCGTTTGTCTTTTAACGGGCAGCCTGCTCAATTCAACAATCGCCTCGGCGCAGGAATCTGCGTCCGGGGCGTTATTGCAACAAATGAGTAGTGCCAGCCGTTCACTCAACTATGAACTCGCCTATATCAGCATCAGCAAGCAGGGGATAGAGTCATTACGCTATCGCCATGCGGTGATCGATAAGCAGCCCCTTGGGCAGTTGCTGCATATGGATGGCCCTCGTCGGGAAGTGCTGCAACGCGGTGGTGGGATCAGCTATTTTGAACCTGGTCTGGAACCGTTCACGTTGTCTGGCGATCACATCGTCGATGCCTTGCCCGCCATCGTGTTTGCCGATTTCGCCTATCTGGCGAAATACTACGACTTCATCTCCGTTGGTCGCACCCGCATTTCCGATCGGCCTTGTGACGTCTACCGCGTCGTGGCTCGTGACGGTTCCCGTTACAGCTATGTGGTCTGGATGGATATGGAGACCAAGTTGCCGCTTCGGGTCGATTTGCTCGATCGTGATGGCGAAACGCTGGAACAGTATCGGGTCATCTCGGTAGTGGTGGGCGATCAGGTGAAAAACGTCATGCAACCGTTGCTCAAGGCCAATCTGCCACCGCTATTGACTTTACCCGCCGCTGAAGACGTTAAGCTGGCCTGGAATGCCGGTTGGTTGCCCGCTGGCGTTAACGAGGTGGCGCGTAATCGCCGCAAGTTACCGAATGTGGCGGTGCCGGTTGAATCGCGGCTTTATAGCGATGGCTTGTTCAGCTTCTCGGTTAACATCAGCCCTTCGGGCAGCAATACCAGCCAACAGTTTTATCGTCAGGGCCGGCGCACCATCCAAACCGAAATTCGTAATGGCAATGAAATTACCGTGGTTGGGGAATTACCTCCTTCAACGGCGAAACGCATTGCCGACAGTATTACTTTCAAGGTAGCGCCGAAATGATGAAAGAGTGGGCCACGGTGATCTCGTGGCAACAGGGCGTGGCACAGTTGCGTTGTGAGCCTAAAGTCGGCTGTGGCAGTTGCACCGCGCGCTCTGGCTGCGGTGCTCGCGCATTTGACGAACTGGTGCCTGAAAGTGAACATCACTTGCAGGTGGCAATCGCCCAGCCTCTGGAACCCGGCCAGCGCGTCGAAGTCGGTATCGCCGAAGGCAGCCTGTTGCGCTCGGCGATGCTGGTCTATCTCACCCCGTTATTAGGCATGATGCTAGGCGGTGGCCTACTGCAATGGTGGTTGGGCAGTGACGCTGCGGCGGCACTCGGTGGGGTTTTGGGGGGCGGCCTCGCTTTCCTGATCGCCCGTACATTGGCAAAACGCCTCGGCGAACAGGCCAATTATCAACCCGTGGTGCTGCAAATCGGTTTGCCGCCCGATGCCTTGCGGTTGCACACCGAAACCGAATCCCCGATTTAATACGGCGGCCGCGTCATCGCCGGGTTGTTATAGGCGGGGATGCGGTTGTTGATCATATGCTCCATCAGCGCAACAAACAGATCGGCGCTGAACAGCGAGCCATAGCCCAGCGAAAACAGCTCATTGCCTTGTAAATCCAGCAAACGAAGGGTGCCTCGCTGCATATTGTTTTCCAGCCGGTGGATCTTTTCGATCTGAACCTGGGCCTGGGCGGTACTCAACGTGGTAGCGCTAAGCCGTAATGTTTGGGTCGGCTTCCGTTGCCACGAACCAAGCCAACCTCTTCCGCTATTGAGATAGCCGAAGGTCAATATTTCCCCCTGATAAAGCGAATTTAATGCCAGCGGTCCACGCAGCTGGATCTGTTGCTGGATCAGGGTTTCAATCAACTGCCGGGAGTGAGAAATATTGCTCTTGATGCTGTACCAGAACGCCGACTCCGAGGTGCGAAACGCCATATTGTCGTTCAGTCCGCCAAGCAGCCTGCTACCGCGAGAACGGTAGATATCGGCAATCTTTTCAAACGCAATAAACCGTTCTTTATGACTGCGCTGATCCAGCACGCGCACGCCGTGCTCATACAGGCGATAGGTCAGCATTGGTTGCAGATAATGGCGTAATGCCAACAAAATAGTGCCTAACAGAATGCTAGCCACGCCGGCTTGCAGTAAGGCCAGAACGTGAGGATCTTCCATGTTGCTCAATAACGGCATTAACAACAGCGCCGCACCGAGTGTGAACAGCAGCGTTACCGCTGCCAAAATGCCCCAGTTGACCTTGGAAAAATCGTGCCGGCTCAGCATTTGCCCTTTATCGATCATGATAAACCTTCCAATCAATGTTTAGAGGAGATGCTGGTGAACTCTGGTGGGCTTGCCGATGTCGTAGTGCCCCTGAAGTCTGTTTTTATCCAAAGTTCCTGCCACTTGTAACCGAGGGGTAAGGGAGCGTATATGAGGTTTATCCGAAATAAAATGCGTTGCTATTTAACTGTAAGTTATTGATAAAAATATTATTTATTAAATAATTAAGATTGGGTTTATTGCGTAATCGCGTAATATGTATTACCACCGGGTAAATATTCTCTGCTCCAAGAGGATTGGCGTAATTAACCCACAACTTTTATCAGGGCTACACCGCGTTAATACCTGCTTTCATCAACTGCGGCGCGTTGTAACACTAAACAACGTATAATCGAATAGCTTCCCTACACCGATTGCTAGGTTTTCAGTGTTGTGGCATGTAGAATGCTGCGATTCAGGCGAAAAATAGCCGACCCATTCACCGTCGCTTTATGTCCATGCGGGTTCCATAGGCGAGTAATTCAGAAATACCAAGGCAGAAAAACTAATTAAATGAAACACATAAGAAATTTTTCTATCATTGCCCATATTGACCACGGCAAGTCGACGTTGTCTGACCGTATTATCCAAATCTGCGGCGGCCTGACCGAACGTGAAATGGCTGCACAGGTGCTGGATTCTATGGATCTGGAGCGTGAGCGTGGTATTACCATCAAAGCGCAGAGCGTGACGCTCGACTATAAAGCCACTGATGGGCAGGTTTATCACCTTAACTTTATCGACACCCCTGGGCACGTTGACTTCTCCTATGAGGTTTCCCGCTCACTGGCCGCCTGTGAAGGTGCATTGCTGGTGGTGGATGCCGGGCAGGGCGTAGAAGCCCAGACCTTGGCCAACTGCTATACCGCACTGGACATGGATCTGGAAGTGGTGCCGGTGTTGAACAAGATTGACCTGCCAGCCGCCGATCCGGATCGCGCTGCACAGGAAATCGAAGATATCGTGGGTATAGATGCGACTGACGCGGTGCGCTGCTCGGCAAAAACCGGCGTTGGCGTGCCGGAGGTGCTGGAGCGTCTGGTGCGTGATATCCCGCCACCAGAAGGTGATGCGGATGCGCCGCTGCAAGCGCTGATCATCGACTCCTGGTTTGATAACTACCTTGGCGTTGTCTCCCTGATCCGGGTGAAAAACGGCACCCTGCGCAAGGGCGATAAAGTTAAGGTCATGAGCACCGGCCAAACCTATAACGCCGATCGCCTGGGGATTTTCACCCCGAAACGTGTCGATCGCGACGTGCTGAACTGTGGCGAAGTAGGTTGGTTGGTCTGCGCCATTAAAGATATCCTCGGCGCGCCGGTGGGCGATACCTTGACGCTGGCTCGCCAGCCGGCAGACAAAATGCTGCCAGGCTTTAAAAAAGTGAAGCCACAGGTATATGCCGGTCTGTTCCCGATCAGTTCCGACGATTATGAAGCCTTCCGCGATGCGCTGGGCAAGCTGAGCCTGAACGACGCTTCCCTGTTCTATGAGCCAGAAAGCTCCACCGCCTTGGGCTTTGGCTTCCGCTGTGGTTTCCTGGGGCTGCTGCACATGGAGATCATTCAGGAGCGTCTGGAGCGTGAATACGATCTGGAACTGATCACTACGGCACCTACGGTAGTGTATGAAGTCGAAACCACCAGTAATGAAACCATCTACGTCGATAGCCCTTCCAAGCTGCCGCCGTTGAATAACATCGCTGAATTGCGTGAGCCGATTGCGGAGTGTCACATGCTGATGCCGCAGGAATATCTGGGCAACGTGATCACGCTGTGTATTGAGAAACGTGGTGTACAGACCAACATGGTTTACCACGGTAACCAGGTGGCGCTGACCTACGAAATCCCCATGGCCGAAGTGGTGCTAGACTTCTTTGACCGTTTGAAATCCACCTCGCGCGGTTACGCGTCGCTGGACTATAACTTCAAACGTTTCCAAACTTCGGACATGGTGCGCGTTGACGTGTTGATCAACAACGAACGCGTAGATGCGCTGGCGCTGATCACTCACCGTGATAACGCGCAGTATCGTGGCCGTGACCTGGTCGAAAAAATGAAAGATCTGATCCCACGCCAGCAATTCGATATTGCGATCCAGGCGGCGATCGGCACTCATATCATCGCTCGTTCTACGGTGAAACAGCTGCGTAAAAACGTGCTCGCCAAGTGCTATGGCGGCGATGTCAGCCGTAAGAAGAAGCTGTTGCAGAAGCAGAAAGACGGTAAAAAACGCATGAAGCAGGTGGGTAACGTTGAGTTGCCGCAGGAAGCGTTCCTGGCCATTCTGCACGTGGGTAAAGACGGTAAGTAAGAGCGAAAGCTCGCGTAACTAGGGAGTTTGCATGGCGAATATGTTTGCCTTGATCCTGGCGATTGCCACGTTGGTGACCGGGATCATCTGGTGCTTTGAGCGCTTTAAATGGGCGCCGGCACGCCGAGCGAAAATCGCGGAGGTCAATGCACAGACGGCCGGTGCGGTCGACGAAGCGGCCTTGGCGAAAGTGGCCAGGCAGCCGGGTTGGGTTGAAACCGGCGCTTCGGTGTTCCCGGTATTGCTGTTGGTGTTTGTGGTGCGTTCGTTTATTTACGAACCGTTCCAGATCCCTTCAGGCTCAATGATGCCAACGCTGCTGATTGGTGATTTCATCCTGGTGGAAAAATTTGCCTACGGCATAAAGGATCCGATCACCCAGACCACGCTAATTGAAACCGGTCATCCCAAACGCGGTGATATTGCGGTATTTAAATATCCACGTGATACCAAACTGGATTATATCAAACGTGTGATTGGCGTACCTGGCGATCGCGTGACCTATGATCCGGTGAATAAGCGCGTGACGGTGCAAGAATCCTGTAATAGTGGCCAGGCGTGCGATACCGCATTGGCGGTCACCTACAGCGATATGCAACCGAGCGATTTTGTGCAAATGTTTACCCGCAGCGGCATGGGCGAAGCCAGCAACGGTTTCTTCCAGATCCCACTGAAGGATAACGTGCCACAGGGCGGTATTCGCCTTGGTGAGCGCAAGGAAACGCTGGGTAACGTGACTCATCGCATTCTGACCGTGCCCGGTGCACAAGATCAGGTTGGTGCTTACTATCAGCAGTCAGGCCAGCAGTTGGCCGAGTGGGTAGTACCCGCCGGCCATTACTTCATGATGGGTGATAACCGCGATAATAGCGCCGACAGCCGTTATTGGGGGTTCGTACCTGAGAAGAATCTGGTAGGTAAAGCCACTGCGATATGGATGAGTTTTGAAAAGCAGGAAGGTGAATGGCCAACGGGCGTCAGATTGAGCCGTATCGGTGGTATTCACTAATAGCGTTTTGCAAACTGCAGCCAATTAGGCTGCAGTTTGACAGGCAATGGGTCTATATAAACGCAGCAATATATTTCCACTCGTTGTAGAATAGCCCCTCGAGCGATAAAAGTTGGCCCCTTTTGGGCGCCACTGCAAACGAAACAGCTTTGGATTGGCTTTTGGCAAAGCAGGCCTGTTCCGTATGCTGCAAGTTTTTGACGCATTCTTGATCTATTGGTAACTCATGAACCCCATCGTAATAAACAGGCTGCAGCGGAAGCTGGGCTACACTTTTCAACAGCAGGAGCTCTTACTGCAAGCGTTAACTCACCGTAGCGCCAGCAGTAAACACAATGAACGTCTTGAGTTTCTGGGTGATTCGATCCTTAGTTTTGTCATCGCCAATGCGCTCTACCAGCGTTTTCCTCGCGTAGACGAGGGAGACATGAGCCGCATGCGTGCCACGCTGGTGCGGGGCAATACGTTGGCTGAGATGGCGCGCGAATTCGATCTGGGCGAGTGTTTACGCCTTGGGCCGGGTGAGCTGAAAAGTGGTGGATTCCGCCGCGAGTCGATCCTGGCGGATACGGTGGAGGCACTGATTGGCGGAGTGTTCCTGGATAGCGATATTCAAAACGTCGAGCGCCTGATTTTGGACTGGTATCGTAGCCGGTTGGACGAAATCAGCCCCGGTGATAAGCAGAAAGACCCGAAAACCCGCTTGCAGGAGTTTTTACAAGGTCGTCATCTGCCGTTGCCAACATATCTGGTGGTGCAGGTTCGCGGTGAGGCGCACGATCAGGAGTTTACTATCCACTGTCAGGTGAGTGGTTTGAGCGAGCCCGTCGTGGGCACCGGCTCAAGCCGCCGTAAAGCCGAGCAGGCAGCAGCGGAACAAGCGCTGAAAAAGCTGGAGCTTGAATGAGCGAAGAAAAACAATACTGCGGTTTTATTGCGATCGTAGGTCGTCCCAACGTGGGCAAATCCACGTTGCTGAACCAACTGCTGGGGCAAAAAGTCTCCATCACCTCGCGTAAACCACAGACGACCCGTCACCGCATCATGGGTATCGATACCGATGGCGCTTATCAGGCCATTTACGTCGACACGCCGGGTCTGCATATCGAAGAAAAGCGTGCCATCAACCGGTTGATGAACCGCGCGGCCAGCAGCTCAATCGGTGACGTCGAGCTGGTGATCTTCGTAGTGGAAGGCACGAACTGGACCGCAGATGACGAAATGGTGGTCAACAAACTACGCAGCCTGAAATGCCCGGTTCTGCTGGCGATCAACAAGGTCGATAACGTTACCGACAAATCCAAGCTGTTGCCGCACATTGCGTTTCTCAGCCAGCAGATGAACTTCCTCGATGTGGTGCCGATCTCTGCCGAAAAAGGCATGAATGTGGACACTATCGCGGCTATCGCACGCAAAGTGTTGCCGGAAGCGGAACACCACTTCCCGGACGATTACATCACTGACCGTTCCCAGCGCTTTATGGCGTCGGAAATCATCCGTGAAAAGCTGATGCGTTTCCTGGGTGAGGAGCTGCCTTACTCGGTGACGGTCGAGATCGAACAGTTTGTCCCGAACGAGCGCGGTGGTTATGACGTGCACGGTCTGATCCTGGTTGAGCGTGAAGGCCAGAAGAAGATGGTCATCGGCAACAAAGGGTCGAAGATCAAGACCATCGGTATTGAAGCCCGTCAGGACATGGAACAGATGTTTGAAGCCAAAGTGCATCTGGAACTGTGGGTGAAAGTGAAATCGGGCTGGGCGGACGACGAACGTGCGCTGCGTAGCCTGGGCTATACCGACGATCTGAAGTAATACCTCCTATGGATGGCTGGGAGCGCGCTTTCGTCCTGCATGGGCGGCCCTTTAGTGAAACCAGCCTGATGCTGGACCTGTTCACGGAAGGTCATGGGCGGGTGCGCTTGCTGGCAAAAGGCGCACGCAGTCGCCGTTCCAATCTAAAGGGTTGCTTGCAACCCTTTACTCCTCTGTTGGTACGCTGGGGCGGTCGTGGCGAAGTCAAAACGCTGCGCGGTGCCGAAGCGGTCTCCCTTGGTTTACCCCTCACTGGCATGATGCTTTACAGCGGTCTTTACGTGAACGAACTGTTGTCACGGGTGCTGGAGCAGGAAGGCAACTATTCGGTGTTGTTCTTCGATTATCTGCAATGCTTACAGGCTTTGGCGGCGGAGGACAGTTCCCCGGAACATGCCCTGCGGCAGTTCGAGTTGGCGCTGTTGGGGCACCTGGGTTATGGGCTGGATTTCCTCCATTGTGCGGGTAGCGGTGAGCCGGTGGATGACGGCATGACCTATCGCTATCGTGAAGAAAAAGGCTTTATCGCCAGCCTGGTGGTGGATCATTACAGTTTTACCGGCCGTGAACTCCGCGCCCTGGATGAACGCCAATTCCCCGATGCTGCAACCCTGCGTGCAGCCAAGCGCTTTACCCGCATGGCGCTAAAACCCTATCTCGGCGGTAAGCCGCTGAAGAGCCGTGAACTGTTTCGCCAGTTCGTGCGCAAACAACCCGACTCCCCCGTCGACGAAGCCTAAGCGGTTTCTGCTTTTGCCGTTTTGTTCGCCCGTGTAAACTGCTGCTACTGAAAATGACTTAGTAGAGGGTTGTCATGGCTGATTTACTGCTGGGCGTCAATATCGATCATATTGCCACGTTACGTAATGCGCGCGGCACCAATTACCCGGACCCGGTGCAGGCGGCATTTATTGCCGAGCAGGCGGGGGCCGATGGCATCACCGTTCATCTGCGTGAAGATCGCCGTCATATCACCGACCGCGACGTGCGTATCCTGCGCCAAACCATCCAGACCCGTATGAACCTGGAAATGGCCGTCACCGATGAAATGCTGGATATTGCCATTGAGCTGAAACCTCAATTTTGTTGTCTGGTGCCGGAAAAGCGCCAGGAAGTGACCACCGAAGGCGGGCTAGACGTGGCCGGGCAGCAGGATAAAATGGCCGTGGCGGTTGAACGCCTGGCACAGGCTGGCATTTTGGTTTCGTTGTTTATCGATGCCGACCATCGTCAGATCGACGCGGCAGTGGCCGTCGGTGCGCCTTATATCGAGATCCATACCGGTGCCTATGCTGAAGCGCAGGGCGATCTGGCCATTCAAGCCGAGCTCAAGCGTATTGCCAAAGCGGCCACCTACGCGGCCAGCAAAGGCCTGAAGGTGAATGCAGGCCACGGTTTGACCTACCATAACGTACAGCCGATTGCCGCGCTGCCAGAGATGCATGAGCTGAATATCGGCCATGCCATTATTGGTCAGGCGGTGATGAGCGGTTTACCAGCCGCGGTGGCGGACATGAAACTGCTGATGCGGGAAGCGCGTCGCTAATGGCGGTACTGGGCTTGGGAACCGACATCGTGGAGATGGCGCGTATCGAAGCGGTGGTGGAACGCAGTGGCGATCGCCTGGCTCGCCGGGTGTTAAGCCCGGCTGAATGGGAGGTGTATCAGCAGCATCAGCAGCCGGTACGCTTCCTGGCGAAACGTTTTGCGGTCAAAGAGGCCGCCGCCAAGGCGTTCGGCACCGGCATCCGCAACGGCCTGGCGTTCAATCAGTTCGAAGTGTTCAATGATGGCCTGGGGAAACCCAATATCCGGCTGCATGAACGTGCTGCCGAGCTGGCACAGGAAATGGGGGTGAAGTCGATCCACGTTTCTCTGGCAGATGAACGCCGTTATGCCTGTGCCACGGTGATCATCGAGGGGTAAGGAAGGATCAGCCCTGAGTGGTTGTCAGGTGCCGGAGTCAATCTGTGACACTTTCAGTCCCCCTCTCCCCAACCCTCTCCCACAGGGAGAGGGAGCTGTCCGGAGTGCTTGGTTGGCCCGTGCACCTTCGGGAAGTGGGTACAAGAAAGAAGGATGCTGGGGTATTGCGCAGAAAAATTAGCGAACTCGATCGGTTCCCTCTCCCTTTGGGAGAGGGTTAGGGTGAGGGGCGTTTAACTCACAAACTATCGGCATGGTGCAGCACGACAAACTTGTCCCACAGCTGTTCCTGGTTCTCTACGTGCTGCGGATCGGTAATGATGGTGTTATCGATCGGGCACACCTGCTGGCAGGTTGGGGTCTCGTAATGCCCCACGCATTCGGTGCAGCGGTTGGCATCGATCTGATAAATCTCATCCCCCATCGAAATCGCCTGGTTCGGGCATTCCGGCTCGCACATATCGCAGTTGATACATTTGCGTGTGATTAGCAGGGCCATGGCAACTCTCTCATTATTTACAGGGGTATTTCGCAGAGCGCAGATTATACGCCTTATACCCGTTTTTTCACTAATTGTTCGCTGTGGTGGATGCGATCGTGGGTTTGATCGAGCTCGTGCTGGAGCAGCGCCATATGTAGCCCAGTTTCTGGGCGAACTTGACCACGTTCGATTGGCTGACACCGGCCAACTGGGCCAGCTTTTGTGAGCTGAGGTGACGGACCTGTTCAGCGTTATCCAACAGAAAGTCCGCCAGTTTGCGATCGTTTTGCGCCAGCGTTGGGTACATCTGACGAATGCGAAGAAGGGTACTCATGGTTTTTTCCTTTGAGCCAGTTGGCATTCTGCCACGCCGGTGGCAAAACGGGCAGCAATCATTTTTGCGAGCAGCAACACTATGACTTGATGAGTTAACACGCCTTTGGCGTTGACCAATGTCGGTTGTATCTGCTCGGCCTAGTGACTAGGATAATAGCCGGTTGTATTTTCACCTGCATAATGGGGGTCAACGATCCCGAGGAGTAACGCTTGACGGAAAAACCGGTTGCACAGGCCCGGCGCGTGGTATTTTTCGATCTGGATGGCACCTTGCATCAGGAAGACATGTTTGGCAGTTTCTTGCGCTTTTTGCTACGGCATCTGCCGTTGAACCTGGTGCTGGTGGTGCCGCTGTTGCCCATTATCGGATTGGGTTTGTTGATCGGTGGGCGGGCGACTCGCTGGCCCATGAGCCTGCTATTGTGGGCAATGACCGTTGGTCGAACAGAGGCCAGGCTGAAAGCGCTGGAGGCGAAATTTGTCGACTATTTTCGCCGTAAGGTCACCGCGTTTCCGGTCGTGCAGATGCGTTTGCGCCAGTACCTGGATGCCCAGGATGCTCAGGTATGGCTGATCACCGGCTCGCCGGAACGGCTGGTGGAGCAGGTTTATCGGGATTCTGCGTTCCTGCCACGGGTACGGTTGGTGGGGAGCCGCATTGTGCGTCGCTACGGGGGCTGGGTGTTGCCCATGCGCTGCCTGGGCGAACAAAAGGTGGTGCAACTGGAGCAGCGCCTGGGAGCGCCATTGAAACTGTTTAGTGGCTACAGCGACAGCAAGCAGGATAACCCTTTACTCTATTTTTGCGAACACCGCTGGCGGGTGGGTAAAGAAGGTGAGTTACAGCAGTTGGATTAAATAAGGCTCCCCCAGTAAAACGAGGGAGCCTGGCAGCGGTTACATGGCTGCTTTAAAGATTGCCACGATCTGTTCGTGGCTCGCCTGGATTGGATTGGTGAATCCGCAGGCATCGTTCAGGGCGTTAGTGGCTAACGTAGCAAAGTCTTCTTCTTTGACCTGCAGATCGCGTAAGCCAGCAGGAATTCCCACATCTTTCGCCAGTTGGCGAATGGCAGCGATACAAGCGGCCGCCCCTTGCTCATCGCTAAGGCCTGTAACATTTACGCCCATAGCGGCGGCAATGTCTTTCAGACGCCCGGCGGCAACCTGAGTATTGAACTCTTGCACGTGTGGCAACAGTACGGCGTTACAGACGCCATGGGGCAGGTTGTAGAAGCCACCCAACTGGTGCGCCATTGCGTGCACATAACCCAATGAGGCGTTATTAAATGCCATACCGGCCAGGAACTGGGCATAGGCCATGTTCTCGCGCGCCTGCATGTTTTGCCCGTCGTTGACCGCATCACGTAAAGACTCGGCAATCATGGTGGCGGCTTTCAGCGCACAGGCATCGGTGATTGGGTTGGCGGCGCTGGAGACATAAGCTTCGATAGCGTGGGTCAAAGCATCCATACCGGTGGCGGCGGTCAGGCCCTTTGGCATGCCAGCCATCAGGTGAGGATCGTTGACCGACAGGATTGGGGTAACGTGCTTGTCGACAATCGCCATTTTGATGTGGCGTGCTTCGTCGGTGATGATGCAAAAACGCGTCATCTCTGAAGCGGTACCCGCAGTGGTATTGATCGCGACGACCGGCAGTTGTGGTTTGGCGGAGCGATCAACCCCTTCATAGTCTTTGATTTCCCCGCCGTTAGCGGCGACCAGGGCAATCCCTTTTGCGCAGTCATGCGGCGAACCGCCACCCAGAGAAACGACACAGTCGCAGCGATGTTCGCGCAGCAGTTCCAGACCCTGTTTTACGTTTTCCGTGGTCGGGTTGGGATGCGTGCCGTCATAGACGCAGCTTTCAATGTCCTGTGCCGCTAACAGCGCCTGTACCTGAGCTACGACGCCAATGCCGTTCAGAACCTTGTCGGTAACGATCAGTGCGTGATGCAGACCATGTTCTCTCATGGTTTTTGCCGCGTCTTCCAGGCAACCGGAACCAATCATGTTGACGGAAGGGATAAAGAATGTTGAGGCAGCCATAACCTACTCCTTATAAAGGCTTTTTGCGTGAGGTAAACATTACCGCGCTAATGCTTAAGAGAATATGATCTATCACAATTTAGCTAGACAAAATTTGCTTAATTTTACAGCTTGATTTTCCAATGCTTTATTAAAGTTATCTTAACTCCTAAGGAATGAACAAAATTTAATCATTATTAAATGTGATGTTATTGATTTGTTGGTGGTGTTTTAAGCGATCGACAACCGTGGCAGGTTCAGGGTTTTTCATGCTTATTTGCATCAACATGGCCGAGTGACTGTGGCAAAAGGATCTACTGTGTATAATGTCCGCCGCGATGCGCACGAGGATTGATGTGGTGAATGAATATAGTGATGAGTATTGGATGCGTCAGGCATTAAGCCTGGCTCAACGTGCGCAGGAAGAAGGTGAGGTGCCGGTTGGGGCGCTGCTGGTGCTCGACAATCAGGTGATCGGCGAAGGTTGGAACCGGCCAATCGGCCGCCACGATCCCACCGCTCATGCTGAAATTATGGCGCTGCGGCAGGGGGGGGCGGTCTTGCAGAATTACCGCCTGCTGAATGCCACGCTGTATGTCACGCTGGAGCCTTGCGTGATGTGTGCCGGGGCTATGGTGCACAGCCGCATCCGTCGTTTGGTATACGGTGCGGCCGATGAAAAAACCGGAGCGGTGGGGTCGCTGGTGGATATTCTGCGCCATCCAGGCATGAATCATCAGGTAGAAATCGTCTCGGGCGTGCTGGCAGAAGAGTGCGCCGCCACCCTCAGCAACTTTTTCCGTATACGCCGCGATCAGAAAAAAGCGTTGAAACTGGCGCTTCGGGCCGGAAAAGACCCGCAATAACTACAAGCCGGTAATCACTACAGGGCCAGCGCCAGCTTGGCTTGCACGGCCGGATAGCCCTTGGCCAGGTCGGCCTGTTTCATTGCTTCTGCTGCCTTTTTCTCTTTTTCCAACAGATAGCCCACCAGGCTGACCTGATAACGGCGGATGTTTTCCACGTAGTTATAGGCTTCGCGGCCACGGGCATAGCCATAGGTGAGTGACGGGTAGTAGCGCTTCTGGCTAAGCATCGGCAGACGTTGTTTCACATCGACCCAACTGTCGGGGTTGCCTTGCTGGCTTTTGGTGAGTTTACGCGCGTCCAACATATGGCCCCAGCCCATGTTATAGGCGGCCAGTGCGAACCAGATCCGTTCATCTTCCGGCACTGTGTCAGGCACCTTATCCATCAGACGCTGCAGATAGAGCGCTCCGCCTTGAATACTCTGTTCCGGATCGAGTCTGTCGGTGACACCCAGGCCGTCAGCGGTGGCTCTGGTCAGCATCATCAGCCCACGGACGCCGGTGGGGGAGGTTGCCTGTGGGTTCCAGTGTGATTCCTGATAGGCGATGGCGGCCAGCAGCTTCCAGTCAATTTCGCTGGCATACTTTTCAAACAGCGAGCGGAAAGTGGGCAATACCGAGTCGATGGCGGAAAGGAAAGTTTTGGTATCGACGTAGTCAAAGCTGCCCACGTGCCCCAGATACTTCTCTTCCAACCGAGCCAGCGTGCCGTCTTCTACCCTCTGACTATAAAAATCCAGCAGCGCGGCGTACAGGCTATCGTCATCGCTGCGCTTCAGGTACCAGGTCACAGGTTCTTCATCGGTAATGTCAAAAGCGACGGCCAGCTGCGGGTGGATGCGTTGCAGCAGGGCAATGGTCACGGAATCGCCGATAGTGTAATCCAGTTTGCCATCGGCCACCTGTTCCAGCAGCTCTTTAGACGTCAGATCGCTTGACGCTTCCCAACTGAGGTCGGGGTATTTGCTTTGTTTGAGCTGCTTTAACGTGCTGACGTGCGCCGAACCGGAGGCCACTGCCAGCTTGCCTTTGATATCGGCAAAGGTTTTTGGCCGCGCGGTTCCCAGCCGGTAAACCAACTGCTGGGAAACGGAATAATATGCCGGGCCGGTACTGGCGCGGCTGAGGCGATCCCGGTTGTAGATCAGCCCGGCAGCGAGCAGATCGGCATTGTCATCATCGAGATCGTCAAACAGATCATTGATGTTTTGGTGTGGGATCACCACCAGCTTGACCCCCAGGTAGTTGGCAAAGCTTTTTGCCAGCTCATAGTCAAGGCCACTCGGCCCCTGTGGAGTAGTGAAATAGGTTAACGGTGAGTTCAACGTGCTGACGCGCAGTTCTCCCCGCGATTTGATTGCCTCGAGTTGGCCTCCCTGCCCGCCACGCCAGGCGATATTGGGCCACAGGGCAAGCGCCAGTAGCAGGGTCACAATACCGATCAGGAAGTAATTTATTTTTAGGCGTTTCAAATAGTTATCTCAAATAGATGCACGCTTTATGTTGGCCGGAATCAGGTTTTTTTCATGGTTAAATCACCAGTGCCGGGGCATTTTGCGCAACATTACGCCAGCGCGCAACTTTATTGATACGTTATGATAATTTGATCGAGAGAATAGCTTTTATCAATAATAGCTACGCAAACGGTTTCGTCGGCGGCGCGGATTCTCTATAATGGCGCGCGTTTTCCCCCTGTTGCGCCCAATGAAGTGCTGAACCCAGTTGCTTCGAAGACGAGAGAACTTTGATTATGGAAATACTGCGTGGTTCGCCCGCTTTGTCGGCCTTTCGTATTACCAAACTATTGTCCCGCTGCCAGGATGCTCAACTCCCGATCGTTGATATCTATGCCGAGTACGTTCACTTTGCCGATGTCAGCGCACCGCTAAGCGCCGAAGAGCAGGCTAAGTTGCAACGGCTGCTCAAGTACGGCCCTTCTCTCGCTGAACATGCTCCGCAAGGCCGCCTGCTGTTGGTGACGCCGCGTCCGGGCACCATTTCGCCGTGGTCTTCCAAAGCCACCGATATCGCCCATAACTGTGGCCTGACGCAGGTAGTTCGTCTTGAGCGCGGCCTGGCATTTTATGTCACCGCGCCGACGTTGAGCGATGCCCAGTGGCAACAGCTTGCCACCCTGCTGCACGATCGCATGATGGAAACGGTATTCAGCGAACTGCAACAGGCGGAAACACTGTTCTCTCATCATCAGCCCGCCCCGTATCAGACGGTGGATATTCTGGCGCAAGGCCGCAGCGCGCTGGAACAGGCCAATACCAAACTGGGGCTGGCCCTGGCGCAAGACGAGATCGACTACCTGCTGGCCGCCTTTACCGAGTTGGGACGCAACCCAACGGATATTGAGCTGTACATGTTCGCACAGGCTAACTCCGAACATTGCCGCCACAAGATTTTCAACGCCGACTGGATCATCGACGGCGAACAGCAACCGAAGTCGTTGTTCAAAATGATCAAAAATACCTTTGAGCAGACGCCGGACTACGTGCTTTCTGCTTATAAAGACAACGCGGCGGTGATGGAAGGCTCATCGGTGGGGCGCTTCTTTGCCGCACCGCAAAGCGGCCTGTATGACTATCATCAGGAAGAAGCACACATCCTGATGAAGGTGGAAACCCACAACCACCCAACGGCGATCTCGCCTTGGCCAGGTGCTGCGACCGGTTCTGGCGGTGAGATCCGCGACGAAGGCGCAACCGGCCGTGGCGCGAAGCCGAAAGCTGGCCTGGTAGGTTTCTCTGTTTCCAACCTGCGTATTCCGGGGTTCGAACAGCCTTGGGAACAGGATTTCGGCAAGCCGGATCGCATCGTCACCGCGCTGGATATCATGACCGAAGGCCCATTGGGTGGTGCGGCATTCAATAACGAGTTTGGTCGCCCGGCGCTGGTCGGTTACTTCCGTACTTATGAAGAACGCGTCAATAGCCATAACGGCGTTGAGCTGCGTGGCTACCATAAACCGATCATGCTGGCAGGCGGCCTGGGTAACATCCGCGCCGATCATGTGCAAAAAGGTGAAATCACCGTAGGCGCCAAATTGGTGGTGCTGGGTGGCCCGGCGATGAACATCGGTTTGGGCGGCGGGGCGGCTTCGTCGATGGCTTCTGGCCAGTCTGACGCCGATCTGGATTTTGCCTCGGTACAGCGTGATAACCCGGAAATGGAACGCCGCTGTCAGGAAGTGATCGACCGCTGCTGGCAGATGGGCGATAGCAACCCGATCCTGTTTATCCACGATGTGGGGGCTGGTGGCCTGTCGAACGCGATGCCGGAACTGGTCAGCGACGGTGGCCGCGGCGGTCGTTTCGAGCTGCGTGACATTCTCAACGACGAGCCGGGCATGAGCCCGCTGGAAGTGTGGTGTAACGAATCCCAAGAGCGTTATGTGATGGCGGTAGCGCCTGAGCAGATGGCGACCTTTGAGGAAATCTGCCGCCGTGAGCGCGCACCTTTCGCGGTGATTGGCGAGGCAACGGAAGAACGCCATCTGACGCTCAACGATCGTCACTTTGACAATCAGCCGATCGACATGCCGTTAGATGTCCTGCTGGGCAAAACGCCAAAAATGACCCGCGACGTGAAACGTCAGCAGGCGCGCGGCGAAGCATTGCAGCGTGCCGGCATCACCATTGCCGATGCGGTCAAGCGGGTGCTGCACCTGCCTGCCGTCGCCGAGAAAACCTTCCTGATCACCATTGGCGACCGTACCGTCACCGGCATGGTCGCGCGCGACCAGATGGTTGGCCCGTGGCAGATCCCGGTAGCCGATTGTGCGGTAACCACGGCCAGCCTGGACAGCTATTACGGGGAAGCGATGTCGATCGGTGAGCGTGCTCCCGTCGCATTGCTGGATTTTGCCGCCTCTGGCCGCCTGGCGGTAGGGGAAGCGTTGACCAACCTGGCCGCGGTGGAAATCGGTTCGCTCAAGCGGGTGAAACTTTCCGCCAACTGGATGGCTGCAGCGGGCCACCCTGGCGAAGATGCCGGTCTGTATGAAGCGGTGAAGGCGGTGGGGGAAGAGCTTTGTCCTGCGCTGGGGATCACCATTCCGGTGGGCAAAGACTCAATGTCGATGAAAACCCGCTGGCAGCAAGGCAATGAACAGCGGGAAATGACCTCACCGCTGTCGCTGGTGATCACCGCATTTGCCCGCGTCGAAGATGTGCGCCACACCGTGACGCCGCAATTGCGCACCGACAAGGGGGATAGCGCGCTGTTACTGATCGATCTGGGTAATGGCCACAATGCCCTGGGGGCAACGGCGCTGGCACAGGTCTATCGCCAACTGGGCGACAAGCCAGCCGATGTACGCAACGTGGAGCAATTGGCCGGTTTCTTCAACGCGATGCAGCAGCTGGTGGCGGATCGTACGCTGTTGGCCTATCACGACCGTTCCGATGGCGGCCTGCTGGTCACCTTGGCCGAGATGGCGTTTGCCGGGCATTGCGGCGTGGAAGTGGATATTCAGGCTCTGGGTTCCGACGCCTTGGCTGCCTTGTTCAATGAAGAGCTGGGTGCGGTGATCCAGGTGCCTGCTGCGCAGTTGGCAGCCGTACAGCAAGTATTTGCCCAATATGGCCTGACGGATAACGTGCATCATCTTGGCCAGGCGCTGAGTGGCGATCGTTTCGTTATCACCAGTGCTGGCAAACCGGTGTACAGCGAAAGCCGCAGCACCCTGCGTACCTGGTGGGCTGAGACCACCTGGCAGATGCAGCGCCTGCGGGATAACCCGGAATGTGCCGATCAGGAGCACCAGGCCAAGCAGGACGAACGCGATCCGGGCCTGAACGTCAAGCTGACCTTCGCTACGGACGATGACATTGCAGCGCCTTATATCGCCAAGGGGGCACGTCCTAAGGTTGCGGTATTGCGTGAGCAAGGGGTTAACTCCCACGTTGAGATGGCGGCGGCGTTCCACCGTGCCGGTTTCGATGCGGTTGATGTTCACATGAGCGATCTGCTGGCAGGCCGCCGCGATCTGCAAGAGTTCCACACGCTGGTGGCCTGTGGCGGCTTCTCTTATGGCGACGTGTTGGGGGCAGGGGAAGGCTGGGCGAAATCGATACTGTTCAACGAGCGTGTACGTGATGAGTTTGCCGATTTCTTCCATCGTCCACAGACCTTGGCGCTGGGCGTTTGTAACGGTTGCCAGATGATGTCCAACCTGCGTGAACTGATCCCGGGGGCTGAGCATTGGCCGCGCTTTGTGCGCAACCTGTCGGATCGTTTCGAAGCGCGCTTCAGCCTGGTGGAAGTTGCCAGTAGCCCGTCGCTGTTTATGCAGGGTATGGCAGGCTCGCGCATGCCGATTGCCGTTTCTCATGGTGAAGGCCATGTAGAAGTGCGCGATGCGGCGCATCTGGCGGCGTTGGAACATCACGGCCTGGTTGCGTTGCGCTTTGTCGACAACCATGGTCGAGTGACCGAAGCTTATCCTGCCAACCCGAACGGTTCACCGAATGGGATTACCGCAGTGACCAGCAGTAATGGCCGCGCCACCGTAATGATGCCGCACCCTGAACGCGTGTTCCGCACCGTCAGCAACTCCTGGCATCCGGAGGAGTGGGGTGAAGACAGCCCTTGGGTGCGCATGTTCCGCAATGCTCGCAAGCAACTGGGGTGATTTAACCTGAGGTTTGCGTGAAAGTTTACTGAGGCGCCGCATTGGCGCCTTTTTTTATTTCTTTATTTTTTAGCTAGTTAGTCTGAATGTCGGTTTTTAGAGACAAAGGCCATATTGCCTGTCTCTAAAAAGAGACATTTAACTCATTGATTTTAATGATGGTTAAATCGTTTGGATTTAGCTGTCGTGTTTTGGCGACAGTAAGGCGGGTTATTACTCGCATTCAACTACCCTGGCAGAGGTGATAAAACGAGGGTTAAATAATTTATCTTTAATAAACATGTAATTATAATATTTTTTGCAAAGTTGGCACGGAAGGTGCATTATAACTGTCAGTTGCTCATTCACCTTTTTATGATTGGCCCCGTCTAGTACGGAACAGCGCCTCATAAGCCTCCGAATGATGCCTAAGAAATGGTGCCTATCGTCCAACCAAACCGATAACAGACGCGCAAGCGGCTTTATCAAGCATCGGACGACACGTGGAGTGAGGCACCGCCTAGTATCCAACTGTGATGAAGTGTTCATCAATCCCGGATACTTTTTGGATGCTATTCGTCCTGATCAGATGCCAGCCTCGTGCTACATCACCTGGGGACGAGGAGTAAGGGCATCCGCATATTCCTTGCGATGGGGCATCATGCCCCAGCGTCAAAATCCAAACTGCATTGCCTCCGTTATTTCCCTCGATACGTTCTCAAACCACATCAGTTTCCTCTTTGGGGATGATGGGTTATTGGCGCGATCCAGCAACTTTTTTTCCCTCACCCCAA
Source organism: Serratia sp. 2723 (assembly GCF_050434425.1). Taxonomy (NCBI): domain Bacteria; kingdom Pseudomonadati; phylum Pseudomonadota; class Gammaproteobacteria; order Enterobacterales; family Yersiniaceae; genus Serratia; species Serratia sp. 2723. The sequence goes on from NZ_JBNDIN010000009.1 coordinate 24,917, forward strand.
CCCTCTCCCACAGGGCGAGGGAGCTGTCCGGAGTGCTTGGTTGGCCTGTGCAGCTTCGGAAGTGGGGATTAAAGGGATTACGCGGAAAAATCAGCGAACTCGATCGGTCCCCTCTCCTTTTGGGAGAGGGTTAGGGTGAGGGGCAGTTTTTGCTTATCTGAACGCCATTAATCCTCTGCCGGGCTTTTCTCTCCCCGGATAGTCGGTTAGCATCGGGGCAGACTAGAGATAATGAGATGATTTCTTTGAAAAGATGGCGTCTATTTCCGCGCTCGTTGCGCCAATTGGTCGTAATGGCATTCTTGCTGGTGCTGTTACCGCTGCTGGTATTGGCTTATCAGGCTTACCAAAGCCTGGATCATCTCAGCGCGCAGGCGGCGGATATCAACCGCACGACGCTGGTGGATGCCCGGCGCAGTGAGGCAATGACCAGCGTGGCGCTGGAAATGGAGCGCAGCTATCGCCAGTATTGCGTACTGGTCGATCCGACCCTGGAGCGTTTGTATCAGAACCAGCGTAAACAGTATTCACAGATGCTGGATGCCCACGCACCGATCCTGCCGGACGAGCGTTACTACCTGACGTTGCGTAAACTGCTGACTCAGCTTGCCACCATCAAGTGCCAGAGCAGCGGGCCGGACAAGGACGCTTCACTGCTGTTAGAATCTTTTTCGCATTCCAACGCCGAAATGGTCCAGGCCACCCGCAGCGTGATCTTTTCCCGTGGGCAGCAGCTGCAGCAGGCGATCGCCGAGCGCGGCCAATACTTTGGCTGGCAGGCGCTGTTGCTGTTCCTGGTCAGCGTGCTGTTGGTGGTGCTGTTTACCCGCATGATTATCGGGCCCGTCAAGGCCGTTGAGCGTATGATTAACCGCCTGGGGGAAGGGCGACCCATCGGCATGACGGCGTCCTTTAAAGGCCCGCGTGAACTGCGATCTTTGGCTCAGCGCATTATCTGGTTGAGCGAACGCCTGGCCTGGCTGGAATCGCAGCGCCATGAGTTCCTGCGCCATATCTCCCATGAGCTGAAAACGCCGTTAGCCAGCATGCGTGAAGGCACCGAGCTGTTGGCCGATGGCGTGGCAGGCCCGCTCACCTCCGATCAGAAAGAGGTGGTGGCGATCCTCGATCAGAGCAGCCGCCATCTGCAATTGCTGATTGAGCAACTGCTGGATTACAACCGCAAACTGGCAGATGGCCCGTCGGAACATGAGAACGTCGAGCTGGAAGAACTGGTGGACATGGTGGTCGCCGCCCACAGTTTGCCAGCACGTGCCAAGATGATCCGTACGGAAGTCAAACTTGAAGCGGAAATCTGCTGGGCAGAGCCTACGCTATTAATGCGCGTACTGGATAATCTCTACTCCAATGCGGTGCACTACGGCAAGGAATCCGGTAACATTTGGATCCGCAGCCGCCAGGTCGGCCAACGGGTACAGATTGACGTCGCCAATACCGGCAGCGCGATCCCGCAAGCGGAACGAACCATGATTTTTGAGCCTTTTTTCCAGGGGAGTCACCAGAGAAAAGGAGCCGTTAAAGGAAGTGGACTAGGGCTGAGCATTGCACAGGACTGTATTCGCCGTATGCGTGGCGAATTGACATTGGTGGATCTCGCCGATGCCGATGTCTGCTTCCGTATTGAATTGCCATTAACCGCCGAGAATGAATAAATAATGTACACAGGGTCTAATCGCGCTTATCAATCGCAGACCGAAGGTTCACCGCGTGTTTCTCTACGCGCACCGCTCGGCAAACATTCGCTTTCTTTCTTGGGCACGATCCTTTTTGCCCCGTTTCTGCTGATCGGCTGTGTCGATCGTGCCGTCAGTAGCGGCCCGGCCCAGCAGCAACAGGAAGCGATCCCGGATACCAAGGTGGTGGATTACCGCATTGCGCCTTGCGATACGCTATGGCAGCTTGACGAAAAAGAAGCCTTGGAAAACTCACTGTTTTGGCTGCGGGCGATGGACTGCGCCGATCGTATTGGTTCCACACAGGCCAGAGCGTTGGCGAAAACCCTGCCGGGCAACAATTGGCAGAACGTCTTCAAGCAAAGCATTTTGTTGGGGAGCGCTGAGCCTAGCTCGAGCGAGCGCCGCCAGATCATCGATCGTCTGAACAGCTATCGCCTTGAATTCCCTAACTCGCTGCGTCCATTGCTGCAACTGTGGCGTCAGCAGCAGGCGTTGCAAGTGAACCTGTTTGATGAGCGGGCGCGTTACCAGCACCTGCAGGAAAGCACAGACAGCCAGATTGATTCGTTGCGCCAGAACCAGATCCATCTGCAGAACCAGTTGCAGGAGACCTCCCGCAAATTGGAGAACCTGACCGATATCGAACGCCAGCTCTCGTCGCGCAAGCAACTGCAGGGGGAAATCCCGGAAAGCAGCGTAGCGCAGCCTAAAGCAGATGCCGCAGGCAAGTCCGCAGCCCCCGCCAAAGCGGCCGAGCCCCCAGAGCCAGCCCCGGTGACTGAAACCGGTACCGCCTTGCCGGTAGAGCCGGAAGAGACCTACACGCCGCCCACGGCTAACAAGGAGTCCCCAGCGCAATGACAGCTCGCAAACCGGCCAATCTTTTGTTGGTTGACGACGATCCCAGTCTGCTTAAGCTGTTGGGAATGCGCCTGACCAGCGAAGGCTTTCACGTAACCACGGCGGAAAGCGGCCAAGAGGCTTTGCGCCTGTTGGCCCGCGAAAAGATCGACCTGGTGATCAGCGATCTGCGGATGGATGAAATGGACGGCATGGCGCTGTTTGCCGAGATCCAGAAATACCAGCCGGGGATGCCGGTGATTATCCTGACTGCACACGGTTCTATCCCGGACGCGGTGGCGGCGACCCAGCAGGGGGTGTTCAGCTTCCTGACCAAGCCGGTCGATCGCGATGCGTTGTATAAGGCGATCGATGAAGCGCTGTCGCTGTCGTCGATCCCTGCCGGTGATGACAGCTGGCGTGAGGATTTTGTCACCCGCAGCCCGATTATGCTGCGGTTGCTTGAACAGGCGAAGATGGTCGCCCAGTCGGACGTCAGCGTGCTGATCAACGGCCAGAGCGGCACCGGCAAAGAAGTGCTGGCACAGGCCATCCATGCGGCCAGCCCACGGGCCAAGAAAGCCTTTATTGCCATCAACTGCGGCGCGTTGCCGGAGCAACTGCTGGAGTCGGAGCTGTTTGGTCATGCCAAGGGGGCGTTCACTGGTGCCGTCAGCAGCCGTGAGGGTTTATTCCAGGCCGCAGAGGGGGGCACGTTGTTCCTGGATGAGATTGGCGACATGCCGCTCTCGCTTCAGGTGAAATTGCTACGCGTGTTGCAGGAACGCAAGGTGCGCCCACTGGGCAGCAACCGCGATCTGGATATTGACGTACGCATCATTTCCGCCACCCACCGCGATCTGCCTAAAGCGATGGTAAAAAACGAGTTCCGTGAAGATCTCTATTACCGCCTGAACGTGGTTAACCTGAAAATACCGGCGCTCAACGAGCGGGCCGAAGATATCCCACTGCTGGCCAACCATCTGCTACGTGCTTCGGCGCTGCGCCACAAACCTTTTGTACGCAGTTTCTCCTCCGATGCCATGAAACGCCTGATGACCGCCACTTGGCCCGGCAACGTGCGCCAGTTGGTGAACGTGATCGAGCAGTGTGTGGCATTGACCACGGCACCGGTGATCAGCGAAGCGCTGGTCGAGCAGGCGTTGGAAGGGGAAAACACGGCGCTGCCGACCTTTGTCGAGGCGCGCAATCAGTTTGAATTACACTATCTACGTAAGCTGTTGCAGATCACCAAGGGTAACGTCACCCAGGCCGCGCGCATGGCGGGCCGTAACCGTACTGAGTTCTATAAATTGTTGTCGCGCCATGAACTGGATGCCAACGATTTCAAAGAATGATGTTTTCTTTTCTGAACCTGCATGCGCAGGTTCTCAACAAAGTTGCCGGAATGATTTACACTCCGTTTTCTTTGTTGTGGCATGGCAGACCATAGAGATATGAGCAGATCACTTTCCATTGCGTTGGCCCAGCTTAATTTGCTGGTGGGCGATATTGAAGGCAACAGCGAGCGCATGTTGCAAACCGTGCACGAGCAGCAGAAGGCGGGAGCCGATCTGGTCATGTTCACTGAACTGGCGCTGTCCGGCTATCCGCCGGAAGACCTGCTGTACCGTGATGATTTCTACCAGCGCTGCGATATTCAACTAAGCCGTTTGCAACAGGCCTCGGCCGATGTGGCGATCCTGGTCGGCCACCCGTGGCGTGAAGACGGCAAACTGTATAACGCGCTGTCCCTGTTCTCTGAGGGGGCTTTGCAGGCTCGTTACTTCAAGCAACAGCTGCCTAACTATGGCGTGTTCGATGAGAAGCGCTATTTCCATGCGGGCGATAAAAACTGCGTGGTGGAGCTGAAAGGTTATCGCCTGGGGCTGCTGATTTGTGAGGACCTGTGGTTCCCGGAGCCGGTCGATGCGGCAAAAGCGGCGGGGGCAGAGATCCTGCTGTCGATCAATGCTTCCCCGTATAACCGTGAAAAGCCGTATATCCGTAAGACCCTGATGGCGGGCCACTGCCAGCGTACCGGTCTGCCGTTGGTGTACCTTAACCAGATCGGCGGCCAGGACGAACTGATTTTCGACGGTTGTTCGAAAGTCTTTGATGCCGCTGGCAATATGACCCATCGCCTGGCGGCTTTTGCCGAGCAGGTGACCATGCTGGAGTTTAACGGCCTGCAAGTGGTGCCGATGACGGCTCCGGCGGCAGAATTGCCGCAGCTTGCGCAGGTGTATGAAGCGTTGGTGCTGGCGGTGCGCGACTATGTGACCAAGAACGGTTTCAAAGGTGCGGTGCTGGGTCTGTCCGGCGGGATCGATTCGGCGTTGACCCTGGCGATCGCCGTGGATGCGTTGGGTAAAGACAAGGTTCAGGCTTTGATGATGCCGTTCCGCTACACGGCGGATATCAGCATTGCCGATGCCAAGGAAGAGGCAGAAATTCTCGGCATCGAATTTGACGTGGTCTCGATTGAACCGATGTTCGACGCCTTTATGGGCCAGCTTGCTCCGATGTTTGCCGATACCGCACGGGATACCACCGAAGAAAACCTGCAGGCTCGCTGTCGTGGCGTGGTGCTGATGGCGCTGTCTAACAAACGCGGCAGTATCGTGTTGACCACGGGTAACAAAAGCGAAGTGGCGGTTGGGTATTGCACGCTGTATGGTGATATGGCCGGTGGCTTCGACGTATTGAAAGATGTGCCGAAAACTCTGGTGTTCAAGCTTTCCGAATACCGTAATACCGTCTCCTACGTGATCCCTCAGCGGGTGATCGATCGTCCACCGTCTGCCGAACTGGCGCCGGATCAGCTCGATCAGGACAGCCTGCCGCCGTATGACATTCTGGATGCTATTCTGGAAGGTTATGTCGAGCGCGATAAATCGGTAGCCGATCTGGTTGCTGAGGGCTTTGAAGAAGCCGTGGTACGCAAGGTGATCCGCCTGGTGGACATCAACGAGTACAAACGCCGTCAGGCCGCCGTCGGGCCGCGCATTACCGCCCGTAACTTTGGCAAAGACCGCCGTTACCCGATCACCTCCGGCTTTGGCCGTAAAAATTGGTAATTAAGGAATAAAAATGAAAAAAATTGACGCGATTATCAAGCCCTTCAAACTGGATGACGTGCGTGAAGCACTGGCCGAAGTAGGCATCACCGGCATGACCGTGACCGAAGTGAAAGGCTTTGGTCGCCAGAAGGGCCATACCGAACTGTACCGTGGTGCCGAGTATATGGTCGACTTCCTGCCAAAGGTTAAAATCGAGATCGTGGTAGCTGACGATATCGTGGATACCTGTGTGGAAACCATCATGCAGACGGCGCAGACCGGTAAAATCGGCGACGGTAAGATCTTTGTCTTCGACGTGGCCCGTGTGGTGCGTATCCGTACCGGCGAGCAGGACGAAGAAGCGATTTAATCATTCGGCTCCAACAGGCTCACAACAAAGGCGCGGCTTGGCTGCGCCTTTGTTGTTTTTGTGCACTCCCTCCCTATTTGCGTTCTAAAAAAGCGAACGATATCGCGTTTTTCATACATTTCCTGATGGCTTACCGGTGAGCATCTACACTCAAACCAACTGTTTTGTTTGAGGTTGTTACCATGATGACGCTACGCCAAATCCGCCATTTTATTGCCGTGGCCGAAACCGGGTCGATCTCGGCGGCGGCGCAGGCAGTGTTTGTGTCACAGTCTTCGCTCACGCTGGCGATCCAGCAGTTGGAAACCGACATTGGCGTCCGGTTGTTCGAGCGCCACGCCAAGGGAATGAACCTGACCCACCAGGGGCACCAGTTCCTGCGCCAGTCCTACCTGATCCTGGCTACGGTGGAGAATGCCAAACGCAGCTTACAACTAGGCACCGAAAGCCTGAGTGGCAAACTGACCATTGGCGTCACCAGCCTGGTGGCAGGGTATTTTCTGGTGGAATTGCTCAAGCGCTTCAAGTCAGCCTACCCCAACGTGACCATCCAGGTGATTGAGGACGAACGGCCCTATATCGAGCATTTGCTGGTGAGCGGTGAAATCGATATCGGGGTGCTGATCCTGTCGAACATTGAAGACCGCGATGCCTTACAGACCGAAGTGCTGATGCATTCCCCGTATCGCCTGTGGCTGCCGCCGCTGCACCCGCTGCTGGAGCACGAAAGCATCGGTTTGGCAGACGTGGCCAAACAGCCGCTGATCCAGCTCAATGTCGATGAAATGGACGTTCATGCCCGGCGCATCTGGGGACGAGCGGGCCTGAAGCCGGAGATCGCGATGAAGACCGCCTCTACTGAAGCGGTGCGCAGCCTGGTGGCTGCGGGTATGGGTATTGCCATCCTGCCGGACATGGCTTACCGCGCCTGGTCGCTGGAGGGCAATATGATCGAAGCGCGCAAGCTGGTGGATTTGCTGGAACCGCTGGATATCGGCCTGGCTTGGCGGCGTGGCAGTGCGCGGCCTGAACTGGTGACGCCATTCCTCACTATCGCGCGTGAGAACAGCAAAACGAACATGACCGGCCTCAAGCCTTCGATTTAATCGAACGCTGCCTTCAGTATTTAGAATTTGTTGTCCGCAGTGCGCTCGCTTAGTCTGATTAAAACTAACTTATCACATTTAGTTAACGTTTTTGTCACATGGAGCGGCGCAATGGCAGAGCTACAGTTGGTTTCAGGTTTGTCCTGTCGGCAATTCATTAACGGCGAATCGGTCGAGGGTGAAGGCCATCAGGAGACCATTGTTAATCCTGCCAACGGTGAAACATTGGTTGCCATTGCCGAGGCAACGCCAACCCAGGTGGGCAACGCAGTTGCCGCCGCGCAGCGGGCATTTTCCCACTGGTCACGGACCACTCCCGCTTTCCGAGCAGCAGTCCTGCTGCGTATTGCCGATGCCATCGAACGGCAGGCTGAACATCTGGCGCGGCTCGAAGCGCTGAACTGCGGCAAACCTTTCCATCAGGCGTTGAACGACGATCTCCCTGCGGCCATTGACGTATTCCGCTTCTTCGCCGGGGCCGTGCGCACCCAGCAGGGCCAACTGGCCGGTGAATATATTGAGGGCCATACCTCAATGATCCGGCGTGACCCGATCGGCGTGGTGGCCTCCATCGCGCCGTGGAACTATCCGTTGATGATGGCTGCCTGGAAGATTGCTCCAGCGCTGGCTGCGGGCAACACCGTAGTCTTCAAGCCATCTGAACATACCCCCTTGACCATCCTGGCCCTGGTGCCTGCGTTGCAGGAAATCCTGCCGCCAGGCGTGTTGAACATTGTCTACGGCGGTGGCGAAGGCGTGGGCAGCCATCTGGTCGGCCATCCTCAGGTGCGTTTGGTTTCGGTTACCGGGGATATCGTTACCGGGCAAAAAATCTTGCAGGCGGCGGTCAAAAGCGTCAAGCGCACGCATCTGGAACTGGGCGGAAAAGCGCCGGTGATCGTTTGTGACGATGCCGATCTGGATGAGGTCGTCAGCAGTATCCGCACCTTCGGTTACTACAATGCCGGGCAGGATTGCACCGCAGCCTGCCGCATTTACGCTCAGGCAGGTATCTATCCGAAGCTGGTGGAAGCCTTGGGGAACGCGGTCGCCAGCCTGCGCTTTGCCCGCAAGCGTGACGAAGATAATGAAATCGGCCCGCTGATCAGCAGCCGCCAGCGTGACCGGGTGGCCAGCTTTGTCGAACGGGCTCTCAGCCAGCCACATATCGAATTGATTACCGGCGCTGCGGCACACTCCGGCCCTGGCTTTTACTACCAGCCCACGCTATTGGCTGGCTGCCTGCAAACCGATGAAATCGTCCAGCGTGAAGTGTTTGGCCCGGTGGTCAGCGTGACGCGATTCGATACTCTGGAGCAGGCGGTGACCTGGGCCAACGACTCTGAATACGGTCTGGCCTCCTCGGTGTGGACACAGAATATCGACCGTGCGCTGCATATCGCGGCGCATCTGCAATATGGCAGCACCTGGATCAACACCCACTTTACGCTGGCGAGCGAAATGCCCCACGGCGGCTTAAAGCGTTCCGGTTACGGCAAAGATCTCTCCAGCGATTCATTACAGGATTACAGCGTTGTTCGGCACGTGATGGCGAAATTCAAATCTACGTTCTAGCCACACAGTTGATAAAAACTCGGCGGCAACCGTTCCTTGCCGCATATCTAATATGCAACACAGGGGTAATTACGATGGGAAAAACACACGCAATCACCACAGTCACCGCGCTCTGTATGACGATCCTTTGCGGTATGGCTCAGGCCGCCGATACGCCACAGCAGTTGGGCAAAGGGGAAGGGCGGTTGGACATTATCGCCTGGCCTGGCTACATCGAACGGGGTCAGTCCGACAAGAATTACGACTGGGTGACCCAGTTTGAGAAACAGACCGGCTGTGCGGTGAATGTGAAAACCGCTGCGACCTCCGATGAAATGGTCAGCCTGATGGCGAAAGGCGGTTACGATCTGGTGACCGCTTCCGGCGATGCCTCGCTGCGCCTGATCTTCGGCAAACGCGTGCAGCCAATCAATACCGCGCTGATCCCTAACTGGAAGAATATCGATCCACGCCTGCTAAACGGCCCTTGGTACAACGTGGCGGGGAAAACCTACGGTACGCCGTATCAGTGGGGGCCAAACCTGCTGATGTATAACACCAAAACCTTCCCGACGCCGCCAGACAGCTGGGCCGTGGTGTTCCAGCAGCAAAACCTGCCGGACGGCAAGACCAATCAGGGCCGGGTGCAGGCTTACGACGGCCCAATCTATATCGCCGATGCGGCTCTGTTCCTGAAAGCGACTCAACCCCAGCTTGGCATCACCGACCCTTACCAACTGAACGAAGAGCAGTATCAGGCGGCACTGAAACTGCTGCGTAGCCAGCACGCGTTGATCCATCGCTACTGGCATGACACCTCGGTACAGATGAGCGATTTCAAAAACGAAGGCGTGGTGGCCTCCAGTGCCTGGCCGTATCAGGCCAACGCCCTGAAAGGCGAAGGCCAGCCTATCGCTACCGTCTTCCCGAAAGAAGGGGTTACCGGTTGGGCTGATACCACCATGTTGCATGCCGAGGCTAAGCATCCTAGCTGCGCCTACCAGTGGATGAACTGGTCGCTGGAGCCGAAGGTGCAAGGTGACGTCGCTGCCTGGTTTGGTTCGTTACCGGCGGTTCCAGCGGGTTGCAAAGCCAGCACCTTGCTCGGTGACAAAGGGTGTGAAACCAACGGCTTCAGCCAGTTCGACAAGATTGCTTTCTGGAAAACGCCACAGGCCGAGGGCGGCAAGTTCGTCCCTTATAGCCGCTGGACCCAGGACTACATCGCCATCATGGGCGGTAGATAACCACCACTGTTCTCACCTATGAGTGCCTGGCGGCTCCCTCTCCCTTTGAGAGAGGTTGGGTGAACTGCTGGACTATATCGCCATTACGGGCGGTAGATAACCACCACTGTTCTCACCTACGAGTGCCTGGCGGCTCCCTCTCCCTTTGAGAGAGGTTGGGTGAACTGCTGGACTATATCGCCATTACGGGTGGTAGATAACCACCACTGTTCTAACCTACGAGTGCCTGACGGCTCCCTCTCCCTTTGAGAGAGGTTGGGTGAACTGCTGGACTATATCGCCATTACGGGTGGTAGATAACCACCACTGTTCTAACCTACGAGTGCCTGACGGCTCCCTCTCCCTGTGGGAGAGGGTTGGGGGGAGGGGCAACATTTTGGAGTGTACATCATGACCATTGCTGTGCAATTTATCGATGTCTCGCGCATTTTCGGCGATGTTCGCGCCGTAGATCGGGTTTCTGTTGCAATACAGGACGGCGAGTTTTTCTCCATGCTTGGGCCTTCTGGCTCGGGTAAAACCACCTGCCTGCGGTTGATCGCCGGTTTTGAGCAACTAAGCTCCGGCTCCATCCGTATTCATGGGCAAGAGGCGAGCAATCTGCCGCCTTATCAGCGCGATGTGAATACCGTGTTCCAGGACTATGCGCTGTTCCCGCATATGTCGGTGCTGGAGAACGTGGCCTACGGTCTGATGGTGAAAGGCGTTGCCAAGCGTGAGCGGCTGGCGCGGGCAAACCAGGCGCTGGAAAGCGTGGCGTTAGGGTTTGCCGCCGAACGTAAACCGGCACACCTTTCCGGCGGCCAGCGTCAGCGCGTGGCCCTGGCTCGTGCATTGGTCAATCGCCCACGCGTACTGCTGCTGGATGAACCACTCGGAGCGCTGGATCTGAAACTGCGTGAGCAGATGCAGGGGGAGTTGAAGAAGCTGCAACGCCAACTGGGTATCACCTTTATTTTCGTCACGCACGATCAAAGCGAAGCCCTGTCGATGTCCGATCGGGTGGCGGTGTTTAACAATGGCCGTATTGAGCAGGTAGACACGCCACGCGAACTGTATATGCGGCCAAGAACGCCGTTTGTTGCCGAGTTTGTCGGCACGTCCAACGTGGTACGCAGCGAGCTGGCGGAGCGGCTGCTGGGGCAATCGGCCACCTTCTCGATCCGCCCGGAGCATATCCGCCTGCTGGATCAAAGCGGCGCAACTCAGGGGGAAGTGCAGGTTCAAGGCACCTTGCAGGATATCCATTACCAAGGGGCGGCGACACGCTATGAAATCGCCCTGAGCAGCGGTGAGAAACTGCTGGTCAGCCAGGCTAACCCGCAGTGGCAGGCCGTGGCACAGCAGCGCCTGATCGGTCAGCCGGTCACCGCCTGTTGGGCCAGAGAGGCAATGGTACCGCTGCTGGAGGAGAGGTGAGATGGACATGAGCATCGAGCAGCCGACAGCGCCCGGCGGTAAAATTCGCGCGATTTCAACCTACCTGTACCGCAAGCCAACGCTATATCTGCTGCTGTTGCTGGTGCCACCGCTGCTGTGGTTTGGGGCGGTATATCTTGGTTCGCTGCTGACCCTGCTGTGGCAGGGCTTCTATACCTTCGACGATTTCACCATGACGGTGACGCCGGATCTGACCTTCGCCAACCTGAGCGCGTTGTTCAACCCGGCCAACTACGACATCATCGTGCGTACGCTGACCATGGCGGTGGTGGTTTCGCTGGCCAGTGCGGTATTGGCATTCCCAATCGCCTACTATATGGCCCGTTATACCAGCGGCAGAGTGAAAGCGTTCTTTTATATCGCCGTGATGATGCCGATGTGGGCCAGCTACATCGTTAAAGCCTATGCCTGGACGTTGCTGCTGGCGAAAGACGGTGTGGCGCAGTGGTTCCTGCAACATATGGGGCTGGAGCCGGTATTGGCGAGCATCCTGAACATTCCCGGCGTAGGGGGCAATACATTATCTACCTCCGGCCTTGGGCGCTTTCTGGTGTTTGTCTATATCTGGCTACCGTTCATGATTTTGCCGATCCAGGCGGCGTTAGAGCGCTTGCCGCCTTCGTTGCTGCACGCTTCTGCGGATCTGGGCGCGCGCCCGTCCCAAACGTTTCGCTATGTGATCCTGCCGCTGGCGGTGCCGGGTATCGCAGCCGGTTCCATCTTCACCTTTTCACTGACGCTGGGTGATTTTATCGTGTCACAGCTGGTGGGGCCGCCGGGCTACTTTATCGGCAGCATGGTGTATGCCCAACAGGGGGCGATCGGCAATATGCCGATGGCGGCCGCCTTTACGCTGGTGCCGATCGTCCTGATCGCCATTTATCTCTCGATTGTGAAACGCCTGGGGGCCTTCGATGCACTCTGAACGCGCGCCGTTAGGGCTGAAACTGGCCGCCTGGGGTGGTCTGATCTTCCTGCACTTCCCGATAGTGATTATCGCCATGTACGCCTTCAACACCGAAGACGCGGCATTCAGCTTCCCACCGCAGGGCTTTACCCTGCATTGGTTCAGCGTGGCGGCGGGGCGGCAGGACATTATTGATGCGGTACTGCTTTCGGTGCAGATCGCCTGCCTGGCCACGGCAATTGCGCTGGTGCTCGGCACGCTGGCCGCTGCGGCGCTGTATCGCCGGGATTTCTTCGGCAAGGACAGCATTTCGTTGCTGCTGTTGTTACCTATCGCCTTGCCGGGGATCGTCACCGGTCTGGCACTGCTGGCGGCCTTCAAGGCGCTGAATATCGAACCGGGGATCATGACGATCGTCATCGGTCATGCCACCTTCTGCGTGGTGATCGTGTTCAACAACGTGATCGCTCGCTTCCGCCGTACCTCACACAGCCTGATCGAAGCCTCGATGGATTTGGGGGCTGATGGTTGGCAGACCTTCCGTTACGTGATCTTGCCGAATCTGGGTTCGGCACTGTTGGCGGGGGGGATGCTGGCGTTTGCCCTGTCATTCGACGAAATCATCGTGACCACCTTTACCGCCGGGCACGAACGTACGCTGCCGCTGTGGTTGCTGAACCAACTGGGCCGCCCACGTGATGTGCCGATCACCAACGTGGTCGCTCTGTCGGTGATGGTATTGACGATGTTCCCGATCCTGGGCGCGTACTACCTGACCAAAGGCGGAGAAAGCGTTGCAGGCAGCGGTAAATAACACCTCCTTCGTCTTTCAAGCCATAGCGTTGTTGGCTGCGAGCGTAAACCCCAGCCACTTATTTTGTATAAGCTCCTGGGGATTTACGCTCTTGCCGCCTGGCTATGACTTGAAATCCATTGGGGATGGGAACTGTATTTCCAAGAATGAATAACGAGGTGTTTGCCATAAAGGCAGGCACCGAATTACGCCAACATTTTCAAAGGATAACCCTATGCAAAGCCAACTGCTGATTAATGGTCAACTGGTTACCGGCCAGGGCGAAAAGTTGCCGGTCTACAACCCGGCGACGGGAGAAGTGATTGTGCAGGTGGCCGAGGCCAGCGCACAGCAGGTTGAAGAGGCCGTGCAGGCCGCCGATGAGGCGTTTGAACAGTGGGGGCAAACCACCCCGAAAGAGCGTGCCGAACACTTACTGGCTCTGGCGGACGTGATTGACCAACATGCGGAAACCTTCGCCAAACTGGAATCCCTCAACTGCGGCAAGCCTTATCACTGCGCGTTGAATGACGAACTGCCTGCGGTGGCCGATGTCTTCCGCTTCTTTGCCGGTGCCAGCCGTTGCCTGAGTGGCATGGCGGCCGGTGAATATCTGGCGGGGCACACTTCGATGATCCGCCGCGATCCGCTGGGTGTGGTGGCTTCGATTGCTCCCTGGAACTACCCGCTGATGATGGCCGCCTGGAAGTTGGCACCCGCGTTGGCGGCGGGGAACTGCGTGGTGATCAAACCTTCTGAACAGACGCCGCTAACCACCTTCAAGCTGGCCGAACTGGCCGCTGGCGTGTTTCCGCCGGGCGTACTCAACGTGTTGTTTGGCCGTGGTGCCAGCGTGGGCGATGTGCTGACCGGCCATGACAAGGTGCGCATGGTGTCTCTTACCGGTTCTATTGCTACCGGCGAGCATATCATTGCCCACACCGCACCTGGGATTAAACGCACCCATATGGAGCTGGGAGGCAAAGCGCCGGTAATCGTCTTCGATGATGCCGATATCCAGCAGGTTGTTGACGGTATCCGCACCTTCGGTTTTTACAATGCCGGGCAGGATTGCACAGCCGCCTGCCGGATCTATGCTCAAAAAGGCATTTACCCACAACTGGTGAAAGCGCTGGGTGAAGCGGTGGCCAGCTTGAAGATCGGGCCTCCGGAAGACAGCAGTACCGAATTAGGGCCGTTGATCACTTCCCAGCATCTGGAGCGAGTGATTGGCTTTGTTGAGCGAGCCAAAGCACTGCCTCATATCCAGGTGGTCACCGGGGGCGAAAAAGTCGCTGGCCCTGGCTTCTATTTCCAACCAACGCTGTTGGCAGGCGCACGCCAGGAAGATGAAATCGTCCAGCGCGAAGTGTTTGGCCCGGTAGTGACGGTGACGGAATTCGACGACGAAGCGCAGGTGCTGGCCTGGGCCAACGCCTCCAATTACGGCTTGGCTTCCTCCTTGTGGACGCGGGACGTAGGGCGTGCCCATCGCCTGAGCGCGCGTTTGCAGTATGGCTGCACCTGGGTCAACACCCACTTTATGCTGGTGAGCGAAATGCCGCACGGCGGGCAGAAACTGTCCGGCTATGGTAAAGACATGTCGATGTACGGGCTGGAGGATTACACCGCCATTCGCCACGTGATGTTCAAACACTAATCTGCTTGATCTGGCAGGATTTATACGCACAATAACGCGGCTCTCAGGCTGGCTTCGGCTGGCCTGATAATAATAAAGAATAAAAGGAAGCTTTTATGGCTATCACCCGTCGCGATTTTCTTAATGGGGTGGCGATCACCATCGCCGCCGGGCTAACGCCGATGCAGATCCTGCGCGCATCGCCGCAAGCCGCCCATCATACCCTGTATTACCCACCCGCATTAACTGGCCTGCGTGGCAATCACCCTGGCTCATTCGAACATGCCCACCAACTGGGGCGTGATGGCAAAACCTTTGATTTTGGCAGCCTGCCGATCGAGGAAGAATTCGATCTGGTGGTCGTTGGCGCTGGGATCAGCGGCCTGGCGGCGGCCTGTTTCTGGCAGCAGATGAAGGGCAAACAGCAACGTATCTTGCTGATTGATAACCATGATGACTTTGGCGGTCACGCCAAGCGTAACGAATTCAGCAGCGAGAACGGCACCCTCCTTGGCTACGGGGGCAGCGAATCGTTACAGTCGCCGCGTTCCAACTTCAGCCCGGTCGCCATGGGGCTATTGAAAAACCTGGGCGTCAGCCTGGACGGTATGGAACAGGCCTTCGACACCACTTTCTACCCGGATCTGAATCTCAGCCGTGGCGTCTATTTCGATCGCCAGAATTTTGGCGTGGATAAGGTGGTCAGTGGCGATCCGGGCCGAGTGGTGGCGGATGATATCCCGCGTGATCGCCTCAATGGTCGCTCTTATGAAGATTTTATCAACGACTTCCCGTTGCCGCAGGCCGATCGTCAGGCCTTGATTGCGCTGCACACCGTCGAAAAAGACTACCTGCCGGGCATGAGCCAGGAAGAGAAGGTAGCCTGGTTGGACAAGCACAGCTATAGCCAGTTCCTGCGCGAGAAAGTGGGGCTGAGCGAAATGGCGATCCGCTATTTCCAGCAGACCACCAACGATTTTCAGGCCGTCGGCATTGATGCAACCTCATGCAGTGATGCCCGTATCTGTGACCTACCGGGCCTGAACGGCATGAACCTGCCGCCTCTGGATGAGGAATCGCAGGCCGATCTCGACGATCCCTATGTGTTCCACTTCCCGGATGGCAATGCCACGCTGGCTCGCCTGATGGTGCGTCATTTGATCCCGGCGGTGGCCCCGGGCGGCAAAGATATGAACGACGTGATCCTGGCGCAGTTCGATTACAGCAAGTTAGATCACCCTGAGTCGCCGGTTAAACTACGCTTGAACAGCACCGGGTTGCATGTGGCCAACGTGGGCGATAAGGCCGAGGTGACCTATATCAGCGGCGAGAAGATGGTCAAGGTTCGCACCGGGCAGGTGGTGATGGCCGGTTACAACATGATGATCCCTTATCTGATCCCGGAAATGTCTCACGAGCAGCAGGAGGCGCTGAAGCAGAACGTCAAATCACCGCTGGTATACAGCAAGGTGGTGATCCGCAACTGGCAGCCGTTTATCAAACTTGGGGTGCACGAAGTCTATTCCCCGACCGCGCCTTATAGCCGGGTGAAACTGGACTACCCGGTAAACATGGGGGGATATCAGCACCCGCGCGATCCAAACCAGCCTATCGGGCTGCATATGGTGTATGTGCCGACCTTGCCCGGCAGCGGCCTTAGCCCGCGTGAACAGTCACGCAAAGGACGAGCGTTGTTGCTAGGAACCCCGTTTGAGGTGCATGAGCAGATGATCCGTGAGCAGTTGCAGGGCATGTTGGGTGCCGCCGGATTTGATCATCAGCGAGATATTCAGGCTATCACCGTCAACCGTTGGTCACACGGTTATTCCTATTTCCTCAACGGCATGTTTGATGATGAAGAGGAATCCCAAAAGGTCATCGAAACCGCACGGCAGCCGATCGGCAAGATCGTCATTGCCAATTCCGATTCCGACTGGAGCCCCTATGCCAACTCGGCGATCGATCAGGCTTGGCGAGCAGTGAATGAACTGGCCTACGGCAAAGTGGCTGCCAAGGAGGGGGTATGACAATACGTCCGTTGTATCTGATGCTGTTACTGGCTGGTGGCTCGGCTCACGCCATGTCCGCCGGTGAATACGTGGCCAAGGCAGGGGACTGTACGGCTTGCCATACGGCTCCGGGTGGCAAGGAACTGGCGGGTGGGATGAAGTTCCCAACGCCGGTGGGGGATATCTATGCCACCAATATCACACCGGATAAACAGCAGGGGATTGGCAGCTATAGCTTTGCAGAGTTCGACCGTGCCATGCGGCAGGGCGTGGCCAAAGATGGGCATCGTCTGTATCCCGCCATGCCTTATACCTCTTACGCTAAAATGAGCGAGCAGGACATGCGCGCTCTCTATGACTACCTGATGCATGAAGTCCCGGCGCAAGACACTGCCAACCGGGAAAGCGATATCAGCTGGCCAATGTCCATGCGTTGGCCGCTAGCGGTATGGAATACGCTATTCCATGAAGACCAAACCTATCAGCCAGACAGTAAGCAAAGCACCCAATGGAATCGCGGCGCCTACCTGGTGCAGGGGTTGGGCCACTGTGGCAGTTGCCATACCCCGCGCGGCTGGGCGATGCAGGAAAAAGGGCTGGATAACCAATCCCCTGAGTTCCTGAGTGGCGCAGAGTTGGATGGTTGGTATGCCCCGAGCCTGCGTGGGTTAAAGCCGGATGATGTGGTTGCGCTACTGAAAAGCGGCCGTAGCCAACATGCGGCTGTGGCCGGGCCGATGGGTGATGTGGTGACGCACAGCACGCAATACCTCAGCGATGGCGATTTACAGGCTATCGCGCAGTATGTACATAGCCTGGAGATAAAGGCACCGAAACCGGCTGTAACCACGACGGTACCGAGCGCGAGTATGGCTTCTGGCAGTCAGACCTATGCGATGTACTGCTCAACTTGCCATGGCAATAAGGGGGAGGGGAGCGGCAATGTGATCCCTGCTCTGGTGGGCAATCTGTCGGTGACGGCGGATAATCCGCTGACTGCCTTGCGCGTGGTGCTGGAAGGGGCTCACACGCCGGTCACCCAACATGCTACGGCGATCGTTATGCCGGGTTATGGCTGGGTGCTCAACGATCAAAAGGCTGCCGATCTGATGAGCTATCTGCGTGGGAGCTGGGGGAACCAGGCTGCGCCGGTGACGGCGGAGCAGGTTCGGGATGCTCGGAAGCTGGCTAAATAACAAGGCATTCCGATGTGCCATGCTGTTCCTGTTTCTGTTTCATTGGGGTCGAACATGTTCGACCCCAACAACTTTAGCCACTTCACTGGTTTGTTTCGAGTCTGGTTTAGCCCACCGGCCAGCCCAATTGGGTCAGGCGTGGGCTTTGTTGAATAAATCCTGTTTGGAATAAGCATCCCGTAGCAGGTTGGCGCCAGTCAGGCGATACGCACACTTTCAGGCATACCAGCCTTCGTCATTTTGTTCAGCGCACGCACCATAGCCTCCGCCAGACTATCGTCATCACGCAGCGTCAGTGAACCACCGAACAACTGTTTTACCCTGTACATCGCTGTTTCCGCTATCGAGCGACGGTTATACTCCGTTGTCCATTTCCATCGCGCATTGCTCCCGCTCAGCCGCTGATTAGCAACCGCTCGGTTCGGTCTGCGTACTCACCCGGCCAGTAACCTGCTCCCTTTCGGGGAGAGATGAGAGCGCTGATTTTCTTACGGCGCAGTTCATCGTGACATAATCGGGTGCCATCAGCCCCGTCCGCTGCCGCTGACCTGATTTTTCGGTGGGTCTGCCTGATGAGACCCGGGAAGGCTTCTGCATCGGTCACATTGTTCAGTGACAGCTCCGTACAGATGACTTCATGTGTTTTGCTGTCAACGACCAGATGCAGCTTCCGCCAGATACGACGGCGTTCTTTATGGCAAGATCAGAATAGCGCTGAGGTCTCCCCCGTGATGGAGGTATTGCTGACTCATACCAGGTCTGAATAGCCTCGTCATCCAGCCAGAAAGTCATGGAGCCTCGATTGATAAGGGCTTGGTTGTAAGTGCGCCAGTTGGTGATCCTGAACTTCTGCTTTGCCACGGGACTGCCTGTGTTGTCAGAGGATGCGTGATCTGATCCTTCAACTCAGCAAAAGTTCGATTTATTCAACAAAGCCCATAATCACTCCAATTTTGATATCTTTATTGACTCCGACCATAGATGACTAGGTAATATGCTGATGTTAACAACAAGGAATGTGAAATGAGTAGTCAAAATCAAGAAGTAAGTAAGTTTTTAAGTTATGTATTACGTCATCAACCAGAGTCTATCGGTTTAACTCTGGACAGCGAGGGGTGGGTAAGCATCGACTCGCTTATCACCTGTGCAACCCAAAAGGGTAGGATACTTGATTTGCAGTTAATAAAATTGGTTGTGGAGAATAGCGACAAGAAGCGTTTCTCTATTTCTGATGATGGCTGTTATATCCGTGCTATACAGGGGCACTCCTCACCACTGGTGGATATCAAGTATGAGGAAAAAACTCCGCCGCAGTATCTTTATCATGGCACGGCAACACGTTTTATCAATTCAATTCATCAAAACGGCTTGCTTGCAGGGTCTCGTCAGTACGTGCATCTATCCGCTAATATAACTACAGCGACAGCGGTTGGCGAACGGCATGGTAAAGCTGTAGTGTTAACAATTGATGCATTGGCCATGCACCAAAATGGCTTTAATTTTTACCATGCTGATAATGGTGTTTGGTTAACGGCTACTGTGCCGGTGAAGTTTATCTGTGAGTGAATGACGGATTCGCCTAACCTAGGGTAACTTGAACATACGCTCGGGGACGGTTTGTCCCCGGCTGAAAAAATTCATTTATTTGAACACACATAAATCAACACGTGAGTACCATTATAATTTTGTTACATTATAACGATAGAATTCGCCATCCAAATTTCGCGTCTGGTCATTTATTCTCCATCATATTCAATGGTAGCTTCTAATGCACTACGAAGCCAATCCCAAAATCCACTAAATTCAATAACATTCTCATACCCTTCGTTAGAGAAATCATGAATGATAATCACTCGTCCTAGTTTATCTTTCTCCCAACATGCAATATCATCATTATCCTCACGCCTCGCGAATGGAACTAGTTGCCTTGATGGATACCTAGATTTTATTCCATCATAACGAGTTCTTAGCCTTTCTCCTTGAAGTATTATCCATGGGTCAAAATCAAGCAACCCTTGGTCTGCAATTCTATTGAATTCAATAGGGTATTCAAACCATTCAGGAAGTTCGTTTTTCGTAAGAAAATTATTCATTTATTCTATTGAGCCTATAATTGGTGAGCCATTAGGATATGTATTTCTATATCCGGAATTTTGTTTTCCAATTCGTAGCATGATTGCATCTTCCCATGTAACAGGTACACCTTTTTTAGTCGTAAATCGTTCAATAAATTCAGTCGGCAAAGGTGAGTTTCCATCATGTACTCGAGCCTGAACATTCACATTGGCGCGAGATGCAGCTAAAACACGGGTATTATCTATGGTTGTTAATCCTCCATCGCTCATTCTTACCACATCGATTGGATCTCCCTTCCAACCATTCTCGTTCATACTCTTTGTTAAACCACCAGCATTGTTTACTGAACTTTGGCTGTATCTTACTTCATGAGGATTTAACTCTACTGTCGGGATGTCCGGTTCCCCTAAATTAACCGCACTAGCTGTCTTTTCTGCTGTATCAGGCGGACACCCCCCTAGAACGCTAGTCAACCCCAGCGGATCCACCCACCCAGTCGGGTTAGGCACATACTGCGTCTGGTTCAGCCCACCGGCCAACCCAATCGGGTCAGGCGTGATAAACCTTGCGGTCTCCGGCGAGTAATAACGATACCGGTTATAGTGTAGCCCGCTCTCCGCGTCGAAGTACTGCCCCTGAAAACGCAGCGGCTGCGGCACAGATTCAACGAACGCTACCGCCAGATTGCCGTAGGCGCGGTACGCCGCGCTCCAGGCAATCTGTCCTTTGCCGTTGACCAGTTCCTGCGGGGTGCCCAGATGGTCATTCAGGTGGTAGTAAATCTCCGACTTGCGCCCTTTGCCCAACAACTGCGCCAGCGGCACAACGCTGCCAGGGGGGACTCGTACAATCACTTACATTCGAAAATTTTATTTACTACCTATTTTTCGACGGTGATAAATATCTTTATGGTGGAAAGCATGCTCCTCAGTGTAAACAAAATTAAGCACCTTCAATGATTACGGAGATATAAAATTAATAATTAAATTATCCACCCATATATCAAAGTTGCTTTTTGACATTATAAAAAAAGCATTTAGAAGCTCATCGGAATTACATAAAACAGTATGATCTTTTGTGACGTTTTTTTCAGCGAAAAATGTTAAAAAAATTCTAATTTTAGATAGATTGTTTTTTTTTGAAAAATCAATTATTTCACATGCAAAGTCAACAATTATTTGGGGGGGGGTGTCGAAATCAACCCAACCCTCAAATTCTCCAGAAAATTCTTTATTTATAAGTTCTATGAAGTATTCATTTTCACTTCTTTGGAAGTATGTTTTTTTTACTTGCCTTATATTTTCATCAAGTAATATATCAAAGCCGATTTTCTCAAAACTTGACAAACCAAGCAATTCTGGTTTTTTTTCATGATGGTGCTCAAATGAAATCATTTGAGTGCAGTCAAAGTTTTCAATCTTCTTCATTGAGTGTATTTCCCATTGTAGATGTGAAGATATAGCTGTTTAATATCCTTGTTTGTTGGCGAGGTGACACCTCCATTACCAGTTTTTGAGCCTTGCGAACCATATATAGAACCATCTTTAGGAGATACATTTCGAATAGGTTGATGTACATGAGGGCTTATCCCTCCATGAGAATCAAGTCCAAAGCGTTTAAACTGCCCACCAATATTTCCATTATTGTTATTAAACCCAGGGGAATTTGTATATAAACCAGTTTCTCTATCTTGTGATACATGTTCTTTCATAAAGCCTTCACGAGTTCTATTTCCTGGTTGTGGTGGTAAACCGCCCATGTTTGACAATTCTCTAGCAGCCTTACTTGCCTCAATATTATCAAGAACATGTTGTTTCATTGGGTTGCTAGGCGTCACGTCATCGCAAGGCACACTAGCCAGCCCCAGCGGATCCACCCATCCGGTCGGGTTAGGCACATACTGCGTCTGGTTCAGCCCACCGGCCAACCCAATCGGGTCAGGCGTGATAAACCTTGCGGTCTCCGGCGAGTAATAACGATACCGGTTATAGTGTAGCCCGCTCTCCGCGTCGAAGTACTGCCCCTGAAAACGCAGCGGCTGCGGCACAGATTCAACGAACACTACCGCCAGATTGCCGTAGGCGCGGTACGCCGCGCTCCAGGCAATCTGTCCTTTGCCGTTGACCAGTTCCTGCGGGGTGCCCAGATGGTCATTCAGGTAGTAGTAAATCTCTGACTTGCGTCCTTTGCCCAGTAACTGCGCCAGCGGCACAAAGCTGTCGGGGCTGTACAGGTAGCTTTTATAGGTCGCCAGGTGCGCCGGTTTTGGAGCGTCGGCCGTAAAGATATTATTATCGTCGACGCACTTTGTTTATCTGGGACTCAAAACCAAAACTTGCTTAGCCAGTTGGTATTTCAGATACCGCTAGCGACATTTCCCTCTCTAAATCTTTTACGTTAGTTGCGACTCCTGTGTAGACCGGTTTTTGCCAGTCATAATCTTTTATAAGTACAATTTTAAACTTACCATCTATATTAAACGAAGGAGTCCATCCAACATCAAGAAGGTACGCATTAGGAAACTCAACCTGAAGCATATCCTCTTTAAGATCATCTAGTTGATCAATAAGAGGCTTATTTTCATCCAAGAAGAGATTATCAAAAGTGACAACTCCATTTTTATGTGAAAAGTCAGTTGATATCATATTTTAGTTAGCCTCAAAAACTCACTGCGTGATATAGGGTGTCCGTGTATAGTCCCTGCACTTTCTTCAACTCTCATCCATTGACTCAGTTTTCCCTCGCTAGCACCAATTACTTCACCTAGATCTTTTACCTTCCATGGTTTTCCATTGGTTACAACCTGTCCAGTGCTATAAACTGAACGCTCCAGTGCCTCTATGTCAGTGCCTGGTTTATATTTTGCGGGGCCTAATTTAGTCGATTTTATAATATCTTTCCATGAAGAGTTTTTCGGTGATGAATGCTTATAGCCATGAGGTGACCATTGAACATCTTTATTATCTGTGCTGGGTGCTGTAGGCTCACCCGTCTTCACCCCAGCCGGTATATCTGAGTTTGGAGGGCATCCTCCCGGCACGCTAGTCAACCCCAGCGGATCCACCCACCCGGTAGGGTTAGGCACATACTGCGTCTGGTTCAGCCCACCGGCCAACCCAATCGGGTCAGGCGTGATAAACCTTGCGGTCTCCGGCGAGTAATAACGATACCGGTTATAGTGTAGCCCGCTCTCCGCGTCGAAGTACTGCCCCTGAAAACGCAGCGGCTGCGGCACAGATTCAACGAACACTACCGCCAGATTGCCGTAGGCGCGGTACGCCGCGCTCCAGGCAATCTGTCCTTTGCCATTGACCAGTTCCTACGGGGTGCCCAGGTGGTCATTCAGGTAGTAGTAAATCTTAGAGGTGCGTAGATCGTATCCAGCACCCCGAAACTTTCCTTGTCTCAACGTAATCATAAAAATCAACCAGATTACGAGTATAATTTTTATAAATAATTCACCAATTGCATTGATCTTCTAGACTTGCTTTTTGTAATTCATCCTTCCAATACTCTTTAGCTATCCTTAATATATCCTCAAAGAAAACGCGAGGATCTTTAATATCCCAACTCCAAGGAAGACAAGAGTAATCATCCTCGTAGCTATTTATTATTTTAGAAAAATTATATTTTTCGTTATTTATTGCATCGTTCAGTATTTTTACAAGCACATATTTATGACGATAAGATAGATAGTTAAATTTACCAATAAAATAATTAACTATCAGATTTCTCCTGTCTATAACGTTGTTAGGATCATGGCTTCCCAAGTCTTTAACAAACCCTTCATCTTTTTCATAAACATCAAACCCGTATAAAAAATAATACATATCCGGGCTGTAAGGTAAATCGATATCTGGATCCTTTAATATTATTTTTTCTCCGTAGGAAATGCGGTGAAAGGTTTGTCTGGATTGTTCTTGTCAAACTTAACTTCATATCCATCCATTTTTTCGTTATAGTACAACCCGTTTTCTGCTTCAAAGTACTATCTCTACCCAGCAATTCCAGCCTATTCCCTGCCCGTAGGGCTTGTCATACAATGACTTGACGTTGCCAAAAAGGGCCGGAAAGATCAGGTGAATCTTTCCGGGGTAAGCTTCATTTATGCGATGGAACGAATAACTCCATATCATCATTATCTTTGAATAGTGAGCTAACGAAATCAACTAATCCATTGAATTCTTTACTATAAACTCTAAAGTAAACACTTTCAATATCAGAGTCATCATTCTTTATACAAGTCACCTTAAATCCATCCCCCTTGTAATCATTCACTCCAGAGTAACTTTCAATTAATTCCAAATCTAAAGCAATAATAAGCTCGCTTTCCAAATTATCAGGGAGCCCTATGTTAGACTCAAAATCCCATCCATGCTTTGTTAGTGTTTTTTTAGTCATTGAAGGTAAAATATAAAAAGATTTATAACTCATTGTTAATCCTCGCCCCATATTCTAATAGGAACCTTATCTAATTTTAGCTCCAATGCTGCGGCAGTACGGTGATGGCCATCTTGGATTTCAAGCCGGTTAGTCCCTGGATTCCTCCAAACATCAATAGGTTTACTATAGTCAAATCCATCATTTTTAATGCTTTTTTTCACTTTTTTAATAACCGAGCCAGTCATTTCGTCTTTACCTTGTGTAGAGACGAGAATCTTGGGACTTACCTCGATAATTTCTGGCTCACCCGTCTTCACCCCAGCCGGTATATCTGAGTCCGGAGGGCACCCTCTCTTCACACTAGTCAACCCCAGCGGATCCACCCACCCGGTAGGGTTAGGCACATACTGCGTCTGGTTTAGGCCACCGGCCAGCCCAATCGGGTCAGGGGTGATAAATCGGGCTGTCTCCGGCGAATAATAACGATAGCGGTTATAGTGTAGCCCGCTCTCCGCGTCGAAGTACTGTCCCTGAAAACGCAGCGGCTGCGGTACAGACTCAATGAATGCTACCACCAGATTGCCGTTGACCAGTTCCTGTGGGGGCTCAGGTAGTCATTCAGGTAGTTGCGCCGCGCCTTTTCCCGGCAACTGCAAAGCTGCCGGGATTGTACATGTAGCTTTATCGGTCGCCAGGTGCGGCGGTTTGGGTCACTCATCGTAAAGATATCATCATCGTCGGCACATTCTGCCACGATCCGTTTACCCTGCCAGTAGCTCGGCCTCATCGTAACCGTATGCCAGCGGCCAATATTGACGCAATTTGTTAAAGGGTTAGTAATACATATTTATTTCCCATGTGGTACTATCAAAAACTCTCAATAATACCATGCAATTATCTAGCTCGTTACTTTCTATACAACTATATGGCATTGGGGATGTGACAGCAGCCAATGTACATGACATGATATCTATTAATGATTCAGCCAATAAAATCATCTCATCCCAAGTCAATTCAAATCCAGTATCTTTAGATAAAACCAAGTCCTCGAACTCAGGCATTGAAAGGCCAAAGGGCGCAACCCCAACTCCTTCAAACTCATAAATACACCATGTCCATTCATTTTTTGGTATTTTTGCTAATAAATCAGATAGTTTAATTTTCATTCCATTATCTGAAAACATTTTTCCTTTTATAATATTCATTTTGGCATCACCAATTCTACTGCAGGCCCATGTTGAGGAGTACCTCCCGTAGGGTTTGGAAGATAATCGTGTTGATGAGGATTAGGGTGTTCTTTAGGGCGGCCATGATCTGTGAAGTCAATATCTCGTATTGGGACTAACTTCCCATTATCATCGTATCCCCACTCTCTGGCTTGAGTATACTCCCCTTTTCGCCCCTTTTTTGTCCCCAATTGAGTATGCGGAAGTTCGACATCAGGTACTGGATTACCATAGCTATCCCGAGGTAATGGGCGGTCAGGCCTATATTTACCAAATGTCTCCGGGCAATCTCCAGGAACGCTAGTCAACCCCAGCGGATCCACCCACCCGGTAGGGTTAGGCACATACTGCGTCTGGTTCAGCCCACCGGCCAACCCAATCGGGTCAGGCGTGATAAACCTTGCGGTCTCCGGCGAGTAATAACGATACCGGTTATAGTGTAGCCCGCTCTCCGCGTCGAAGTACTGCCCCTGAAAACGCAGCGGCTGCGGCACAGATTCAACGAACGCTACCGCCAGATTGCCGTAGGCGCGGTACGCCGCGCTCCAGGCAATCTGTCCTTTGCCGTTGACCAGTTCCTGCGGGGTGCCCAGATGGTCATTCAGGTAGAAGTAAATCTCCGACTTGCGTCCTTTACCCAACAACTGTGCCAGCGGCACAAAGCTGCCGGGGCTGTACAGGTAGCTTTTATACGTTGCCAGGTGCGCCGGTTTGGGGTCGTCCGCCGTAAAGATATTATCATCGTCGGCGCATTCTGCCACCATCCGCTCACCCTGCCAGAAGAAACGGGTGAGGGCATCAGGCCGTTGGGCCAGCAGGTCCTGTTTTTGGATGCGGCGACCAAAGGCATCATAGGCATAGGCAAAGTGGGTTTTCTGCCCCTGCCGTTGTTCAATAAATTCCACCAACCTGTGCTGGCAGTCATAACGGAACTCCCGCACCCACAGTGGCTGGGTGCTGCGCACTTCACGTGTCAGGTTGCCAAACTCGTCATACTCGAACCGCACATCGCCTTTCTGCTTTAGCAGGTTGCCACGGACTTTCGTCCCACGGGAGGCAGCATCGTTCCCCAATACGTTACCCGCTGCATCGTGCGTAAACTGTTCACTGATACCCCTCCAGCGCAGCGCCTGCGGCAAGGCTTCGGGGTAGGCTATCGGGTGGTGCAGCGCTTCGGTCAGGCGATGTTGCTTATCGTAGCGGTATTCCCGGTTGCCTTTGTGCGGGTCGAGGATTTGCGTCAGGTTGCCTGCCGGGTCGTACTCGTAGCGGCGCTGCATCACC
This sequence comes from Serratia sp. 2723, assembly GCF_050434425.1. Taxonomy (NCBI): domain Bacteria; kingdom Pseudomonadati; phylum Pseudomonadota; class Gammaproteobacteria; order Enterobacterales; family Yersiniaceae; genus Serratia; species Serratia sp. 2723. Next base: position 51,746 of record NZ_JBNDIN010000009.1, read on the forward strand.
GGCGTTACGTCCGGGGCGTCACCCTCCATTTCTGCCTGTACCACGGCGGTAGCCCGTTGATGGCGCAGGCGTTGCTGCCCGTCGTAATCAAACTCGCTCACCACCTCGCCGGTGATACGTCGGATTTCCTGCTCACCGCGATATTGGTGATCACTCAGCACCTGACCATTAAGCGCAATACGCGAGACCTGCCCCTGTTGGTACTGGTAGGCCAGAATGTTGCCGTCGGGCAGGCATTGGCGTGTCAGGTTACCTGCGCTGTCGTAGCCGTAAAACAGGCTGGCGAAGCCCTGATACTCCTCCGTCAGACGACCAATTTCATCGTAACCGTATGCCAGCGGCCAATGCCCGTCGTCCACCAGCTGCAGGCGGTTAAAGCTGTCATAGCCGTAGTTGACTTCTTTGCCGTCCGGCAACACCTTGCGAACCAGTCTCCCGGCAGCGTCCCGCTCATAGCGGGTGACCAGCGCGGTCTGTTTACTCTGGCTGGTGCCGTATTCGGTGCGCTGGGTCAGGTGTCCGTTCAGGTCGTAGTCATAGAAGAAGTGGCGTCCGTCAACGGTGTGTTCTTCACTCACCAACCCGTTGGGGTGATAGGCCAGCCGATGGTGTTCGCCGTTCTGGTTGATGATGTCGCTGACGAAGTTCTTCGGGTTGTCATAGCGGTATTCCACCTGGCTGAGGTCGGGATAAATGACTCGGCTCACCAAATGGGAGTTTGGATGGTATTCGTATTGGGTGGTCAGCCCCTTTTCATCACGCTCGCTGGTCACCTTGCCGTAGGCGTTGTACCGGTAGTGGCGCACCGTGCCGTCAGGCGCGTGAATAGCCTCCAGCCGGTTGGCGGCATTCCAGGTATAACGGGTGCCGTTGACCCCGGCCTCGTCCAGTGGGCTGTCGCTGTGCCGGATCACTTGCCCCAGCAGGTTGTAACGATAATAGTGGGTCAGCCCGTTGCGCTGATGGTGTTCCAGCACCTGGCCAAACCCATCGCGGACAAAGCGCTCGCGGCTGCCATCCGGGTATTGCACCTCGTTGAGTGCCCCTTGTGCAGACCACAGGTAGTGGCAGGTATTGCCCAATGCATCGGTTTCCTCCGTCAGGTTGCCCTGCGTATCGTAGCGATACCGTTCACGGAGCTTGTCCTCCTGATCGAGGCTCCAGGTGGTTTTCTCTACTACCCGGCCACGCGAATAACGGTATTGGGTCTCCTGTCCGTCAGGAGTTCGCACCCAGGTGCACTGCAGTTCACCGTTATAGCCATATTCGGTGCGATTGCCCAACGGATCGGTTTCACTCAGCAGCTCACCGCGTTCACCGTATTCATTGAGGTGGGTCGCGCCGTCCGGGTCGACCTTCTTTATCAGGCGGCGAAAGCGGGTGTCATGTTGCCAGGTCTCCCGTGAACCGTCCTGATGGACGAGGGTGACGGCCCCGGGTTGTTCATCCCACAGAAAACGTTGGTCAAGGTTCGGCAGGTTGCTCCAGTGGCGCACCGCACGGGCTTGTTTGCCTTCCCCTTGCCACTCCCAGTAAAACTCAGCCCCGCCAGCCAACTGCCGCAGGCTGAATACATAATCATCACGATACTGATAGCGCTCGGCTTCCTCGGCCGCATTGATAGCGGCACTCAGTTGTCCCCGCTCATCGTACTCATAGGTCATGAGCGGGTGGAGAGCCTCTTCCCGACCCGACTCAGGGGTCAGGCTCAGCTGCGTCAGGCGCCAGCCTTGAGGCAGCTCCTGATAGCTGAACTGCAATGCCGCACCAGCCGGATGTTCCAGCCGAACAGGTAAGCCATCGTGATAATGCAGGGTCAACCGCAACTGGCGGTGTGAAAGGGCGGTGATGCGCCCGGTCGTTTGCCCCGTAACCCGATGCACATGCAACACCCAGCCTTCCATGCTACCGGCCATCAGGCAGTAGCTATCGGGCTCCTCGTCCAGATAGGCGGCGGCCCCGGCTACATAGTTAAGCCCGCTTGGGGAAACCTGGGTAGGTAACGGCAGAATGGTGGTGAGGGTCTGGTGATCGGTCCAGTGCAGTTCATCACCGATAAACTCCACCTGATGTTGCAGGCTATGGCTCCAGCCAAAACCAAATACCGACGTGCGTTCGACTGCGGTGGTGCGGTACTGACGCTGGAAGATAAAGGGTGTCAGGCCAATCAGTTGCCCATCGTCCAGAGTAAGCAACTCTTCGCCGTTGATCAGCGAGACCGGGCAGCCGGTGCCGGGGGTGCACTGCGAGTTCACCGTGGGCTGGTCAGCCGCATTTGTCGCGGGGTTGTTTTTCACCGTGCCTGAGTTATCCACCAGACCAGTATGGTTTGATGCCCCCAGTTGGTTTTTCCGATCCTGCTTCAACTTGGCATTGGCCTGGCGCTTGAGGTTCAGTTGGCGAGTCTTTTCAAAGAACCGTTTGACCAGTTCCAGGGTGGCAAACAGAATCGTCTTCAGCCCCTGCCAGACAGACTGCATGGCGCTGCCCAGCTTCTTGAGCAAGCTGCCTACCTTATAAACCAGGAACGCCAAGCCTAACCCTGCGGTCACCAGAGTCAGCAGCGCCCCGAAGACAATGCCGACCAGCGCATCACCAATAATGGAACCCCCTATCTTTACCATCGGTTCCAACAGCGCACCCCAGGGATACATACGCACTTGCAGTGCCACCGAACGCATAAACAGGTACAGCGCAGCTTCATCATTGAACAGCGCCAACAGCTCGCGGGCCATCTGCTTGCTGCCTTCCAGCAGGGACTTCAGTTTCTGTTCATCTAACTGGGTGATCAGATCCTTATACTTACCCGCTTCCGCATAGATTTTCTGTCCGTACTTTGCGGGGTCGGTGATCACGTCGTAGGCCAGTTTCACGTCATCCCACAGGCCAAACATGCCGTTGTACAATCCGTCACCCAGCGCGTTCAACAAGCCGGCATTGATTGGGCTCAACTGCCATTGCGGCCTGTAGGTCTGCCATTGCGTTGACAAAGTGTCGTACATCTCCAGCATCAGGCCGTCATAGGCTTGCAGCATCTGGTCATTATGCTGTTCCAGCTGGGTGTCGGTGGCTTTAACGTAATATTTCTTGCCTGCCGTCAGGCCGGGAAAGCGCGCTACGCCTTGCTCATCGGTTTGCTGGGTCGCCACCTTGGAGTCAATACCATAACTGACGTCTTCATAGATCTCGATGGTCACATCGGGGATAGGCAGTTCAAGTGTGGACTCATAGGCGAGGGCCACCTTGATCTCGCCGCTTTTCGGGCAGGTCACTACGCTACTCTCAAAGCTGCGATCGTTTTCCGAGACCGCCGTTTTGCTGTCGTTGAGCCGCAGGGTTTTCTCCATCTCCAGCGTCGGCCCACCGGCTAACCCGGAAATACGGCTGGCGACGGACCAGTCCTTGACAATCTGCCGATACTCTTGGGTGATCAGGATCTTGTTCTTGAAGCTCAGTAATTCATTATCAATACTGGCAATATATTCGGTCGTCATAGTCCATTACTCACGGTCGAAAAGAGGAAACGTTGGGGGTGATCACCTCGAACGGATGGGTACGGCGGCTCAGCGCATCAACCAGCGCCTGGGACAACCGGGCGGTTCGCTTCTTCGGATCTGGCGTCTGTTGCCAGACCTGTGGGTAAAGCCGCAGCGCTATCTGGCGCAACACCGGTTCCGGCACGGCTTGATAGAGTTCAAACTCATTCTCGCGCAGCCAGGTCAGTTGGTTGGCGATCAGCGGCTCCGGATCTTCATCCAGCAGTGCATCCACCATCCCTTGGGGCACCTGCCACCAGGGGCTAATCAGGGCCTGCGCAGAAGGGTCTACCGGGCAGGTAAATACTTCACCATTTACCCAGTAATCGGAGAACACAGGCAGGATAGAGCGCCACTCATCGCCAAAGTAGCGCAGGTAAGCCGGCAGATAGCGTCCATCCCAATAGCGGAAAAACACCGCTTTACCGCTGGGCATGATCACCTGGGTCAAGCCCGCAAGATGGTCCGCCAGGGCAGCCTGTGGCAACGGTGAACGTGCCAGCCAGCCCCAGTTGCGTAAAGGGGTATCTGCCACCCAGCGTAAGAATGGGCTGCCTTCGTTAAGCTGCACCAGCACCGGCATCACTTCGAACCAGTTGGCATAGGGCGTATTGGCGTAAAGCCCGAAAGGTGTGCGGTTGCCGTCTTCCCGATAATAGGCTTTGATACCTTGTGCGCCATGAGTATTAGCGAGGATGGCATACAACTGTGTACCCGCCGTTTCTCTTACCCAGTCCTGTACGGTCTGTTGCATCTGTGCTCCTCCTTGAAGATGACGCCAATAGTGAGTCCATTGATGCGATCAACGTACACTTTCCATAATTAACAACGTGAATGAACGGGTATGGCTGCCAAAAAATTTATTAGCCTGACGGGAGTATGGCGAGTGTGGCTGATCAGATTGCTGGCGAAAATAAAGCGGGCTGCTGAAAGCTGGCTCATCCTTGTGCTCCATGCAAAGTCCTTATCAATGGGGCGTAGATTTACCACAGTGTCGGCTTAAAAACGATAGCTGAAAGGGGAATAACACTAAGGAGGTTGTTGATTTGAGATTGATGTCAAACTGACAATATCGTTGATTATTATCGCGGGCACCGTTTCTTCGGCACCCGCACTTGGCACGCAAATTAATCAATAACATTCGCACCTGATAATGTTACCAAAAGACTAGAGTCTTACAGTACCTTATGTGGGCCGAAGCATTCGTAGTGGATACGTTCGGCTTCCACACCCATCGCCAGCAACTGCTTACCTACGTGTTGCATAAACGGCACCGGGCCACAGAAGTAGTAATGCATCTGCGGATCGCTCAACTCGCTACGCAACGTGCTCAGATCCATCAGGCCCTGACTGTGATAATCACGGCCCTGCACATCATCGGCATTAGGTTCACGGTACCAGACATGACGGCTCAGATTAGGCATGCGCCCGGCGATATCCGCCACCTCGTCGGCAAAAGCATGCACTGAGCCGTTTTCTGCAGCATGCAGCCAGTGGATGTTGGCCGGATGCTGATGGTTGTGCAGGGTGTTAAGCATCCCCAGCATTGGCGTTTGGCCAACGCCTGCCGAGATTAATGCCACCGGTGTAGTAGGTTCCACCTGCAGGAAGAAATCGCCGTGTGGTGCCGCGAGATGAATAATATCGCCTTCTTTGGCCTGCTGATGCAGGAAGTTGGAAACGGCGCCCTGTTCCTCACGTTTTACCGCGATACGGTAATATTCCCCGTTCGATGCGGTGGTGAGTGAATACTGGCGGATCTCCTGATGTTGCAGGCTGTCATCGTTAATATAGACCGCCAGATACTGGCCCGGCTGATAATCGGCCACGCGGCCACCGTCTACCGGTGCCAATACAAAACTGGATATGACTTCGCTCTGCGGCTGTTTTTTCACGATGCGGAAGGCACGTAAATCACGCCAGCCGCCGTCACTCTTTTCCGTTTGCTGATAGATCTGGCCTTCACGCTGAATAAACACGTTAGCCAGTACCCCGTAGGCTTTTCCCCAGGCATCGAGCACTTCCTGGCCAGGGCTGAACATTTCGTCCAACGTGGCTAACAGGTGCTGGCCGACAATCTGATACTGATCGGGCTGGATATTGAAGCTGGCGTGCTTCTGGGCAATGCGTTCTACCGCAGGCAGCAGGGCGGCCAGGTTTTCCAGATTGCTGGCGTAAGCGCAGATAGCGTCGAACAACGCCTGGCGCTGATCGCCGTTACGCTGGTTGCTCATATTGAAAATATCTTTCAATTCAGGATTATGGGCAAACATGCGATCGTAGAAGTGGGCGGTCAGTTTGGGGCCGGTTTCGGCTAACAGGGGGATGGTAGATTTAACGGTGGCGATGGTTTGACTATCCAGCATGGTGAGGCTCCTTGGCAGACGTTGTGGTGCTTATTTAATAGATGTATTTTAAATACATCTTATAAAATTCTCCCATGCTTGTAAATATCCCTGTTGTTGTTACGGGGTTGTTAACCGTCGATCGCCTTCACAGAACATGAAAAAAGCGCATTTTGTTGATGAGTAAAACTCCATTGCCAAAAGGCGGCCTTTAAGGGTTCAAAGCCTTACGCCACCTGATGCCAATCGTTTGCGTAAAAACCTCTGTCAAGACCTATCTTCGACAGGCCGAAACGGTTTACACTGTGGTCCAGAACCCATATGGGTAAAATTATCCCCGTCGTCTTTCAAGCTGCAGCGTTGTTACCTGCACTATCACACCCCAGTCACTTACGAAAAGTAAGCTCCTGGGGATGAGATAGCTTGTCGCCTAGCTGCAGCTTGAAATCCATAGGGGAAAGCTAGCTGATTTCAGTCAGGAGATGCCGGATGTTAAAGCGTGAAATGAACATTGCTGATTATGATGCCGAACTGTGGCATGCAATGGAGCAGGAAGTAGTGCGTCAGGAAGAGCACATTGAGCTGATTGCGTCTGAGAACTATACCAGCCCGCGCGTGATGCAGGCCCAGGGTTCCCAACTGACCAACAAATACGCAGAAGGCTATCCGGGCAAGCGTTACTACGGCGGTTGCGAATACGTTGATATCGTTGAGCAACTGGCGATTGACCGTGCCAAAGAGTTGTTTGGTGCCGACTATGCCAACGTGCAGCCGCACTCAGGTTCCCAGGCTAACTTTGCCGTTTATACCGCACTGCTGCAGCCGGGTGACACCATCCTGGGGATGAACCTGGCACACGGCGGCCACCTGACGCACGGTTCACCGGTGAACCTGTCCGGTAAGCTGTATAACGTGGTGCCTTACGGCATCGACGAAACCGGGCAGATTGACTATAACGATCTGGCCAAACAGGCGCAGACCCACAAACCAAAAATGATCATCGGCGGCTTCTCGGCCTTCTCCGGTGTGGTTGATTGGGCCAAAATGCGTGAAATCGCTGACAGCATCGGCGCTTATCTGTTCGTGGATATGGCACACGTGGCGGGCCTGATTGCCGCTGGCGTTTACCCGAACCCGGTTCCTCATGCCCACGTCGTGACCACCACCACCCACAAAACGCTGGCGGGTCCGCGTGGTGGCCTGATCCTGGCCAAAGGTGGTGATGAAGAGCTGTATAAGAAGCTGAACTCAGCCGTCTTCCCTGGTGGCCAGGGTGGTCCGTTGATGCACGTGATCGCGGGTAAAGCGGTAGCGTTGAAAGAAGCGATGGAGCCTGAGTTCAAGGTTTACCAGCAGCAAGTGGCCGATAACGCCAAAGCGATGGTGAAAGTGTTCCTGGAGCGCGGTTACAAAGTGGTTTCCGGCGGCACCTACAACCACCTGTTCCTGCTGGATCTGGTAGATAAGAACCTGACCGGTAAAGAAGCCGATGCCGCGTTGGGCCGTGCCAACATCACCGTTAACAAGAACAGCGTGCCAAACGATCCGAAGAGCCCGTTTGTGACTTCTGGCATCCGTCTGGGTACCCCAGCGGTGACTCGCCGTGGCTTTAAAGAAGCCGAAGTGCGTGAACTGGCTGGCTGGATCTGTGATGTGCTGGACAACCTGAACGACGAAGCCACCATCGAACGTACCAAGAAGAAAGTGCTGGATATTTGCGCTCGCTTCCCGGTTTACGCCTAAGTACTTCGATTGGTTTGCAGATAAACCCGCCTCGGCGGGTTTTTTCGCTTTGTTGCAGCGAAACTGTGAACTACTTTGCACTCTAGCCCTTTGAGCATGAATGAAGATTGCTGCAAGGTGTGAGCTCTGTCAAAGTATTGCCCTCATCTTGGAGGGATCATGGTTCTGCAATCAACGCGTTGGCTCGCTCTCAGTTATTTCACGTACTTCTTTTCCTATGGCATCTATCTACCGTTTTGGAGCGTTTGGTTAAAAGGTGAGGGCATACCGCCTGAAACCATCGGTATCTTGCTCGGCGCTGGCCTGGTAGCGCGCTTCCTGGGTAGCCTGCTGATTGCTCCTCGCGTTAAAGATCCCTCTTATTTAATCACTGCGTTGCGTTTGTTGGCATTGCTCTCCCTGGCGTTTGCCGTCGGCTTCTGTTTCGGTAATGGCTGGGCCTGGCTGATGCTGGTGATCGCCGGTTTTAACCTATTCTTCTCCCCGTTGGTTCCGCTGACTGATGCGTTGGCTGCCACCTGGCAACGGCAGATCACTCTGGACTATGGCCGGGTGCGGCTGTGGGGATCGCTGGCCTTTGTGATCGGTTCGGCGTTAACCGGCAAGCTGGTGTCCGTTTGGGGCCATAATGCGATTTTGATCAGCCTGTTGGTCAGCATTTTGGCGATGCTGGTAGGCATGTTGCTGAAACCGAGCGTGCTGCCACAAGGTGAGGCTCGGGCGCAGAATGAACCCAGCCGCTCCTGGCGTGAACTGCTCAGCGAAGGACCTGTCTGGCGTTTTCTGCTGTGTGTGACGCTGTTGCAAGGGGCACATGCCGGTTATTACAGCTTTGCCTCCATCTATTGGGAAGAGGCGGGTTACTCTGCGGCGACTATCGGCTACCTGTGGTCTTTGGGCGTGGTCGCCGAAGTAATTATCTTTGCCAGCAGCAATTTCCTGTTCCGCCGCTGGAACGCGCGTAATCTGCTGTTACTTTCCGCCGTATGTGGCCTGCTGCGTTGGGGCTTGATGGCAACCACCACGGAAATCGGCTGGCTGTTACTGGTGCAAGTGCTGCACTGTGGCACCTTCACGGTCTGCCATCTGGCGGCAATGCGCTTTATTGCGGCGCGTCAGGGGGCGGAAGTGATCCGTCTGCAGGCGGTTTATTCGGCGTTGGCGATGGGCGGTGGGATTGCCGTGATGACCGTGGTGGCGGGCTTCCTGTTCGAGCACTATCAGGGCGGAGTGTTTTGGGTGATGGTGGCGGTGGTGGTGCCAGCATTGTTTATTCGCCCACCGGCGGTGGCGGTTAGCAATAGCAGTTAATGGCTTTCCAGCAGCGCACGGATCGCCTTGCGCTGCTGACGCTCTAGCGGCAGTTCGGTAATAATCAGTGTGGGTGGTTGCTCCTGGCTCGGTGTGGCGTAGGGGCTAATCACCAGGGTGATACCTTGCGGTGCGCCAGCAAGCAGGTAGTCGTGCAATGGCTGATATTTGATATTCAACGGCAATAGCGTCAGTTCGCGGATCTGATATTCCACTTCTTCTTCCAACTGCGGGTTATCCAGCGTCAGCAACAGTATCTGCTTTTCCTGCAGCGCATTGCCTTGCATCAACCAGGCACCAAAGCTGATCGCCACTAGCCCTGCTTCTTCCCGCGAAAATTGGATCTCATATTCCCGTTCAAACGGCGCTAATGCCTCTTGTGTGGTACGCATCAGCCGGGGATATTTACGGACCACTTCTTCCAGTAGCGTATTGTCGATGCCGATAGCAAACCGGCAACGTTCCACGGCAGGGGCCAAATGGGCAAACAGCTGGCTGATTAACCCCTCCTGGCTGCTGAAATGCATGCCGGAGATCTGCTGGAAGCGTTCCACCACCTGCCCAATGGCCGCCATCAGGCGTTGGTCCTCTGGCGAATCGCTGCTCTGGTAGCTGTGACTTTTCAGCAGGGTAAACATCAACGCCAGGAAGTCGCATTCTCTACTATCACCGGGCTGGCCAAATAGCTGATTGAGCGATTGATGCAGCTCCGCCGCCGCCAGCTGTTCTGGTTTGCTTTGCAGCCACTCATGCTGGTGGCGATCAAATTGAGGATGGCGTTGATGCTGGCTAGCCCAGACGCAATAACAAAGATAGTGTTGCAAAAACAGTCGGTCACGCTGCTCAAAACGGCGGTTAAGGCGCTGTTCACATTGGTTGATGCACAATTCCAGTGCCGGTAGCTGTTGGTGCTGAAGTTGTATCGCCCGCTGAAACTGAGGGCCAAAGTGTTGTTCGACAAACTCAGGGCTGCAACGCAAGGCTCGCCGTAGCCATTGGAGCAGACATAAACGAAGATCCAGCGCGCTGCCCTGGATCTGGTAGCCTTCGTCGGGATCGCCGCTGATTTCCAGATGATGGAAATGCTGGATCTCGCTGGCAACCTCGGCTATATCTTGCCGGGTAATGAGCATGTCTACGCCGTTGATTTGGCCGATTGTCTCCAGTTGTACCGAGGGTACTGGCGCATACAGCATCAGCAGTAAATGACAGCGCCGTTGTTGACCGGAGAACTCAGGCGCAGAAGAAGTCTCCAGGCTCATATCACCTTCTGGCAGGTCGTGTTTAAATTATGTTTAAGCATAGCAAAAGGCTCTGCGGGGCGTGGCAGTTACCCCTGCTTTTACTTCGGCTTACTACTTTCGTCACAGTTATTCGGCTTGTTAACGCCGGTTGAGGTTTTGTTGATGTTATATTATAACAATAAAAAGTATGCTTGGATGATGCAACTCCGCGCCCTGGTGGCCTGCTTGGTAATGATGATCAGCATGGGGGCACTGGCCCACCCACACAGTTTTATCGATATGAACACCACCTTTGTGGCTAAGGATCAGAAGCTGACCGGTTTAAAAATGGTTTGGGTAATGGATGAGATCACCTCGGCGGATCTACTGTATGACGCAGAAAATGCCAACAGCGATTCAGAAGTCTGGAAAAAACTGGCGGCGGAAGTGATGGCTAACGTCCTCGGGCAGCACTATTTCACCGATATTTATCGCGCAGGCAAACCGGTGAAATACCTCAATCTGCCAACCGAATACCATCTATCCCGGCAGGGCCATAAAGCCGTGCTGGAGTTTGTGTTGCCGCTGGCAGAGCCACAGCCGCTGCTGGGGAAACCCTTTGAGATTGCCACCTACGATCCCACCTATTTTGTGGACATGACCTATCAGGATCAAAAGGCGCTGCACCTGCCGCCAGAAATGGCAAAGCAGTGCAAATTCAGTTTGGTGACGCCAAAGCCCGATTCGTCATTACAAGCCTACGCATTGTCTCTCGATAAGAATGACTCGCCCGGTGAAGATATGGCGTTGGGGCAACAGTTTGCCCAGCGGGTGACGTTAACATGTCAATAAACCTTAGCCAGGCCAGCAAACCTCGGCACCATTGGGCCTTCAGCCTGTGGCCGTTGTTGCTGTTCTTCATTCTGCTGGCGGCGGTGGCTCAGTGGGTTTGGCATTACTGGCCGCAGTTGTTGATGCAAAGCGCGGTGTGGCAGAAAGGGCTACATCAGGAAATGGCGGCCTTGCTGCAACAGGTCAAGGCGGCTCCCCAGCAAGCGGGAGTAGCGCTGATGCTGTTCAGTCTAGGCTATGGCGTGTTGCATGCCCTGGGGCCGGGCCACGGTAAAGTGGTGATCGCCACCTATCTGGCTACCCACCCGGCACGGTTGAAAAGCAGCCTGAAGCTGACGTTTGCCGCCTCCGTGGTTCAGGGATTGGTCGCGATTGCCCTGGTCACGTTGGTGCTGGTGGTGCTGCAACTTTCTTCCCGCCAACTACATCAGAGTAGTTTCTGGCTGGAGAAGGGCAGTTTTATTCTGGTGATCCTGCTCGGTGTCTTGCTCAGTTGGCGGGCGTTAAAGCGCTTGTTTATGGCGGTGAAAGCCATGCGGCCTGGGCCTGCGCTGCGCATCAACAGCTTGCAGCCTCTGCCAGCCGATCATGTGCATAGTGCAAATTGTGGTTGTGGCCACCGGCATTTACCGAGCGATGAGGAACTGCAAGCCGGCAATGACTGGCGCACCAAAGCGGCGATTGTGCTGGCCATGGGACTACGGCCTTGCTCCGGGGCGATCCTGGTCTTGCTGTTTTCCAAAGTGATCGGCGTTTTTAGCTGGGGCGTGTTGTCGGCACTTGCCATGGCATTGGGTACCTCGATCACGATTTCCGGGTTGGCGCTGTTGGTGCATTACAGCCGTAAGCTGGCGATACGCATCAGCCGTCAGCGCGCACCGGCGGCCTGGAGTGCGGTTGCTTGGGGGGCGTTGGCGTTAGCCGGTGGCTTAATCTTGCTGTTTGCTGGTGTGCTGCTGTACGTCAGTGCTCAGCCGGAATTTGGCGGCGGGATACGGCCTTTTTCCCGTTGATCGTGAGATTAAATATTGAACAAAGAGATAACATAAGTAAAATAACCTAATGTAATCCCTCAGGATTTCCTATAAAGAAAGAGAGGTTTATCATTAGTTTCTATGAGTTCCAAGCCAGATTTCGGCGTATCTATCAGGAAAATATTGCCTGGAAGTTATTGCGCACGGATAACGCCCCGCTGATATTGGCTTTCGTCGCCGATCTGTTCAGTGAAGAAAATGAAGTGCCCTATGGGCGTGCCCGCATTCTGTTGGAAAGCATTCTTGAACAGTGTCGCCTCCAGGGCATTTGGATCACCGAAAGCCCAGCGACCAGCTATCTGAACCAATGGATCCAGGCAGGGTGGTTACGTGAGTTGGATGGCCAACTGACCAAAACCGATGCCTGTGAAACAGCCCTACGCTTTAGCCTCTCTTTAGATCAGCACAGTGCCACCACCACGGCCTCACATTTACGCATCGTACAAGATGCGGTGCGTGATTTTGTTATTTCTATTTCCCCCAATCCCGATCGCCGTTTGGCGGTGCTTGAGCAGAAGAGGCGTGAAATTCAACGTGAAATAGACGCGGTTAAGGCCGGGGTGATCGTGGAGTTGTCGCCGTCGCAGCAACGAGAGCGCTTACGGGAAATCTATCAGTTGGCTTCGGTGCTGACGGGGGATTTTCGCCGTGTCGAAGACGAAATCCGCACCATGGATAAAGATATTCGTATCCAGATGATCGAACAGGGAGCAAGCCGAGGAGAAGTGCTATTGGCGGTGCTGGAAAAAGAACAGCTATTGACCGAGACCGATGCTGGCAGTGCCTTCGAGGGATTTTTCCAATTGTTGTGCGATCAAAACCGCACGACGGAATTTCGCGAGCAGTTACAGGTGATCCTGAATCTCCCGGTCGCAGAATCATTAACGGCCCAGCAAAAACAGTTTCTTGGGCAACTGATGCGTGAACTGAGCCGCGAAAGTGAAAGGGTATTTCTGATCCGCCGCAAGACCGAAGAGAGCTTGCGTGCTTATATCGAAAGCGGGACATTGTCTGAACAGCGCGCGGTGGATCGTCTGTTGGGGCGGCTGGAACGGTTGGCGATCCGCTTTAAGGAAGACCAGAACAGCTTGAAAACCAGCACTTCGGTGCGTCTACCTACTGGGCATATTCGCTTTTACTCGCCAGATGCGCTGCTGCTGAAGTCTCCCGATGAGCAGTTGGATACCTCCGGCGTAGAAGTTCAAACCAACGGCCATATTCCCAGCGACGATATGCTGGACTATCTGGACACCGTAAGCATGCTCGAAGTGGCACAGTGCCTGCTGGATATATTGCAGCGCGGTGGCCCCATGACCCTTGCCGCATTGGCACAGCAGCACCCCTTAGAGATGGGGCTGGAAGAGTTGGTTGCCTGGCTGCGCGTTGCCAAAGCGGTAAAAGCGACAGAGCTGGATGAAAAGGAAACGATAATGGTGACGGATAAACAAGGTGTGCAACTGAATGCGGTGATCCCCGGCTATCTGCTGAGTGCGGCCATGTTTCCCGCGAACTTGGGGGAGCTGGCGCTGTGAGCGAAGAGAAAGTGTCATCAGGCGATTTACTGGATCGCATGCGGCGTCTAAGCCAGCTTAGTAAAGAGCAGCGGGAACGAGCTACCGAGCCTGAACCAGTGGCAAAACTGCCGGAAGAGCGGCTAGATTTGGAGCTGGATTTTGCGGCACCAGAGATTGCTACCGCTGAACCCGAGGTAACGGAAGCTGATACCGAGGCGTTAGCCCCGGAGATCCGGCGAACTCTGGTTAGCCTGCTGCGTGTTGGCGTCGTACTGGCCACGCAAAAGCCCAAGCTGTTCGAAGCCTTATGTCGCCATCAAGTCGTCATCGGTAATCATCTGGCCAATATGTATCTGCGTTTATTGCTGGATGAACCGGGCGGAGTGGCTTTTGTCCTGCAGCAAGATCTGGAGGAAGATGAGGAGACGGAAACCATTTCCCTGATTAACCGCCGCACCTTGTCCTTGTATGACACCTTACTGCTGTTGGTACTACGCAAGCATTATCAGGAGCGGGAACGTGCAGGCGAACAGCGTGTGATCATTGACATTGAGCGTATCGAAAGCCACCTGACGCCCTTTCTGCCGTTAACCAATAACAGCAAGGCGGATAGAAAGAAGCTGAATTCGGCGTTAGATAAAATGGCCGAGCGCTATATTTTATCGGCGATCCGTGGTGAGAGTGAGCGCTATGAAATTACCCCGGTCATTCGTTATGTGGTTAATGCGGCATTCTTGGAAGCTATGCTCGAAGAGTATGAACGGCTGGCATTGAGCGCGGAAACCTCTCCGGCGAACAAGGAGGAAACAGATGATGGCGAAGAGTGAGCAATTGACGCTGCCCGGTGCTGATTGTGGGCAAATCAGGCTGGCTGAGTTATCCGTCTATAACTGGGGGTCATTTCACCAACTGCATACGGCCGTCATCGATCCGTTGGGCACGCTGGTGACTGGGGATAACGGGTCGGGTAAATCGACGCTGATCGATGGCCTGATGGCGCTGCTGCTGCCAGCGGGAAAAGCTTCTTTTAATATTGCCGCAGCGCAGGGGGATCGCACCGATCGTTCGCTGGTGTCCTACATGCGCGGCAGCTTCGGCTCTGAGCATGACGGGGCCAAAACGCGGGTCAAAAGCAAGCGTGAGGGGCCAGTGCTTACCGCATTACGGGCGTTATACCGTGCCGATGATGGTTCTTGCATCGTGTTGGCAGCGCTATTCTGGACCACCAAGCACAGCCATGCGCTGGCGGACATCAGCCGGATCTATCTGGTGGCACGGCGCGATGTCGCCTTGAAAGAGCTATTAGATCGCTTTGGTGAGGGCAACGTGCGCGGTTTGAATCAATGGCTGAAAGAAGATCCCGCCATTACGCCGTGCGGCGATAATTTTAGCGATTATCAGGAAACCTATCGGCGCTGCCTGCATATGGAAAATAAAAATGCTCCGGCATTGCTGGCGCGCGCGCTGGGTTTAAAGAAAATCGATGATTTAACCGAGTTGATCCGGGAACTGGTGCTGGAAGCCAGCGGTGTTAAAGACGATGCCCGCCGGGTGGTGGATGAGTTCGCCGATCTGGTGGCGATCCATGAACGTTTGCTGGATGCCCGTAATCAACGGGATCATTTGATCAGATTCCCCGATTTAGACCGTAGCTTGCGCAGCTGTGAAGCGGAGATCAAACGGCTGACGGCTCAGCTTGATGCCTTACCGGTTTACATGGGGGAATGTGGTTTTCGTCTGTGGGAAACCAGGATCAAAGGGTTACAAAACCAACTGGACGCGCTGGCGTTGGAGATCCGGCAGTTGGATCGCGATGAGCAGGAAACCCAGGAACAGGTTGATAAAACGCATACGGATTATATTAACGCCGGTGGCGATCGGATCGAAATCATCAAGCAAGAGTTGGCGCAGGCTCAGCGTCAACTGGAAAGCGTGGGGGTTAAAGCCTCGGAGTATCAGCAGGAGGTTAACGCGTTGGGGCTGGAGAGCAGCCTGCGTGAAGGGGTATTTCTGCATAATCAGGCGATTTCGCGGGAAAAACTGCAAACCATTAGCGATGAAAAGCGCGCAGCTCAAGATGGATTTGGCGCGCTGAGCGCCGAGTTGGCAAACTTGCAAGGGCAGTTGCGCCAACTTGAACAGGAATTGGAAGGGATACGCGCCCGGCCTGATTCGAATATCGATCTGCGTTTCCAACGCTTGCGTGACGAAATGGTGACTGCCTTGGCGTTACCACGTGAACAATGCCTGTTTATCGGAGAGTTGGTGGATGTCGACCCAGATCAACTACATTGGCAAGGGGCTATCGAACGGGCATTGGGCGGCATACGTACGACGTTAGCCGTGCCAGAGGTGAGTTTTCATTTGGTGACCCGCTGGCTGAATCAGCGTCATACCGGGCTTCATGTTCGAGTGCAGGTGGTTCGGGAAGCCGAAGCGTCAGCCGAGCCAGCGTTCCATCATGATGGCTACCTGCATAAATTAACCTGGCGGGAGCATCCTTACCGCAGCTGGCTGCAGCACTATCTGGCGCGTTTTGATTTGCACTGTGTCGATACGGTCGAAACCCTGGATGCCACCGCATTCTCCATAACTCAGCAAGGGTTGATTCATCGCGACAAAGGCCGTTTTGAGAAAAAGGATCAGCATAAGGTTGACGATCGGCGGGCATGGCAGTTGGGGTTTTCTAACCAGACGCGTATTGCGTTGTTAGAGCAGGATATCAAGTCATCAAGCAGTGAGTTGAGTAAAACGCAAAAGGCACTGGAATCGGCGCGCATCGATCTGGATGAGGTGAACCAGCGAGAGGCGTTGTGGCAAAAACTGCCTCGCTATCGTTGGGAAGATATCGATGCTCCGTTGTGGCAGGGTAAAGTTGGCCGGATTGAGCAACAGCTTAATCAGTGGGTAGCTTCGGGGAGCGATCTCCAGCAGTGTAAAGCACGTTGGGAGGAGGCCAAGCAGCGCTTAGCCACCTTGCGGGGAGAAAAAGACCGCAAGAATGCCAGCCAGGGCGGGTTGGATAACGAAAAGGCAAACGCGCAGCGCGAGCAGGATAAAGCCAGTAAGGCGGCGGAGCCTGGGATGGAAGACGAGGTGCGTCTTCTGCTGCAACAACGAGTTGGGACCTTGGACGACGCGGAGCTGTCTCAGCTGGCGTTTTTGACTGAATCACACCGCAAGCGCTTGGTGACAGCTCAGGATAAAGCCAGCGATCGCAAGAACAATGCCCTGCGGGAAGCCGTGGGCAGCATGTCATCCTTCCGTACCAAGTGGGAAATTATCGCAGGCAGTTGGGGAGCCGGTGTCGACAGCCTGCCCGAGTATTTACAACATCTCGAACAGTTGGAGCGCGAAGGTCTGCCTGCTTTGGTGGAGCAGTTCAAAGCACGTCTAAACAAGCACGCCACCCAGTCAATGGTACGTATTCGTCAACGCATTGATGCCGAACGCGATGATATTCTGGAGCGGATTGCGACTATCAATAAAGTGCTGGCTCGTACCGAGTTCCGGGCCGGGAGCTATTTGAAGTTAGGCACCAAGATCGAAATGTATCCCCACGTGCAGGACTTTAATCGCCAGTTGGATAAGGTTTTTGCTCAGGCAACCAGTGACGATCATCTGGCTCGTTATCAGCAGTTAAAGCTGGTGATAGGGATCCTGGAGAAAGCCAGCAATCCGACCTCTTCGGGGACGCAGGAAAGCCTGCGTCTGTTGGATGCGCGTTATCAAATGTCATTCTTTGCCGAAGAACGGGATATGGCCAACCATGATGTGCGTGATGTCTTGCTATCTTCGGGCGGTAAATCCGGTGGGGAGAAAGAATCCTTCGCTGGCACTATTGTCGCCGCCAGCCTGGCCTATGTGTTGACGCCCGAAGGCCAGGATCGGCCGGTTTACTGTACGGTATTTCTGGATGAGGCTTTTTCCAATACGGCGGAGGCCGTCAGCCGCCGGGTATTGCAGGTCTTCCGCGAGTTGCACATTCACGTCAATATCATTACGCCCTATAAGAACCTCAACCTGGCGCGTGAATCTGCGCGCTCATTGCTGATTGCCGAGCGTGATGCCAAGAACCATGAAAGCCGCCTGTGTGAAGTCACCTGGGCGGAAATAGATCGGCGGTTGGATACGGCACGCCAGCGCCGAGCGCAAAACCTGGGCATTGAATTAACCGAGGTTGGCCAGCATGGCGGATGATTGGGGTCGCTTGCCTGAGCAGGCTTATGCCTTGATCTCGAAGCGTGAGTGGTTTCACCGGGGCAACTTGAAAGCCCGCCTTTTAGGGGAACGCCCTTTTCCCATACGCGTTTCGCTGAAACCACCGACGAATCGGGCAATATTAGCAGACCTGGCGCATTTCCAGCGCTACGTCAGTGCCTGGCGGCAATTTCCGCAGCAGCAATGGCTTGAGTGGGAAGAGCGTAATTATCGAACGTTGGGGAGCCAGCGGGTGCCAGTGGCATTGGTACTTGAGGATATCACCAGCTTGCTGGCTTATCTGGGGAAAGAGGCGCAAGCCCGCAGCGATAGCTGGGTACGTAATATGACGCCATTATTGGCGATAGAGGCCAAATTGTACCCGGTGTTGGTGAATTATCTGGAGTTGTTAGCCTCGTTGTCCCCGATAGATATTCAGCGGTTGCAGCAGTTGATCCCTCAGCTTAAACCCGGCATGGGTAATGGCCAGTATCTGCGTGCTTTACCACTGCAAGGCGTTGATACCAAATTTGTCGAGCACTATGTTCGCTTGATTAGCGATCTGCTCGATTGCCTGCATGATGGGGCGATCGAAGCACAAGGTGGTTTGGCTAACTGGCTGGATGTTAAAGGCAATCATAAAGGCTGGTTAACGGTACGCCCGTTATGCACCGCTGCGCAGGCAAGGCTGGGTGGATTAGGCTTGTTGCAGCTAACGGTGGAGGAGTTGCGCCAACAGCCATTACCGGCCAAACATATTCTGGTGGTGGAGAATGTGCAGTCAGGATTGGGATTGCCCTTATTGGCCGATACGGTAGCGGTATCCGGCGGAGGGAAAAATGTCAGTTGGCTGGATGCACCTTGGCTAGTCGATAAACAGGTCGCGTACTGGGGCGATATCGACTCATGGGGATTGCATGTGTTGAGCGATGCGCGCAGCAAATTGCCACAGCTGACGGCCCTGATGATGGATCATGCTACCGTGATGCGTTATTCAGCGATGATGGTTGACGAGGACTCTTCGATGACCGCAGTGCCAACGCACCTGAAGGCGGATGAACTAGCGTTGTTTAAGGCGTTGATCGCGGGAAGTTACCCAGGAACGCGTTTGGAGCAGGAGAAGATAGCGCCGGATTATATCCAACAGCGGCTGAATGAATGGTTGAGCCGTTTACAGTAGAAAACGCGGCATCAGTAGCCTGATGCCGCTCAAGATTAACGCTTCAGCGCTTCGCTCAGTTCTTCACGCATGTTGGAAAGCAATGCTTTCACCACACGCGGGTTACCGGCAACCACGTTGCCAGAGCTGAAGTGGTTATGCCCGCCAACAAAGTCGGTGACCAAGCCACCAGACTCACGTACCAGCAGTTCGCCAGCAGCAAAGTCCCAAGGCTTCAGACCAATCTCAAAGAAACCATCAACGCGGCCAGCGGCAACGTAGGCCAGATCCAGCGCGGCGGAACCGGTACGGCGGAAGTCGGCACATTGGGTGAACAGTTTGCCCAGTACGTTGATGTAAGCCGGTGCGTGCTGTTTGACTTTGAACGGGAAGCCGGTCGCCAGGATGGTGCCATCCAGATCTTTGGCATTGGTGCCGCGCAGACGGTAACCGTTGAGCTGTGCGCCCTGGCCACGGGTGGCGGTGAACAGTTCGTTGCGCATTGGATCGTAAACCACGGCCACTTCGGTACGGCCTTTAATGCGTACGGCGATGGAAACGGAAAAGTGTGGTAGACGTTTGATGAAGTTGGCGGTGCCATCCAGTGGATCAATCACCCATTGTACATCCTGATCTTCACCGGTTAACTCACCGCACTCTTCACCAATAACGGTGTGTTTCGGGTAAGATTTACGGATGATTTCGATGATCAGACGCTCAGCCTCGCGATCGACGTTAGTGACAAAGTCGTTAGAACCTTTTTGTGTCGCTTCTACAGCGTCTGGAGTCTCGTAATTTTTGGCAATCAGGTTGCCAGCCTTGCGCGCAGCGCGCACGGCGATAGTCAGCATCGGATGCATGGGTATCTTCCACAGGATGTTAAAGAACAGGAAACGGCGCGAAGTATAGCAGGTGTTCGGCAAAATACCTACGACTGTGTTAGGATGCTACGATTTTCCGCAACGCTCAGAGTTTGTATGCTGCACAATATCCGCATTGTTCTGGTTGAAACCTCTCATACCGGCAACATGGGCTCTACGGCCCGTGCCATGAAAACCATGGGGTTAACCAACCTCTATCTGGTCAATCCACTGGTGAAGCCCGATTCCCAGGCGATCGCCCTGGCCGCAGGCGCCAGCGATGTGATTGGCAACGCCACGATTGTCGATACCTTTGATGAAGCCATTGCGGGTTGCCGCCTGGTGGTGGGCACCAGCGCTCGTTCGCGCACTCTCCCATGGCCGATGCTGGAACCTCGCGAATGCGGCGTACGCGCGGTACAGGAAGGCGAGCAGGGTCCGGTTGCGTTGGTCTTTGGCCGTGAACGCGTTGGGCTAACCAATGACGAATTACAGAAATGCCATTATCATGTCGCCATTCCTGCCAACCCGGATTACAGCTCGCTGAATCTGGCTATGGCGGTGCAAATCCTGGCGTATGAGGTTCGCGTTGCCTTCCTCGATCGCCAGCAGGCAGAGGTCGCGCCGGTGGAAGAGTCGCCGTATCCTCTGGTGGATGATATTGAACGCTTCTATCAGCATCTGGAGCAAACGCTGGTGCGCACCGGCTTTATCCGTGCCGCCCATCCAGGGCAGGTGATGAACCGTTTACGCCGCCTGTTTGCCCGGGCACGCCCGGAGGCGCAGGAGCTGAATATCTTGCGTGGTATGCTGACCTCGATCGAGAAACAGGATAAACAGCAAGGTAATTAATTTTGCTGTTACCCGCAGTTAGGCGAGTTAGTATTGCTTATCTGGGGGTTATAAGGTGTATTTTATATACATCGGATAGAGAAACGCACAAAAAGCACGAATACTTGAGTAAATTAGTAGGTTAAATAGTTGACTGATTTACTCGGGAATGTCAGAATTTGGCCCATGTTTGACCAACAGGTAACCAATTAGCTATGAGACTGACATCCAAAGGCCGTTATGCAGTAACTGCCATGCTCGACGTGGCATTACACTCCCAGGAAGGGCCGGTACCACTGGCGGATATTTCCGAACGCCAAGGTATCTCGCTCTCTTATCTGGAACAACTGTTTTCCCGCCTGCGTAAGAATGGTCTGGTGGCCAGCGTACGTGGGCCAGGCGGTGGTTACCTGCTGGGCAAAGAGGCGGACGCTATCGCCGTGGGTGCGGTGATTTCCGCAGTCGACGAGTCAGTAGACGCCACCCGTTGCCAGGGTAAAGAAGGCTGCCAAGGGGGCGATCGTTGCCTGACCCATACCCTGTGGCGCGATCTGAGTGAGCGCATCAGCGGGTTCTTGAACAATATTACGCTGGCCGAACTGGTGAACAACCAGGAAGTGCTGGACGTGGCAGACCGTCAAAATAGCGATACGCGCCGCACGGCCAACGGTCGTCTGCAAGAAACGATCAACGTTAATCTGCGCGCATAAGCAGCTGGCGACTAATTTATTGGTTTTTGGAAGTGATGTACGGAGTACAAGAGCAATGAAATTACCGATTTATCTGGACTACTCGGCCACGACCCCCGTCGACCCGCGTGTTGCCGAGAAGATGATGCAGTTTTTGACCCTGGACGGCACTTTCGGTAACCCGGCCTCCCGTTCCCACCGTTTCGGCTGGCAGGCGGAAGAGGCGGTTGATATCGCCCGTAACCAAATCGCTGAGCTGGTTGGCGCGGACCCGCGTGAGATCGTGTTCACCTCAGGGGCCACCGAATCCGATAACCTGGCGATCAAAGGCGCTGCCAACTTCTATCAGAAGAAAGGCAAGCACATCATCACCAGTAAAACCGAACATAAAGCCGTGCTGGATACCTGCCGCCAACTTGAGCGCGAAGGTTTTGAAGTCACCTATCTGGCACCGCAGAGCAACGGGATCATCGATCTCCAGGTTCTCGAAGCCGCGATGCGTGAAGACACCATCCTGGTTTCCATCATGCACGTGAATAACGAAATTGGCGTGGTGCAGGACATCGCCGCCATCGGTGAAATGTGCCGGGCGCGTGGCATCATCTATCACGTCGATGCGACCCAGAGCGTGGGTAAACTGCCTATCGATCTGAGCAAGCTGAAAGTGGATCTGATGTCCTTCTCCGGCCACAAGATTTATGGCCCGAAAGGCATTGGTGCCCTGTATGTGCAGCGTAAGCCGCGCATCCGCATCGAGGCCCAGATCCACGGCGGCGGCCATGAGCGCGGTATGCGTTCCGGTACCCTGCCAGTGCATCAGATCGTTGCCATGGGTGAAGCCTATCGTATTGCCAAAGAAGAAATGGCCAGCGAAATGGCACGCCTGCGCATCCTGCGCGATCGTCTGTGGGACGGCGTGAAAGATATGGAAGAAGTGTATCTGAACGGCGATCTGCAACACGGTGCACCGAACATTCTCAACGTCAGCTTCAACTATGTTGAAGGTGAGTCGCTGATCATGGCGTTGAAAGACTTGGCGGTTTCTTCAGGTTCTGCCTGTACCTCTGCCAGCCTTGAACCCTCCTATGTGCTGCGTGCACTGGGTATGAGTGATGAGTTAGCGCACAGCTCGATCCGTTTCTCCCTGGGGCGTTTTACCACGGAAGAAGAGATCGATTACACCATTTCGTTGGTGCGTAAATCCATTGGCCGTCTGCGCGATCTCTCCCCACTGTGGGACATGTTCAAACAGGGCGTGGATATCAACAGCATCGAATGGGCACATCATTAATTCTCAGCATCCAGGAGCAACGTCATGGCTTACAGCGAAAAAGTAATCGATCATTATGAAAACCCGCGTAACGTAGGGTCGTTTGATAACGAAGATCCTACCGTCGGTAGCGGTATGGTAGGGGCACCAGCCTGTGGCGACGTGATGAAGCTGCAGATCAAGGTCAACAACGAAGGCATTATTGAAGATGCCCGTTTCAAAACCTACGGCTGCGGTTCCGCCATCGCCTCCAGCTCGCTGGTGACCGAATGGATGAAAGGCAAGTCTCTTGATCAGGCCGAAGCGATCAAAAATACCCAGATCGCCGAAGAACTGGAGTTACCTCCGGTTAAAATTCACTGCTCAATTCTGGCCGAAGACGCCATTAAAGCAGCGATCGCCGACTACAAGAGCAAGCACAGCGCCAAGTAGTTATTGTTGAGTCAGTTAGCCCGCCCTGCGGGCTAAGATTGAAGAGGTTGTTATGTCGATTACCATGAGCGACAGCGCCGCGCAGCGGGTTCAGGCATTTTTGGACCACCGTGGCAAAGGTCTCGGCCTGCGTCTGGGCGTGCGAACTTCCGGCTGTTCCGGAATGGCGTATGTGCTCGAATTTGTTGATGAAACGAACGACGATGATATCGTTTTTGAAGACAAAGGCGTCAAGGTGATCATTGACGGCAAGAGCCTGGTCTATCTGGACGGTACCGAGCTTGATTTCGTCAAGGAAGGTCTGAACGAAGGCTTCAAGTTCAACAACCCGAACGTCTCAAGCGAGTGCGGCTGCGGCGAGAGCTTTAACGTCTGACAGTCCATCGTGCTCCCCCGTGACCCACGGGGGAACCTCAATCATCACGATAACGCCCCGAGCACGCTATGGATTACTTTACTTTATTCGGGTTGCCGGTCCGCTATAGCGTAGACGGCAGCTTGCTTACCTCACGCTATCAAGATTTGCAGCGCCAATTCCACCCCGATCGTCATGCCCTCCAACCGGAGCGTGAACGCCTGATGGCGTTACAGCAGGCGGCGACCATCAATGAAGCCTATCAGTCGCTGAAGCACCCGTTAAAACGTGCCGAGTATATGTTATCTTTGCACGGCTTTGATTTGGGCAACGAGCAACATACTATGCGTGACACCGCGTTCCTGATGGAGCAGTTGGAGCTGCGTGAAGAGCTTGATGCCATTGAACGCTCGCCGGATGCGCAAAACGCCCTGGCTGCCTTCGCCACGCGCCTGAACAAGACCTTCAAACAGCGTAGCGCGCAGATGGTGCAGGAGCTGGATGATCAGCAGTGGTCACAGGCTGCCGATACCGTGCGCAAGTTACGCTTTTTGGACAAGCTCCAGCAACAGATTGAACAACTCGAAGAAAAATTGCTGGGTTTTGAGTAATAGATTCTTGATCTTGATTTTGGAAGCTCTGTAAATGGCCTTATTACAAATTAGTGAGCCTGGCCTCACGGCTGCACCGCATCAGCGCCGTCTGGCTGCTGGTATTGATCTGGGCACCACCAACTCGCTGGTGGCTACGGTGCGTAGCGGCCAGGCCGAGACGCTGGCCGACATTGAAGGGCGCTATCTGCTGCCTTCGGTGGTGCATTATCAGGCCACCGAACATCAGGTTGGCTGGAGCGCTCGTGCACAGGCGGCACAAGATCCGGTCAATACGGTCAGCTCTGTCAAACGCATGATGGGCCGCTCTTTGGCGGACGTGCAACAACGCTATCCAAACCTGCCGTATCAGTTCCAGGCCAGCGACAACGGCTTGCCAATGATCGTGACCGCCGCCGGCCTGGTTAACCCGATTGGCGTATCTGCCGATATCCTCAAAGCACTGGCTACCCGCGCTAAAGCGGCGCTGGAAGGTGAACTTGATGGGGTGGTGATCACCGTTCCTGCCTACTTCGACGACGCCCAACGCCAAGGTACCAAAGACGCTGCGCGTCTGGCTGGCCTGCATGTGCTGCGCCTGTTGAACGAGCCGACCGCTGCGGCCATCGCCTACGGGTTGGATTCTGGCCAGGAAGGGGTGATTGCCGTTTACGATCTGGGCGGCGGCACCTTTGATATTTCCATTTTGCGCCTCAGCCGTGGCGTGTTCGAAGTGCTGGCTACCGGCGGTGATTCCGCATTGGGTGGCGATGACTTCGATCATTTGCTGGCGGACTGGCTGCGTGAACAGGCCGGCATTAGCGATCGCAGCGATCATGGCGTGCAACGTCAATTGCTGGATGCGGCGATTGCGGTCAAGATCGCCCTGAGCGATGCACAGAGTACCACGGTGGATATCGCTGGCTGGCAGGGTGAAGTAACCCGCGAACAGTTCGAAACGCTGATTGCCTCGCTGGTGAAACGCACCCTGATGGCCTGCCGCCGCGCGCTGAAAGATGCCGCCGTCAGTGCCGAAGAGGTGCTGGAAGTGGTGATGGTGGGCGGCTCAACCCGTATGCCATTGGTGCGCGAACAGGTGGGTGAGTTCTTTGGCCGTACGCCGCTGACGTCGATCGATCCGGATAAGGTAGTGGCTATCGGTGCCGCTATCCAGGCGGATATCCTGGCGGGTAACAAACCAGATAGTGAAATGCTGCTGCTGGACGTGATCCCGCTGTCGCTTGGTCTGGAAACCATGGGCGGCCTGGTCGAGAAAGTGATCCCGCGTAACACCACCATTCCGGTGGCGCGAGCGCAGGAGTTCACCACCTTTAAAGACGGCCAGAGCGCGATGATGATCCACGTGCTGCAAGGCGAGCGTGAACTGGTGCAGGATTGCCGTTCGTTGGCGCGCTTTACGCTGCGTGGTTTACCGCCGTTACCTGCCGGTGGGGCGCATATTCGTGTGACCTTCCAGGTGGATGCCGACGGCCTGCTGAGCGTGACGGCGATGGAGAAATCCACCGGTGTCGAAGCTTCCATTCAGGTCAAGCCCTCGTATGGCCTGTCCGATGCCGAAATTGCCGGCATGTTGAAGGACTCGATGGCCAATGCGCAAAGCGATATCGGTGCTCGCAAGCTGGCGGAGCAACGGGTAGAAGCTTCCCGCGTGCTGGAAAGCCTGCAAGGTGCACTGGCAAGCGATGCCGCCCTGTTGAGTGACGAAGAAAGCCTGGCTATCAACAACGCGGTAGCCAAACTCCAGCAAGTGATGCAAGGCTCCGATCCTGCTGCGATCGAGGCTGCAATAAAAATAGTCGATGCAACAACCCAAGATTTTGCCGCGCGCCGCATGGATGATTCCATTCGCCGTGCGCTGGCTGGCCATTCTGTGGATGAGGTTTAACCATGCCGAAAATTGTTTTCCTGCCCCATCAAGATCTATGCCCGGAGGGGGCAGTACTGGAAGCGGAAGTTGGGGAAACCATCCTCGATGTCGCACTGCGTAACGGTATTGAAATTGAACATGCCTGTGAGAAATCCTGCGCCTGTACCACCTGCCACTGCATCGTGCGTGAAGGGTTTGATTCCCTGGCCGAAAGCAGCGAGCTGGAGGATGACATGTTGGACAAAGCCTGGGGGCTGGAGCCGGAAAGCCGCTTGAGCTGCCAGGCCCGCGTCACCGACGACGATCTGGTAGTCGAAATGCCGCGTTACACTGTTAACCATGCGCGCGAGCACTAGGAGATAAGAATGGGACTGAAGTGGACAGACAGCCGCGAAATCGGCGAAGCCCTGTACGACGCCTATCCAGATACCGATCCGAAAACCGTGCGTTTCACCGATATGCACCAGTGGATTTGCGATTTGGAAGAATTTGACGACGAACCGCAGGCTTCCAATGAAAAAATACTGGAAGCGATCCTGCTGGTCTGGTTAGATGAAGCAGAGTAAATAGCATGACGGGCTGCCATAGGCAGCCCGTTTATTTTGTATCCGACAAGATTAGTACAAGAATAATCCGGAGTAAGGCTATGACAACCGAAATCATGCAGATCACGCTATCCCAGCAACCCGCCGATGCGCGCTGGGGTGAAAAGGCGCTGCTGAGCACCAATGACCAAGGCATCACCATCCACCTGACCGCTACCGGCAAACTGGGCTTGATCCAGCGCGCGGCACGCAGGATCGATGGCCAGGGTATCAAGAAAGTGAAACTGGCCGGGGAAGGCTGGGACCTGGAAAACAGCTGGGCGTTTTGGCAGGGCTTTCGCGGGCCGAAAGGGCAGCGTAGCGTTGAATGGGCAGAGCTGCCGGAAACGGAAAGCCAAGAGCTGCAACAGCGCCTGAAGATTGTCGATTGGGTGCGTGACACCATCAATATGCCAGCGGAAGAGCTGGGGCCGGAGCAACTGGCAACCCGCGCGGTTGATCTGATGTGTGCTGTCGGTTGCGATGCCGTCAGCTACCGCATCACCAAAGGTGAAGATCTGCGCGAGCAGAACTACGCCGGTATTCATACCGTTGGCCGGGGTTCCGATCGTTCTCCGGTGCTGTTGGCGCTGGACTTTAACCCGACGGGCAACCCGAATGCACCGGTATTTGCCTGCCTGGTAGGTAAAGGGATCACTTTCGACAGCGGCGGCTATAGCCTCAAGCAAAGCGCGTTTATGGACTCGATGAAGTCCGACATGGGCGGCGCGGCCACCATCACTGGCGCATTGGCATTGGCGGTGGCTCGCGGCTTGCAGCAGCGCGTCAAACTGTACCTGTGCTGTGCGGACAATATGGTCAGCGGTAACGCCTTTAAACTGGGCGACATCATTCGCTACCGCAATGGCAAAACGGTTGAAGTGATGAATACCGATGCGGAAGGGCGCCTGGTATTGGCCGATGGCCTGATCGATGCCAGCGCACAAAACCCGCAGTTGATCATTGACTGTGCGACCTTGACCGGCGCAGCCAAAACGGCGGTGGGTAATGATTACCACGCGCTGTTCAGCTTTGACGATGCGTTGGCGCAAGAGCTGTTGGCCAGTGCGGATGAAGAGCATGAGCCATTCTGGCGTCTGCCGCTGGCGGAATTCCACCGCAGCCAGTTGCCGTCAAACTTTGCTGAACTGAACAACGTTGCGGGCCCGGCTTACACTGCCGGTGCCAGCACCGCCGCAGCCTTCCTGTCGCACTTTGTGCAGAATTACCAACAGGGTTGGCTGCATATCGACTGTTCTGCCACCTATCGCAAAGGTGCCGTGGATCAGTGGTCAGCAGGTGCAACCGGTCTGGGCGTGCGTACGCTGGCCAACCTGTTGCTGAGCAAGGCCAAGTAACCGCTCCTCACCCCAACCCTCTCCCATAGGGAGAGGGAGCTGGAACGGCGATGTGGTGAAGGGGGGCGTTAAATTGTGGCACGGACAGTCCCCTCTCCTTGGGGAGAGGGTTAGGGTGAGGGGAAGATCACTGAAGCAGGAAAACTTCTCACCTCGATTATCCCAAATTTTCCGTAGGGGCCCAGCATGCTGGGCCCCTGATACATTGAAGGAGTCGGCAATGAGTTCCCACCATCATGATGATGACGCCGTTTCAGGCGAAAACGAGCTTGAGCGCCTGCTGAGGCTGGCGGCCTCGGAGCCGGCACACCGCCCGGCGTTTTTCCGCGAACTGCTGGATTCAACGGTCTATATTCTGGGTGACAGCGAGCAGGTGCCGCACGACGGTGAAATTACGCTGAATGCCGAGACGCCGGTGAACATTCAGCACTGGGAAAAGCAGGATGGCAGCAGCGTGGTGCCTTTCTTCACCTCGTTGGAGGCGCTGCAAAAAGCGGTGGAGGATGAGCAACCCTTTATCGCCATGCCCGCTCGCGTGCTGTTTGAAATCACCCAAGGTGCCGAACTGTTCCTCAACCCGAAAGGCACCCACGGCAAAGAATTCCTGCCAGCCGAGATCGCCATGCTGTTGGCTACCGGCGGCGTAGTGAAACCGGCAGAGCGCTATATCGATACCGAAACCCAGTTGCTGCTGGGGCAGCCTGAAGAGTATCCGGCGGCGATGGTGGATGCGCTGACGACCTTGTTCAGCCAGCGGAAACCGGTACGCCGCGCTTTCCTGGCGTTAATGCACGATCGTGCCGTAGACGAGAAACCAAACCTGCTGGTGGGCCTGGAAGTGGATGGCGATCCGGCAGAGATTGAAGCCCTGATCAGCGAAGCCGGTATGGTGGCCAGCGAAACCGCGCCAAACGATGAGCCAGTCGATTTTTGCCTGGTAGAAGAGAATGCGCGGGGCGTGAGCCACTATCTGATCAACCATACCCAGGCTTTCTATCAGCGTCGCTGGGGCAGTTGGCTGCGAAATATGATCCCATCGACCGATAAAACCCAGTAAGCCGATCGGGCAGGATCCAATTTGTCGCTGACTATCGAGGATTAAGATAATTTTTTTTTAATGAAATGTTGATTTTCCCGTAGGCAAGCGTTAACAGCGCACATATAATCTGCGCCACTTGAAAGGCCGGCACCTCACCTTATCGCCCGGCCTGTTTTGGAAGACATAATAGAGGCCATCATGACCGTAGAACGTACCTTTTCCATCATTAAACCAAACGCAGTAGCCAACAATGACATCGGCGCCATCTATGCTCGCTTCGAGCGCGCAGGTTTCAAAATCATCGCAGCTAAAATGTTGCGTCTGACTCGCGAACAAGCCGAAGGCTTCTACGCTGAGCACAAAGGTCGTCCTTTCTTCGACGGTCTGGTTGAATTCATGACCTCTGGCCCGATCGTGGTACAGGTTCTGGAAGCCGAAAACGCCGTACAGCGTAACCGTGACATCATGGGCGCAACCAACCCGGACAACGCATTGGCTGGCACCCTGCGTGCCGACTATGCAGACAGCTTCACTGCCAACGCCGTGCACGGCTCAGACGCAGTAGAATCTGCCCAGCGTGAGATCGCCTATTTCTTTAACGAAAGCGAAATCTGCCCACGTTAATTGCCGGTGTTTTTCTGCTGAAACCGGCTATTTACCGGCAGATACAATAAAAATGCCGTGAAAGCCGTTCAGACGTGGAAACCCGCTACTAAAATTTGTACAATGCCGCGCCCCTGGTGAGTCATCTTGCCTGGGGCGTGTTTTTTTCCGTTAGTTTTGCCAAACTAATGGGGCGAATCGCTTCGCCGCAGAGAACATGGGCGCAGCATGCAGCGCCCCTACACACTCCTTCAAGCCATAACGTGTAATAACGAGGCTAAGAGATCATTATGTTAGAACCCATCGCGCCCGAGCATACCTTGTCTGAAAATAATTCCCTGACCGTGCAAACGGAACAACCGGCTACGGCCAAAATCAACCTGCTGGATTTGAATCGTCAGCAATTGCGCGAATTTTTCGCCAACATGGGTGAAAAACCTTTCCGCGCCGATCAGGTGATGAAGTGGATGTATCACTATTGCTGCGACGATTTTGAGCAGATGACCGACATCAACAAGGTGCTGCGCAATAAATTGCAGCGCGTAGCGGAAATCCGTGCGCCGGAAGTTGCAGAAGAGCAGCGTTCGGCCGATGGCACCATCAAGTGGGCTATCAAGGTGGGCGATCAACAGGTCGAAACCGTCTATATCCCTGATGGCGATCGCGCCACCCTGTGTGTGTCTTCACAGGTAGGCTGTGCACTGGAGTGCAAATTCTGTTCCACGGCTCAGCAGGGTTTTAACCGCAACCTGCGTGTTTCGGAAATCATCGGTCAGGTTTGGCGTGCCGCTAAAATTCTGGGTGCCATCAAACTCACTGGCCAGCGCCCAATCACCAACGTGGTGATGATGGGCATGGGCGAGCCGCTGCTTAACCTGACCAACGTGGTGCCAGCGATGGAAATCATGCTGGACGACTTTGGTTTTGGTCTGTCCAAGCGCCGCGTTACCTTGTCTACCTCCGGTGTTGTGCCTGCCCTGGACAAACTTGGCGATATGATCGATGTGGCTCTGGCCATTTCGCTGCATGCGCCAAACGACAAGATCCGCGACGAGATCGTGCCGATCAACCGCAAGTACAATATTGAAACTTTCCTGGCGGCGGTACGCCGTTATCTGGAAAAATCCAATGCCAACCAAGGGCGGGTCACCGTTGAGTACGTGATGCTGGATCACATCAACGACAGCACCGACGATGCGCACCAACTGGCGGAAGTGCTGAAAGATACGCCGTGCAAGATCAACCTGATCCCATGGAACCCGTTCCCCGGTGCACCTTATGGTCGCAGCTCCAACAGTCGCGTAGATCGTTTCTCCAAGGTGTTGATGGAATACGGCTTTACGACTATTGTTCGTAAAACCCGTGGTGATGACATTGATGCTGCCTGTGGGCAGTTGGCGGGAGAGGTGATCGATCGTACCAAGCGTACCCTGAAAAAGAAAATGGCCGGGGAACCTATCAACGTACGAGCGGTCTGAATCCTAAAGCATGATTTTTTTGTTATCTAACAGCCTGTTATGTGAGCAGCAATCCTTCAGGCGATCGGGTAACATCGGATAAGGAAATGAGTGCAGGCATGAAGCTGAAACTGTGGGGTGTATTATTGGCAGCCAGTTTGCTGGCGGGTTGCTCCAGTTCGCAACCCGATAACGACGGGGCTGCGGTGGCGGCAGGCCAGACCCGGTTACAACTGGGCCTGGAGTATCTGAACCAGGGCGATCTGCCGGCTGCCAGGCAGAATCTGCAAAAAGCGGTCGATGCGGCCCCACAGGATTATCGTACCCAATTGGGCATGGCACTCTATAATCAACGGATTGGTGATAACACCGCCGCGCAGCAGCGTTATCAGCAAGCGCTTAAACTTGCACCGGGTAACGGTACGGTATTGAATAATTACGGTGCGTTTCTCTGTAGTTTAGGGCAGTATGTACCGGCCCAACAGCAGTTTAGCGCTGCGGCACTGGTGCCAGAATATGGTCAGGTTGCCGACAGTCTGGAAAACGCAGGTTACTGTTTCCTCAAGGCCGGTCAAAATGATGAAGCTCGTAAGTTATTAACGCGAGCGCTGAAGATCGATCCGGACAAAGGGGCTCCGCTGCTAGTGGAGGCAGAAAAGCAATTTGGAGAAGGGAAGCGCGCGCAGTCGCAACTTTTATTGGACAGTTATCAACATGTTCTGCCGGCGAGTGCCGACAGTCTATGGTTACAGATTCGTTTCGCCGCGTTAGCGGGCCGTCAGGATAGCGTTCAACGCTATGGCAAACAGCTAGCGCGAAGTTTTCCACAATCCAAACAGTACCAGCAGTTCTTAGCTAATGAATACTGAAGATTCCCAAGATAAAACCGTATCTATGACAACAGGTCAACGCCTGCGCCAGGCTCGTGAACAACTCGGGCTGAGTCAACAGGCCGTGGCGGAACGCCTGTGCCTGAAAATGTCTACCGTGCGCGACATTGAAGACGACAATATGTCTGCCGATCTGGCTTCAACGTTCGTGCGTGGTTATATCCGTTCCTATGCCAAGCTGGTGCATTTGCCAGAAGATGAACTGTTGCCGATGATGGAAAAACAGGCACCGGTGAGAGCGGCCAAAGTGGCTCAGATGCAGAGCTTCTCTTTGGGTAAGCGCCGTAAAAAGCGTGATGGCTGGCTGATGAGCTTTACCTGGCTGATTGTGTTTGTGGTCGTGGGTTTGACCGGTGCCTGGTGGTGGCAAAATCACAAGGCGCAGCAGGAAGAGATCGCCACTATGGCAGATCAATCTTCCGCACAGCTTTCTCAGCATGGTGAAGGCCAGCCCGTGCCATTGACCGACGGTAACCTGGATAATGGCGCATCGGCAGTCGCTTCAGACAACAGCCCTGCGCCGTCAACCAATAGCGCTGCCGCGACTCAACAGGTCCCGGTCGTGCTTGATCCGCAGGCGGCTCAGCAACCTGCGGTGGTAGCACCAAGCCAGGCTACTATCCCGGATGCGACACCGACCGCGCCAATCGCCCAGGCTCAGTTGCCTACCGATGCCGCTGGCGTCAGTGCTTCAGAGGCTGATGCCAACGGGCTGGTGATGGATTTTTCCGGCGACTGCTGGGTACAAGTGCTTGACGCAACGGGGAAATCCTTGGTCAGCGGCATCCAGAAAAGCGGTTCGCGGCTGAACCTGGCTGGCAAGGCGCCGTTTAAACTGACCCTTGGCGCACCGGCTTCGGTACAGGTCCAATTCCAGGGTAAACCGGTCGATTTAAGCCGGTTTGTCAAGTCAAACCGTGTTGCTCGTCTGACCGTTGCCGCGCAGTAATTGCGCGGCTCTTGTCGTAACAAAAGAGCAGCAGTGGAGAGTAACTGATGCATAACCAAGCTCCCATTAACCGCCGCAAATCCACCCGTATTTACGTCGGTAACGTGCCT
This sequence comes from Serratia sp. 2723, assembly GCF_050434425.1. Taxonomy (NCBI): domain Bacteria; kingdom Pseudomonadati; phylum Pseudomonadota; class Gammaproteobacteria; order Enterobacterales; family Yersiniaceae; genus Serratia; species Serratia sp. 2723. The sequence continues at coordinate 84,568 of NZ_JBNDIN010000009.1, forward strand.
ATAGGCGACGGAGCGCCGATTGCCGTGCAATCGATGACCAACACCCGCACCACCGACGTCGAAGCGACGGTTAATCAGATCCGGGCTCTGGAGCGCGTGGGGGTCGATATCGTCCGCGTTTCCGTTCCCACCATGGACGCCGCTGAGGCGTTTCGGCTGATCAAGCAGCAGGTCAACGTACCGCTGGTGGCCGATATCCATTTCGATTACCGCATTGCGCTGCAGGTTGCCGAATACGGCGTTGACTGCCTGCGTATCAACCCAGGTAACATCGGCAACGAATCACGTATCCGTTCCGTGGTTGATTGTGCGCGTGACAAAAATATCCCGATCCGCATCGGCGTCAACGGCGGCTCGTTGGAAAAAGATATTCAAGAAAAGTACGGTGAACCTACACCGGAAGCGCTGCTGGAATCCGCCATGCGTCACGTGGATATTCTGGATCGCCTCAACTTTGACCAGTTCAAGGTGAGCGTGAAAGCGTCCGACGTGTTCCTGGCCGTACAGTCCTACCGTCTGCTGGCAGCCCGTATTGACCAGCCTTTGCATCTTGGTATCACCGAGGCAGGCGGAGCGCGCAGTGGCTCAGTGAAATCAGCCATTGGCCTGGGCATGCTGTTGTCGGAAGGGATCGGCGATACGTTGCGTATTTCGCTGGCGGCGGATCCGGTTGAAGAAGTGAAGGTTGGCTTTGATATCCTGAAGTCCTTGCGTATCCGCGCTCGTGGCATCAACTTCATTGCCTGCCCAACCTGTTCACGTCAGGAGTTTGACGTCATTGGCACCGTCAATGCGTTGGAACAGCGTCTGGAAGACCTGATCACCCCGATGGACGTGTCCATTATCGGTTGTGTGGTGAACGGGCCGGGCGAAGCCCTGGTGTCGACCATTGGCGTAACCGGCGGGCACAAGAAGAGCGGCTTCTACGAAGACGGCGTGCGCCAGAAAGAGCGTTTTGATAACGAACAGATGATTGACCAGTTGGAAGCGAAAATCCGGGCCAAAGCGGCCATGATGGACGGATCCAAGCGCATTTCGATCAATCTTCTGGAAGAATAAGTCGGCGGCCATTGGCCCGCTGATTGATAATCCGAGGACTGGATTGCGCATCTGCGTTGAATAGCGGGTGGCAAAGTCCCTATAATCGGATCCATTTTATATAAACGGACAGAGAACTCACGTGGCAAAAAACATTCAAGCCATTCGCGGCATGAACGATTACCTGCCGGAAGAAACGGCACTGTGGCAGCGAATTGAAGGCACACTCAAGCAGGTGCTGAGCGGCTATGGCTATAGCGAAATCCGGTTGCCGATTGTAGAGCAGACCCCGTTATTTAAACGCGCCATCGGTGAAGTGACCGACGTCGTGGAAAAAGAAATGTATACCTTCGAGGACCGCAACGGCGAAAGCCTGACGCTGCGCCCGGAAGGGACGGCTGGCTGCGTACGCGCCGGTATCGAACATGGTCTGCTGTACAATCAGGAACAGCGTCTGTGGTATATCGGCCCGATGTTCCGTTACGAACGTCCACAAAAAGGCCGTTACCGCCAGTTCCATCAGTTAGGGGCCGAGGTATTTGGCCTGCAAGGCCCGGATATTGACGCCGAGCTGATCCTGCTGACCGCCCGCTGGTGGAAAGCATTGGGGATTGCCGAACACGTCAATCTGGAACTGAACTCCATCGGTTCACTGGAAGCTCGCGCCAACTATCGTGATGCTCTGGTGGCTTTCCTGGAACAGCATCAGGAAAAACTCGACGAAGACTGCAAGCGCCGCATGTACAGCAACCCACTGCGCGTGCTGGATTCTAAAAATCCAGAGGTGCAAACCCTGCTTAACGATGCGCCGCGTCTTTCCGATCATCTGGATGAAGAGTCCAAAGCCCACTTTGCCGGGCTGTGTGAACTTTTAGCTCAGGCCGGTATCCCATATACCGTTAACGAGCGCCTGGTGCGCGGCCTGGATTATTACAATCGCACGGTGTTTGAGTGGGTCACCACCAGCCTGGGCGCTCAGGGCACCGTGTGTGCCGGTGGCCGTTACGACGGTCTGGTTGAGCAACTGGGTGGGCGCGCTACCCCTGGCGTGGGTTTTGCCATGGGGCTGGAGCGTCTGGTACTGCTGGTTCAGGCGGTTAATCCGGACTTCAAGGCACCGGCGACCATCGACGTGTACGTCATATCGAGCGGTGCGGGTACCCAGAGTGCGGCCATGTTGCTGGCAGAGCAGGTGCGTGATGCTGCGCCGCAGATTAAATTGATGACCAACTATGGCGGCGGCAACTTTAAAAAGCAGATCACCCGGGCGGACAAGTGGGGCGCGCGTATCGCCCTGATCCTGGGTGAGAACGAAGTCGCAGCACAGCAGGTGGTGATTAAAGACCTGCGCAGTGGTGAACAAGAAACGCTGGCGCAAAGCGAAATCGCTGCGCGTCTGGCTTTGATGTTAGGTTAAGGAGAAGGACACCGTGGAAGTCTATACCACTGAAAACGAACAGCTTGACGCCGTGCGCAACTTTTTTGCCGAAAACGGTAAAGCTTTGGTTGTGGGTGTGGTGCTCGGTATTGGTGCCCTGGTTGGTTGGCGCTATTGGCAGAGCAACCAGACCTCCAGCATGATGGCGGCCTCACAGTCTTATCAACAGGCTAACGTTGCCCTGGCATCGGGTAAAGCCGAAGACGTGGCGGCGGCAGAGAAGTTTATCCAGGCGAACGACAACAGCTACGGCGTGTTTGCGGCTCTGGATTTGGCTAAACACTTTGCAAAACAAGGTGAGTTTGCCAAGGCAGAACAGCAACTGGTGGTGGCACAGGGCCATGCCAAAGATGAAAACCTGCTGGCGTTGGTCAACCTGCGTCTGGCTCGTATTCAGATGCAAGAGAAAAAGCTGGATGAAGCGCTGAAAACGCTGGATGGCGTGAAAGGTGAAGGTTGGATGGCGATGATGCAAGACGTACGCGGCGACGTGCTGTTGGCCAAAGGCGACAGCAAGGGTGCGCGCGAAGCATACAGCAAAGGCATCGAATCCAATGCTTCTCAGGCGCTTGCGGCAGTGATGCGCATGAAATTGAATAACTTGTCCAGCTAAGGGGAATTCCCATGCAATTGCGTAAAACACTCTTGGTCGGACTGGTTTCCGTGACTTTGCTGAGTGGCTGTTCGCTGTTTAGTGGCGAAGAAGACGTGGTGACCATGTCGCCGTTGCCAAAGGTTGAAAATCAGTTCACGCCGAACAAAGCGTGGAGCACGTCGGTCGGCGATGGCATTGGTGAATACTACTCTCACCTGCGCCCGGCTTATCAGGACAGCACCGTTTATGCTGCCGATCGTCGCGGTACGGTAAAAGCGATGGACTTGGCCGACGGTAAAGCAAAATGGAAGGCCGATCTCTCCGAGAGAACCGGCTTCTTCTCCAGTAACCTGCCTGCGCTGCTGTCTGGTGGCCTGACGGTGTCTGGTTCCAACGTATACGTTGGCAGTGAAAAAGCGGTGGTGTATGCGCTGAATACCGAAGACGGTAAAGTCGCTTGGCAAACCAAAGTTGCGGGTGAAGCGATCTCCCGCCCGGTGGTCGCCGAGGGGCTGGTGCTGGTCCATACCACCAACGGCCAGCTGCAAGCATTGAACGAGTCTGATGGTGCCATCAAGTGGACGGTCAACCTGGATATCCCTTCACTGTCACTGCGTGGTGAGTCTGCTCCGGCAACGGCCTTTGGTGCAGCGGTAGTTGGCGGTGACAACGGTCGCGTCAGCGCGGTGTTGATGCAGCAGGGCCAGTTGATCTGGCAGCAGCGTATCTCCCAGCCAAGCGGTGCGACCGAGATCGATCGCCTGAATGACGTAGACACCACGCCGGTGATTGTTGACAACGTGGTCTATGCATTGGGTTACAATGGCAACATGACGGCGCTGGATCTGCGCTCCGGTCAAATCATGTGGAAACGTGATATGGGCTCGGTGAACGACTTTATCGTCGATGCTGACCGTATCTATGTGGTCGATCAGAATGACCGTGTCGTAGCGATGAATACCGAAGGTGGTGTTAACCTGTGGCGTCAGAGCGAGCTGCTGCACCGTAACCTGACCGCACCAACGCTGTATAACGGCTACCTGGTCGTCGGTGATGCCGAAGGTTATCTGCACTGGATTAATACCACCGATGGCCGTTTTGTGGCTCAGCAAAAAGTGGATAGCTCCGGCTTCCTGTCCGCGCCTATTGTGGCCGGTGACAAACTGCTGATCCAGGCGCGTGGCGGCAAGGTTTACGCCTTCACTCGCTAACAGTTTTAGCCCCAATAGATCGCAGGCTGTGCAGCCTGTAAGATTCATGGGATAACGGCTCCTGATACCAGGAGCCGTTTCGTATTTTTAAGCTATGCTGCCGCTGTCTATTGCGCTGCATAGTAACGCATTGATTATTAAGTAATGAGGCTTCAACATGATACCTGTCGTTGCGCTGGTCGGGCGCCCGAATGTCGGTAAATCCACCTTGTTTAACCGTTTAACACAGACGCGCGATGCGCTGGTGGCGGATTTCCCCGGGCTAACGCGAGACCGCAAGTATGGTCGTGCTGAAGTAGAGGGCAACGAATTTATTATCGTCGATACCGGGGGTATTGACGGGACGGAAGATGGCGTTGAAACGCGTATGGCTGGCCAGTCGCTGCTGGCGATCGAAGAGGCCGATATCGTCCTGTTTATGGTCGATGCCCGTGCCGGGCTGATGCCTGCCGATCAGGGGATTGCTCAGCACCTGCGTAATCGCCAGAAGGCAACGTTCCTGGTTGCCAACAAAACCGATGGCATGGATCCGGACACTGCGACGGCAGATTTCTATTCCCTGGGCCTGGGCGACGTCTATGCGATTGCCGCTTCCCATGGCCGTGGCGTTACGCAACTGATTGAGCACGTACTGGTACCGTTTATCCCGGCAAAACCGGAAGAAGTCGAGCTGACCGAAGAAGAGGCCAATGCCGCCTATTGGGCCGAGCAGAGCGGTGAGCTGGAAGACGGTGAATATGAAGATCCGGAAGATGACTTCAACCCGCAGGATCTGCCGATCAAGCTGGCGATCGTTGGCCGCCCTAACGTAGGTAAGTCGACACTCACTAACCGTATTCTCGGCGAAGAGCGTGTCGTCGTGTTTGACATGCCGGGCACGACTCGCGACAGCATTTACATTCCGATGGTGCGTGACGAGCGCGAATACGTGCTGATCGACACCGCCGGGGTGCGCAAGCGCGGCAAGGTTACTGAAACCGTGGAGAAATTCTCGGTGATCAAAACGCTGCAGGCGATCGAAGATGCCAACGTAGTGTTGTTGGTGATCGACGCCCGCGAAGGCATTTCCGATCAGGATCTGTCGCTGCTGGGCTTTATTCTCAATAGTGGGCGCTCACTGGTGATTGCGGTCAACAAGTGGGACGGCATGAGTGAGGAAGATCGCGACCACGTGAAAGAGATGCTCGACCTGCGTTTGGGCTTTGTCGATTTCGCGCGTGTGCACTTCATCTCTGCGTTACACGGCAGCGGCGTGGGTAACCTGTTCGAATCCGTACAGGAAGCCTATGAGTGCGCCACCCGTCGTGTTAATACCTCGATGCTCACCAAGATCATGCAGATGGCCGCCGAAGACCACCAGCCGCCGTTGGTGCGTGGCCGTCGCGTGAAGCTGAAATACGCGCACGCCGGGGGTTATAACCCGCCTATCGTGGTGATCCACGGCAACCAGGTATCCGATCTGGCCGACTCCTACAAACGTTACCTGATGAACTACTTCCGTCGTTCACTCAAGGTAATGGGAACGCCGATCCGCATCCAGTTCAAAGAGGGCGAGAACCCGTTTGCGGGTAAGCGTAACACCTTGACGCCAAACCAGATGCGCAAGCGCAAGCGCTTGATGAGCCACCTGAAAAAGTCAAAATAACAACCCTAGGGCGTGGAATTGATACCGCGCCCTATTTTTATCCTGCTTAAACCGTTCTATTATCTGCCAATCTCACTTCTTCACCGACCCTGCAAAGGAACCTCATGTCCTGGGAAACCTGGAATTTTGCCTTTAGCGTCACCGTACCCAACTTATTGATGATGCTGCTGGGGATACTGCTGCGCCACTGGCGGCTGATGGACGATCGCTTTATCGATGGGGCCACCAGGCTGGTATTTAATCTGGCGTTGCCCTGCCTGTTGTTCTTCAGCATCGCCACCAACCATCCGCAGCTGCGCGATAATTTCGCGTTGGTGATCTACGGTGCGGTGGGGACGGTTACGACCTTCCTGCTGCTGGAGATCGCGGCCAAGTGGCTGGTGAAAGAGCCACGCGAGCGTGGCGTGTTCGTGCAGGGAGGGTTCCGGGCGAATACCGCGATTGTCGGGCTGGCTTATGCCATGACCGCCTACGGCGATGAGGGCGTCGCGATTGCCTCGCTGTATCTGACCGTGACGGTGATCTTGTTTAATGTGCTGTCGGTCATCACCCTGACGCGCAGCCTGCAAGGGGGCAACGGGCAGAAGATCAAACATCTGTCATTGCTGCGCAGCATCGTGACCAATCCGCTGATCTTGGGGTTGTTAAGCGGCCTGGCCTATGCGCAGACCGGGCTGGGGATTGCGCCAGTGCTTAAACAGACCGGCAGCTATATCTCCGGCCTGTCATTACCACTGGCCTTGCTGTGTACCGGGGCCAGCCTCGATCTGCGGGCGATGTTCCGTTCTTCCAACGTCGCGGCGCTATCGTCGGCGGCTAAACTGTTTTTGGTACCGGTGCTGATGACGTTAGGAGGTTGGCTGTGCGGTTTTGAGGGCGCTACGCTCGGCATTATTTTTATGTTCTCGGCGACGCCAACCGCCTCCGGCAGCTATGTGATGACACGCGCCATGGGAGGCAATGCGACGTTGGCCGCCAATATTATTGCGATCACCACCGTGGGCTCCTTCTTTACCACCGCGTTGGGGATTTCTTTCTTGCGCTCGTGGGGCGTAATTTAAATCAGGAGGAAAGATGGACGCCTTATGTCCGGTTTGTGCCCAGCCGATGAGCTGGGTGAATGGCTACTATCATTGTGACGACTGCCACAGCGATTACCGGCAGCTTGCCGAATGCCCCGACTGCGGGCAACCGTTGCAACAACTGAAAGCCTGTGGTGCCGTGGATTACCTCTGCCAGCATGGCCACGGGCTGATCTCCAAAAAGCGGGTGAAGTTCAGCTATCAACCGGTGGAATGAACTCATGCATCATAGAGCCGGTGGTCGTGCGTGCTGACCGCTGGCGTCACCTTGTTTGGGCTGAGTCGCTTTACCGAGGCCCGCACCGCCAACCGCCCATGCAACAGCATATTACTGGGGGGCGCATCCGGGCGCAGCATACGGCGTTGCAACAACGCGATGGCTTCCACGCCCAGCTCATCGCGAGGAACGTGAACCGAGGTCAGTGGCACGTCGTGGATTTCTGCCAGATTAAAGCCATCCGTGCTCATCACCGAGATATGCCCCGGCACGCTGATATGCATCTTCTTTAGCGCATTAACGGCACCTACCGCCATATAGTCACCCCCTGCCAGGATCGCCGTCGGTAATTGTGCCCGATCGGTAACGCCGTTGATAAAGGCTGTGATGGCCTGTTCGGCTTCTTCGCTGCCAAAGCCGGAGGTAGTGACCAGATGCTGGCGGTCATCGAAGGGAATATTGTGCCGCATATAGGCCTGTTTGATCCCCGCCAGCCGCAGCTCCATGGTATTGCGCCGCAGACATTGCAGATTGAGAATACGGCTGTGGCCCTGTTGCAACAGATAGTTGGCGGAATACTCCCCAATCAGTTGGTGATCGGGGGAGACGCTGTCTAGCCGCATCTGGCGATCGGTGCAGTTAATCAGAATGCAGGGCTTGTTCAGATCGGCGGCCAGCGTGTGAATGTGCTCGTCGTCAATGCCGATGATCAGCACGGCTTCGGTTAATGGATCGCTCATCTTTTCCAAAAACAGCACGCTGTCGCTATGTTGCTCCTCCAACCCGCAGTAGCGGATCCTCACATCATGTTGCGCCAGTGCGGTGGTGATCCCCTGGATCACCTTGTAGTAGAAGATATCGGTGCGGACATCAAAGGCGCGCTGTGGGGCAAACACCATCACGTTGTTCAACATCAGTCTGCCGTTGGAAAGCCCCTGCAAAATACCGTTTTGCTGCGCGCAGGCCAGCACCCGTTGCCGCGCCTCGGCGCTGGTGTTGGACTTCCCTGCCAGCACGCGTGAAACGGTGCTGATCGAAAGCCCGGTTTGGCGCGCAATTTCCTGTATTTTCAGCTTTCCGTTCATTTTGTGATCTCCTTCAAATTCGATTGTGAAAAAATTTTCATAGCTTATATCCGTATTTAATACGGCTTTTTAGGGCTATAACGGCGAAATTTTAACTGTCGTATGAAAATTTTTGCAAAATTCGTCATTTCACTCGCACTCTCCGCTGGGTAGTCTGCGTTGGTACACCAATTTTATAGATTTATCAGTCCAATTTACCGGCTGGAATACAAGTAAAACAACATTAAATCATAGGGTTGTCGCAGCATTGACGTTGTATTTGTGGCCGCCGTCACAAATAACGCTGTTAACACCTCCGTTAGCAAGAGTTGCCCTACCAAAAAGGCGTATGGTCGCCACGGAGTTCAAGATGAGTGTAGAAATCAATCAAACGGTAGCTGCAAGCAGCCGCCGTAAATTCAAATCGTTGCGCTGGTGGATGTTGGCCCTGTTCCTGTTGGGCGTCACGGTTAACTACATTACCCGCAACTCGCTGGGTATTCTGGCGCCGGAACTGAAAACCAGCCTCAACATGACCACCGAACAATATTCCTGGGTGGTAGCCTCCTTCCAACTGGCTTATACCCTGTTCCAACCGATCTGCGGTTGGCTGATAGACGTCATCGGTCTGAAGATGGGGTTCCTGGTTTGTGCCAGCATCTGGGCGGTGGTGTGCATGATGCATGCCGGTGCGGGCAGCTGGTTGCAGCTGGCGATCCTGCGTTTCTTCATGGGTGCAGCAGAAGCGGCGGCTACCCCGGCCAACGCCAAAGCGATTTCTGACTGGTTCCCGAAAAAAGAACGGCCGATTGCCGCTGGCTGGGCAGGGGTTGGCTTCTCGATCGGCGCGATGCTGGCTCCGCCGATCATTGTGATTGCCCATGTCTCTTTCGGCTGGCAGGGAGCATTTCTGTTCTCCGGTGCCCTGGCGCTGATCTGGGTGGTTTTGTGGTGGGTGTTTTACCACTCGCCGCAACAGCACCCGAACCTGAGCCAAAAGGAGTTTGATCTGATCAACGAGGATAATGAACCGGTACTGCCGAAGCTGCCGTTCTTTAAATCGTTGGCGATCCTGTGCAAAAACAAAAAATTCTACGGCATCGCCATCCCAGCGTTTCTGGCTGAACCGGCCTGGGCGGTGTTCAGCTTCTGGGTGCCGCTGTACCTGGCCACCGAGCGCGGCATGGATCTCAAACAGATCGCCATGTTTGCCTGGCTGCCGTTCCTGGCTGCGGATATCGGCAGCGTTGCCAGTGGCTATCTCACTACGCTGTATCGCAAATGGTTCGGTTGTTCCCGCGTGAACTCGGTGGTGGCCAGCTCGGTGACCGGAGCCTTCATGATGGTGTCGCTGGCGTTTGTCGCGATCACCAAAGATCCCTATATCGCGATCGCGCTGATCTCCATTGGTGGCTTTGGGCACCAGGTGATCTCCTGCATGTTGAGCGCGCTGGTGGTGGAATCCTTCGATAAAAACCAGATGGCGACGGTGAACGGCATGCGTGGCTCCAGCGCCTGGATCGCCAGTTTCCTGTTCACGCTGCTGATTGGTGCCGTTTCCGACACAGTCGGCTTCAACCCGCTCTTCGTCGCCATGGGCTTCTTCGATCTGATCGGTGCGATGTTCCTGATTGCTCTGATCGCCGAACGCGGCAAAAAACCTTCACCTACTGTTTAAGTTGGATCATTATGAAAACGTTAAAAAACTGGACGTTGGCGGGGCAATACGCCGACCATGTTGAACTGCTGGTGGATGAACAACACCTGTTCTGCCTGTACGTGCTGGAAAGCAATCTGTTCCGCGTACTGATCAAACGCCACGGCGAACTGGCGCTGGATCGCACCTGGAGTATCGCCCCGCAGGAGGATGTACCTTGGGAAGGGCGGGATCGCCTCAGCGTCGCCGGTTTTGGCCTGCCGGGCTATCAACTTGGCCTGCAGGGCGACAGTTTGACGGTGGCGACCCCACAACTGCGCGTGACGGTACATCAGCCGTTGTGGCTGGAATGGGAATATTGCAACGCGGCGGGGGAATGGTTGCCACTGGCTGCGGATCGCCCAACCAGTGCCTATCTGCTTAATGCGCACGGTGACGGCGTGGCGCACTATCAGCGCCGCCATCAGGGCGAACGTTATTATGGGTTAGGTGAAAAGGCGGGCGATCTGGAGCGTACCGGCAGCCGCTATGAAATGCGTAACCTGGATGCAATGGGTTACAACGCCGCCAGCACCGATCCGCTCTACAAGCATATCCCATTTACCATCACGCGCCGGGAAGAGGTCAGCTTTGGCCTGTTTTATGACAACCTGAGCAGTTGCTGGCTGGATCTGGGTAATGAGATCGACAACTATCACCTGGCCTATCGCCGCTATCAGGCTGAGGCGGGCGATCTGGATTACTATCTGTTCCTGGGGCCAAAGGTGCTCGACGTGACCAAAGCCTTCGTGCGCCTGACCGGTAAAACCCATTTTGGGCCGAAGTGGAGCCTGGGTTACAGCGGCTCGACGATGCATTACACCGATGCGCCGGATGCTCAGCACCAGTTGCAGCAGTTTATCCAGCTGTGCCGCCAGCATGCTATTCCGTGCGATTCGTTCCAGCTCTCTTCCGGCTATACCTCGATCAATAACAAACGCTACGTCTTCAACTGGAACTACGACAAGGTGCCGCAACCTAAACAGCTTAGCCAGGCCTTCCACGATGCTGGGCTAAAGCTGGCGGCGAATATCAAACCCTGCCTGTTGCAGGATCATCCCAAGTACCAGCAGGTGGCAGAACTTGGCCTGTTTATCCGCGACTCGCAAAGCGATAGCCCAGAACGTTCGAGCTTCTGGGATGATGAAGGTTCACACCTCGACTTCACCAACCCGGCGGCGGTGCGCTGGTGGCAGCAGGGGGTGACAGAGCAACTGCTGGAAATGGGGATTGATTCCACCTGGAATGACAATAACGAGTATGAAGTGTGGGATGGAGAAGCGCGCTGCCACGGTTTTGGCAAGCCGATTGCCATCAAGCATATTCGCCCGGTGATGCCGCTGCTGATGATGCGAGCCTCACTTGAAGCACAGCAGCGCTTTGCACCGAACCTGCGGCCTTATTTGATTTCACGCTCCGGCTGCGCCGGTATGCAGCGTTACGTACAAACCTGGAGCGGGGACAACCGTACCAGTTGGCAAACCCTGCGCTACAACACCCGTATGGGGGTGGGGATGAGCCTGTCCGGGCTGTTTAACGTCGGGCACGACGTGGGCGGTTTCTCCGGCGATAAACCGGACGCGGAACTGTTAGTGCGTTGGGTACAAAATGGGGTCATGCATCCGCGCTTTACCATCCATTCGTGGAATGATGACGCGACCGTCAACGAGCCTTGGATGTACCCGGCGGCCACGCCGATGATCCGTGATGCCATCAACCTGCGTTATCGGCTGATGCCGTACTTCTACACGCTGCTGTGGCAGGCCAGCCATGATGATGAGCCGATGCTGCGGCCAACCTTCCTCGATCATGAACATGATGAACGCACCTTCGGTGAAACCGATGATTTCCTGATTGGCCGCGATCTGCTGGTGGCCAGCGTGGTAGATCAGGGGCAGCGTCAGCGCGAAGTCTACCTGCCGGATAACGTTGATGGCTGGTACTGCTTCTACAGCGGCCAATGGTACAGCGGTGGCCAACGCATTGTATTGGAGGCACCGCTGGAACGTTTGCCATTGCTGGTACGTGCTGGGGCAGGGATCCCGATGTCACAGCGGTTGGGGCATGTGGATAATGCAGCAGACGATCGCCGGGAGCTGCGGCTGTTCCCTACCAAGGGCTGCGGATGGTCCTCTGGCCTGCTGTTTGAAGATGACGGGGAAAGCCATGGCTGGCAGCAGAATAATGCGCTGTGGCTCCGCTGGGAGGCGGTGAGTGACAATCAGCGCATCGAACTGACCTTAACCCACGAGGGGCATTTCAAACCGACGTGGCAGGTGCTGAACATTGTAATGCCAGCAGGTGAGACTCGCGAACTGTGGGTGAACGGGGTTTGCCGGGCTACTTATGTGCTGTAATTAATGTCATATCCCAACCCTCTGCAGAGGGTTGGGGAAGTATCAAACTGGATGAAGTTTGGCGTGAGATTGGCTATCATTGATACACAGCTACCTAGGTACCTAAATAAGGTGTTCTCTGTGAAAAAGATCAGCCTACAAGCCAAATTAGCCTATTGTGCTCAGACGCGCCGTTCAAACTATGCTGCCAGTTTGCGTCTGGAAGGTTATGACGTTACTCAAGAAGAGTCGAAGCGGGAATTACCTTCGCGTGAAGCAGTACTTCGCGTATATCGGAAGTCTGCCTGATTTTGGATAAGTACGGCACTGGGCAGGATCCATACTGTTACCCAGGTAGCCGTACGCTACGTAATGAATTGGGTATCTTGGATGAGGCTTTGCTCGCACAAGCTGAACGAGATCTTTCAGAAATAGCCGCTAGCCAGATCGATTTTTCTCTTCCACCCTACGACTTGGCCTATTTTAAAAAGCTTCATCGCACATTATTTCTCGATCTTTACGATTGGGCAGGTGAGTTTCGCGCCATTGACATTTCGAAAGGTCACACGCGTTTTTGTAACGCGACTCGAATTGAACCAGAGGCTGAAAAGATCTTTAGCGGCATGGCTCAAAGTGGCTGGTTTGAAGACTATGATCGTCCAGAACTGATTTGTGCCGTAGCTGAGTATTTTGGTGAGTTGAATATGGTTCATCCTTTTCGGGAAGGGAACGGCCGTGCTCAGCGTCTTTTGTTCGAACATCTCATCGTCAATGCAGGTTTTGCAATTAGCTGGTGGCCAGTCGTGCGCCATCGCATGAGGAGGAATTGATGACTATTGCAGAATATCTCGAGCAAAAAGGACGAAAAGAAGGGCGACTGGAAGGACTAGAAGAAGGAAAACTCAAGGAGGCCCTGAAAATAGCTCGTTCCATGCTGGCGAACGGTTTCGAACGTACCATGGTAATGAAACTGACCGGCCTTTCCGCAGAAGAAGTCGATCAGCTCTGCCACTAACCGCTACTCCACCACGCGTTTCTTACGTGGCTTTTTCGCCACGGTGACGGTTTTGACTTCGCTCTCCACCCAGCCATCCTGCAGGCGGGTTTTCAGCATTTCCCCAACCTGTGCCTGCTTGGTGGTTTTCAGTAATTCACCTTGTGGTGTCTGAGTTACGCTATAGCCTCGAGCCAGGGTTGCCAGCGGACTAACCGCTTCCAACTGACTACAGGCGACGCCAAAGCGTTGGCGATAGCCATTGAGCTGCCGCTCCATCCCCTGCTGCAAACGGTATTCCTGCTGCTGAACACGCTGCTGCAAACGGTGGATGCGGCCCATCGGCTGGACCTGCGCCAGGCGCTGCTGCACGCGTTCACTGCGGCGAGAAGATAGCCGTAATTGCTGCTGCATCCCATCTTCCAAACGGCGCTGTAGCTTCAATAACAGCGTTTGCTGCCGAGCTAGCCGCAGGTGTGGATGCTGCTGTTGCAGACGGTGGTTGATGCGGGTGAACTGCTGCTGGCGCTGCGCCAGATAATAATCCATCGCCATTTCCAGGCGTTGTTGCTGTGACTGTAATTGGCGCAATAACTCTAGCTGATTACGGCTGACCAACTCCGCCGCTGCGGAAGGGGTAGGTGCCCGCAGGTCGGCAACAAAGTCGGCAATGGTGACGTCGGTTTCATGACCAACGGCGCTGACGATCGGGATACGGCTGGCAAAAATTGCCTTCGCGACGCGTTCGTCGTTAAAGCTCCACAAATCCTCTAACGAGCCACCGCCGCGCCCGACAATCAGCACATCACACTCATCACGGCGGTTGGCGGTTTCGATCGCGCGAACGATCTGCAACGGAGCTTCTGCACCTTGCACGGACGTGGGATAAATCACGATCGGCAGTGAAGGATCCCGCCGCTGTAGCACCTGCAAAATATCGTGCAGAGCCGCGCCGCTGGCGGAGGTGATCACCCCAACGCATTTGGCCGGGCTTGGCAATGGTTGTTTGAACTGCTGATCAAACAAACCTTCGGCCGCCAGACGCTGTTTTAACTGTTCGAATTGTTGTTGCAGCAGGCCGTCACCGGCAGGCTGCATGCTTTCGGCGATCAGTTGGTAATCACCACGTGGTTCATACAGGGTGATGCTGGCCCGCACCAGAACCTGCTGGCCATTTTGCGGACGAAAGGTGGTGCGACGGTTGCTGTTGCGGAACATCGCACAACGCACCTGGGCACGGTCATCTTTCAGCGTGAAATACCAGTGGCCGGAGGAGGGCTGGGAGAAGTTGGAGATCTCGGCGGAGAGCCAAATCTGCCCCATTTCCATTTCCAGCAGCTGTCGAACCGTCTGATTGAGGCGGCTTACGGTAAAAATGGACGGTGAAGTAGGTAGTGACATGTGACCCAGATCAAATTTCAAAACAAGCACTTAATTGGTCGATATTACAGCTCGGCGAAAGGTAATCAAGAGTTTTTGTAAGAAAGTGCTGGAGGCAACCGATTACGCTCTGTATAATGCCACGGCAATATTTTATCTTTTCCGCATCCACCTTGGTGAGATATTGCCCATGCTACGTATTGTAAAAGAAGCTCTAACGTTTGATGACGTTCTCCTGGTTCCAGCCCACTCCACAGTTCTGCCTAATACCGCAGATCTTGGCACCCAACTGACCAAATCCATCCGCCTGAATATCCCTATGCTGTCCGCAGCCATGGATACCGTAACCGAATCCAACCTGGCCATTGCGCTGGCGCAGGAAGGCGGTCTGGGCTTCATTCACAAAAACATGTCCATTGAGCGCCAGGCGGAAGAAGTTCGCCGGGTGAAAAAACATGAAAGCGGCGTGGTCACGGACCCACAGGCCGTTACACCTTCCACCACGCTGGCAGAAGTGAAAGAGTTAACCGCGCGTAACGGCTTTGCCGGTTACCCGGTGGTGACCGAAGAAAACGAACTGGTGGGGATCATTACCGGCCGTGACGTGCGCTTCGTCACCGATCTGACTCAGCCTGTCACCGCAGTGATGACGCCAAAAGAGCGCCTGGTCACCGTCAAGGAAGGCGAAGCGCGTGAAGTTGTGCTGCAAAAAATGCACGAAAAACGCGTTGAAAAAGCGCTGGTGGTGGACGACAGCTTCCACCTGCTGGGCATGATCACCGTCAAAGACTTCCAGAAAGCAGAGCGTAAACCTAACGCCTGTAAAGATGAGCATGGCCGTCTGCGCGTAGGCGCTGCGGTGGGTGCTGGTGCCGGTAACGAAGAGCGTGTTGATGCGCTGGTCGCTGCTGGTGTTGACGTACTGCTCATCGACTCTTCACACGGCCATTCCGAAGGCGTGTTACAGCGCATCCGTGAAACCCGTGCCAAATACCCAGACCTGCAAATCCTTGGCGGCAACGTCGCGACCGGGGCGGGTGCCAAAGCCCTGATGGAAGCCGGCGTAAGCGCGGTGAAAGTCGGTATCGGTCCTGGCTCTATCTGTACGACTCGTATCGTAACCGGCGTGGGTGTTCCGCAGATCACCGCTATCGCCGATGCGGTCGAAGCGCTGGAAGGAACAGGTATCCCAGTTATCGCTGACGGTGGTATCCGTTTCTCTGGCGATATCGCCAAAGCGATTGCTGCCGGTGCGTCTTGCGTGATGGTTGGTTCAATGCTGGCGGGGACGGAAGAATCTCCGGGCGAAATCGAGCTGTATCAGGGCCGTTCGTTCAAATCTTACCGTGGGATGGGTTCTCTGGGCGCGATGTCCAAAGGTTCCTCGGACCGTTACTTCCAGACCGATAACGCCGCTGATAAACTGGTGCCGGAAGGTATCGAAGGCCGTGTGGCCTACAAAGGCATGCTGAAGGCGATTGTACATCAGCAGATGGGCGGCCTGCGTTCCTGCATGGGCCTGACCGGCTGTGCGACCATCGACGAACTGCGTACCAAAGCCGAGTTTGTGCGCATCAGCGGTGCCGGTATTCAAGAAAGCCATGTGCATGACGTGACCATCACCAAAGAATCACCAAACTACCGCATGGGCTAACGCTTTAACCTCTCTCCTGCGGGAGAGGGGCAGGGATGAGGGGACAACCTCTCATCCCAAATACCCTTTTTGCTCTTTTTCTCTGTTGCTGGAATTTGCCTCACATGACAAAAAATATTCATAAGCATCGCATCCTGATCCTGGATTTCGGTTCACAATACACCCAACTGATTGCCCGCCGCGTGCGTGAGATTGGTGTTTACTGTGAGCTGTGGGCCTGGGACGTCAGCGAAGAGCAGATCCGCGAATTCAATCCAAGCGGCATCATTCTCTCCGGTGGCCCGGAAAGTACCACCGAACTGAGCAGCCCGCGTGCGCCAGAATATGTCTTCACCGCCGGCGTACCGGTATTGGGTGTGTGCTACGGCATGCAGACCATGGCGATGCAACTGGGCGGCCATGTACAGGGTTCAACCGAGCGTGAGTTTGGTTACGCGCAGGTGGAAATCACACAATCAAGCGCCCTGATCCGCGATATCGAAGATGCGATCAGCCCGGCAGGCAAACCGGTATTAGACGTATGGATGAGCCACGGCGATAAAGTTACCGCTATCCCGTCAGATTTCGTCACCGTTGCCAGCACCGATACCTGCCCGTTTGCCATTATGGCCAACGAGGAAAAACGCTTCTACGGCGTACAGTTCCACCCGGAAGTCACCCATACCCGCCAGGGCCAGCGTATCCTGGAGCGTTTCGTGCTGGATATCTGTGGTTGTGAAGCGCTGTGGACGCCTGCCACCATCATCGAAGATGCCGTTGCGCGTATTCGTGAGCAGGTCGGTGAAGATCACGTGATCCTCGGCCTGTCTGGCGGCGTGGACTCATCCGTTACCGCCATGCTGCTGCACCGTGCCATTGGCAAGCGTCTTACCTGCGTATTCGTAGATAACGGCCTGCTGCGCCTCAACGAAGCCGACCAAGTGTTGGAAATGTTCGGTGACCACTTCGGTCTGAACATCGTGCACGTAGCAGCGGAGAATCGTTTCCTGAGCGCGCTGGCGGGTGTTGATGAGCCAGAAGCCAAACGTAAAATCATTGGCCGCGTGTTTGTCGAAGTGTTCGACGAAGAAGCCTGCAAGCAGAGCGCTGTGAAATGGTTGGCTCAGGGCACCATCTACCCGGATGTGATTGAATCTGCCGCTTCCGCTACCGGCAAAGCGCACGTGATCAAATCGCACCACAACGTCGGTGGCCTGCCGAAAGAGATGAAGCTGGGGCTGGTGGAACCGCTGAAAGAGCTGTTCAAAGACGAAGTGCGCAAGATTGGTCTGGAGCTGGGCCTGCCGTACGACATGCTGTACCGTCACCCGTTCCCAGGGCCAGGTCTGGGCGTGCGCGTATTGGGCGAAGTGAAGAAAGAGTATTGCGATCTGCTGCGCCGTGCCGATGCGATCTTCATCGAAGAGCTGCACAAAGCCGATCTGTACAACAAGGTCAGCCAGGCGTTCACCGTGTTCCTGCCGGTGCGTTCCGTTGGTGTGATGGGCGATGGCCGTAAATACGATTGGGTTGTCTCACTGCGTGCAGTAGAAACCATCGACTTTATGACCGCGCATTGGGCACACCTGCCGTACGATTTCCTGGGGCGCGTATCCAACCGTATCATCAACGAAGTCAACGGTATTTCCCGCGTGGTTTATGATATTAGCGGCAAGCCACCGGCGACCATCGAGTGGGAATGATTAGCCGTTAGTTAACCCACGACTAATAGCATGTTAGTTTTATTATTAAGCCATTTATTTTAAATGGCTTTTTTATCTTTTTGGCGAATGCATCAGGTAATACTCTTCGCCGACGTCACCGCCGGTGGAGATAATCTGCCAGCCGTGCTTGTGATAGAACGCCAGTGCCCTGTCGTTTTTCACCAGGCACTTGAGCGAGCCAGTGGAGCTGAACGTCTGCTCTGTTGCGTGCAGTAGCGCACTGCCAACGCCCTGCGGTGGCAGCTGCGGATCGACATACAGGTGGTGAATAAAATCCTCGGCGCGATAAATCGAAACAAAACCGAGCAGCTTGCCATCCTGCTCGGCCACCCAGATCTCTTCGCCCAAGGTGGAACGGTCAAAATCTTCCAGCCGGTAATTTTGCCTATCTTGCCAGGTGAAAGCGGCTTGGCGGGCGGCCAGATACAGGCTGCGCAGGAAAGGGCGATCGGCCTCTTGGCAAGGTCTTATTTGCATGGCAGCTCCTGATGATTTGCTAGCACTATAGCTGACAATCAACTCATTTCAACGCTGGTGCCCAATCGTTGGGCCAACCCTTTTGCCCCGGCCCGCATCACCGCATCACCGCATCGTGGTTCCAGCGAAATAACGGTGCTGCCAGTGGTGCCAAATAGTTCATCCAGCGCGTCGTGGTACGCACCTGCCAGGTATAACGCGCAAGGGTATAAGCCCCATCAGAACTTAACAGCCATTGGCCGGCCCTTTCTACTTCGCCGCTGGCTCGTCCCTCCAGCAGCTTTAGCGGCACGATATTTACCACATGCATGTCGAAGGTGATGCGGTAAGGCAGCACGCCTTGCCAGGTATAACGGTGCAACGCACCGATGCCGAGTGCATCGCCTTTGCCTATCTCAATCACCTGCAACAGGTTTTTCCACCAGTTTGGCCAGATATCGGGATGATAAAGCACCTCCCACACCGTCGGTAACGGGGCTTTGATGCGCCAGGTGGTGGCAAACTGATATTCGGCCATAGCTTGGGTTCTACCTTAAGGAGTAAAGAAGTCAGCGGGAAAATGCAGGTTGAACACCAGCGCATCCATTACCACGGTTTCCATTTCTCGATCGTCGGTATCGTAGCTCATTACCTTGGTTGGGAAGCCGTGGCTGTCCTCTAACCAGACCTCATAACGGTGAACGTCATCAATGCTAACCCCAGCCGCTCCAAGGATGGAGAGATGCAAAACGGCTTGCCCTGTCAGGACTTCCTTGCCGATTACGGTCGTTTTTCCCCCTTGCTGGAGGTGGCGAATATTACGCAGCAAGGTGCCGACGTCCGATTGGTCTACGCGATGGCCGTTAGGCCCCTGTACCAACGAGTTGCTGGGTGACAGGCTCAACACGGGCAGTGTGCCGATACCGAATGGCCATACCCGCACCTTACCGCTATCGGGATCATAGATCAGCACGGCACCGCGATGCGGTTCGCTGAAATCCATCCGCACATGGCCCGGCTTACGGTAGCTGTAACGCACCAGGGTACGATCGCCTTGTGCCGAACGGGAGTCGATCCTGCACTGATATGCAGCAATCTGTGCCAATTGCTCCTGCGCCTGAATAATCGGGTCAGAGGGAAATGCTGCGAAAGTATGGGGGCTAGCTATCAATATCGTTGCCAGAAACCATTGGTGGCCGAATAAGTGGTTGATACTTTTCTCCCTGTGGAACCATGGCCGGAAAAGTCTGGCCTGATTAATTAAATATAGGAGCTGGATCACAGACGATAGCGGTTTTATTTTTCAAACATCATACTATTCGAGTTTTTGGGGCTTAATATGTAACATACCCTGAATGAGCTTTTCGCCAATAAAAAAGGCTTCATTCCTCGCGGATTGAAGCCTTGCACAATCGGTCAAACGTCAGTGCTTATTTCACATCGACCTGATAGAAAATGTGTTTGCCGAACGGATCGATTTCGTATCCGCTCACCTCTTTACGTACCGGCTCAAAAATCGTCGAGTGGGCAATCATCACCGCCGGCATCTGATCGTGCATCATCTGCTGGGCCTCCTTGTAAAGCTCCACGCGCTTTTGGTGATTACTTTCGGCACGAGCCTCCAGGATCAGTTTATCAAACGGCTGATAGCACCACTTCGACGAGTTAGAACCGCCGTTGGCTGACGTACAGCTATACAGCGGGCCAAAGAAGTTATCCGGGTCACCGGTTGCGGTGGTCCAGCCCATCAGTGCGGCCTGATGCTCGCCGTTTTTCACTCGCGTCAGGTACTCGCCCCACTCAAAGGTAACTACTTTGGCCGTTACGCCCACTTTCGCCCAGTCGGCCTGGATCATCTCGGCCATGCGCTTGGCGTTCGGGTTGTATGGGCGCTGAACCGGCATTGCCCACAGATCGATGGTCATGCCGTTGGCGAAGCCGGTTTCTTTCAGCAGTGCTTTGGCCTTCTGCGGATCGTAATCGTAGTCCTTCAAATCCGCATCGGCACTCCACACGCCCGGTGGCAGGATATTTTTTGCCGCAGTGCCGGTGCCGTGGAATACCGCCTCGATGATCGCCGGTTTATTGATGGCCAGCGCCAGCGCCTGACGGACTTTCACGTTATCCAGCGGCGCTTTTTGGGTGTTAAACGCCAGGAAGCCGGTGTTCAAGCCGGCTTTTTGCATCAGGTTGATGTCTTTGTTTTCCCTCATGCGCGGCAGGTCTGCCGGGTTAGGGAACGGCATCACCTGGCATTCATTTTTTTCCAACTTGGCGTAACGGATCGATGCGTCCGGCGTGATGGAGAACACCAAACGGTCGATTTTCGCTTTACCCTGCCAGTAATCAGGGAAGGCGCTAAACAGGATGCGGGAGTCTTTGTGATACTGCTTCAGTTCAAACGGCCCGGTGCCTATCGGCTCCATATCCACACGCTCGGGCGTGCCCGCTTTCAGCATGGCATTGGCATATTCCGCAGAGAGGATCGAGGCGAAATACCAGCCTAAATCGGCGACAAACGGCGCTTCCGGATGGGCCAACGTGAAACGCACCGTATGGTCATCCACCTTGTCTATGGCGGTGATTAACTTGCCAAATTCCAGACTTTCGAAGTTGGAGTAGTTGCCGTTGGAGACGTTGTGATAGGGATGGTTGGCATCTTTCTGGCGCATAAACGAGAAGATGACATCGTCGGCGTTAAAATCGCGCGTCGGCTTGAAATATTTGTTGCTCTGGAACTTCACCCCTTGGCGCAGATGGAAGGTATACACCTTGCCGTCTTCGCTCACGTCCCAGCTTTCTGCCAGGCTAGGTTGCAGTTCAGTGGTCCCGACCTTGAAATCCACCAGCCGGTTATAGATCGGCACCGCGCTGGCATCTACGCTGGTCCCGGAAGTGTAGAGTTGCGGGTTAAAGTTTTCTGGTGAACCTTCTGAACAATAGACTAACGTTTTTGCTGCTACCCCAGAGCTTATCGAGAGCGCTGCTATGGCCAGCGCAAGCTTTGTAATTTTAATTATCATCACTATCTTCCTGTTGGTGTACCTACCACTGAAAAATAAAGCTTGTACTAAAGCGCTTAATAAATAACATTAAATTTACATTGTCAGCAAATAACATCGAACGATAACCATGAGGTCAACGCTAGCCTCGGTAAAGGCGGTCGTTGGCAAAGATAAACTCTAACGAAAGGGTGAATTCTGAAAGATTGCTCTGGTGATCCTAGCCATGGAAGCCTTGCAAACGGGATGCGTTCATATACAACATAATGTCTTCACCGCTCGCCACGCAGTTAACCCAACGTTTCTTCCGCTACCTGGCCGTCACCAGCCAGAGCAACCCGGCGGTAAGTACTTTGCCCAGCACTCCTGGCCAGTTTGCCATGGCGGAGATGCTGGCTGAGGAACTGCGCCAACTCGGCCTGGATAATGTGGTTATTGACGAACATGCGACCGTCACCGCAGTAAAAAAAGGCAACGTACCCGGCGCGCCACGTATCGGGTTTATCACCCATATCGATACCGTTGACGTCGGTTTATCGCCGGATATCCATCCGCAAATCTTGCGCTTTACCGGTGAGGATTTGTGCCTGAACGCGCGGCAAGATATCTGGCTACGCACCGCTGAACACCCGGAAATCAAAGCCTATCCGGGGGAAGAGATTATTTTCAGCGACGGCACCAGTGTGTTAGGGGCGGATAACAAAGCGGCTGTTACCGTGGTGATGACCGTACTGGAAAACCTTACCGCCGAGCACCAACACGGCGATATCGTGGTGGCATTTGTACCGGACGAAGAGATTGGCCTGTGCGGTGCCAAAGCGCTGGATCTGGCGCGTTTCGACGTTGATTTTGCCTGGACCATCGACTGCTGCGAACTGGGCGAAGTGGTGTATGAAAACTTCAATGCCGCCAGCGCCGAACTGCGTTTTACCGGCGTGACCAGCCACCCGATGTCCTCGAAAGGCGTGCTGGTGAACCCACTGTTGATGGCGATGGATTACATCGGCCACTTCGATCGTCAGCAGACTCCTGAGCATACCGAAGGGCGCGAAGGTTATATCTGGTTTAACGGCATGCAGGCATCGCAAAGCGAAGCGCTGCTGAAAGCCAATATCCGTGATTTCGATTTGGCGAACTTTGAGCGCCGCAAACAGCAGATTGGTGAAGTGGCACAAAAGGTTGCTGCGCAGTACCCCACCGCCCACGTGGAGTATCACATCAGCGATACCTACAGCAATATCAGCAATGCCATCACTGATGACCGCCGGGCCATTGATTTGATTTTTGCCGCACTGGCCGAGTTGAACATTGAGCCGAAAGTCATTCCGATGCGTGGCGGTACAGATGGTGCCGCGCTGTCAGCAAAGGGGCTATTAACGCCAAACTTCTTTACCGGCGCGCATAACTTCCATTCACGGTTTGAGTTTTTGCCCCTTAAATCGTTTGAGGCGTCCTATAACGTGGCTTTAAAACTGTGTCAGTTGGCGGCTAAATAAGGGCAGATATTGCTTCAACGTTATCGCGACCAGGCTTTTCTCGCCTGGTTAGCGAAAATGATATTTTGTTGGCTATTTCTAATAAACAAGAAAGCCGCTACGGTTTGGAATAACTCAGACACCCGCTATTTTTTCACTATTCCTGAAATATCATTGGTATTGATCAGATGATAATCGCCGTTCATGCCGGTATAGCTGGTCATGCCGCTATTGCGATCGGTGTCCGGTTCGCCGTGGGCCTGCAGGATATCGCCAGATTTGGTGGTAATAATGTAGTCACTGGTGCAGCCCGCCAGTACCCATGTCAGGAAAATGAGAGGCAGAAAAGTGAGTTTCTTCATCGTTGAACAGGCTCTTTTTCAATTTAACTGCCTCATATTACAAACAAAGTGGCCCGAGATGCAAAGGCTACCTTGTTATACTTCAACGCGTTTGGGTTTCAAAGATATCCGTCGGCAAATGCGTGTAGTCCACTTTCTTGAGCTTAAAGTTGGTGATATAGACGGGGCCGGCTTTCTGCTCGGAAAGAAACGGGTATTTGGGTGTCAGCTCTTTGGTTTTTATCCCGGTCCACGAGGCAAAAAAGGTCAGAAAATCATTGGCTGAACGCGTTGCTTTAATCAGACGATGAGCGGTGTCATCGCTGGAAAGCACCATAAAGGGCACCTGAAAGTTTTGCTGAAACTGGTCATCGTGCGCCAGATATTGCACCTTGGTGCCGCGCTCTTTAAACGCCAGACCGTGATCGGAGAAGTAAACCATGGAGAAACTTTCCCCGGTGTCGCGTAACTGCTGATAGAGCTGTTTCAGCAGGTTGTCAGTTTGCGTCATGCTGTAGAGATAGCAGGAGGTTTCTTTGGATTGCACAAAGTCCACGTATTTCCCCTGGGTCCGGTCGCAGGCTTGCGGATGTGATCCCATCAGGTGCAATACGATCAGCTGCGGGGCCGTAGTGCGCGGGGCGGCGAAAACCTGGGCGGTCATCTTGAGCAGCGTTTCATCGCTGGTGTTTTTATCCGCTTCAAAATCACCGTTTTTCAGGAACTGGACTTCATCGGCGCGTTTGGCAATGCTGGCGATAGCAGTGTCATATTCACCAATTTGACCCTGGTTTGAGAACCACCAGGTCTGAAAGCCGGCCCGGTTGGCCAGCGTGACGAAGTTATCCTGATACTGCGGCTTGCCGTTAATGACACGGGTTAAGGTGATACCAAGCGATTTCTGTGTTGATCCGCTGGCCGCAATATAGTTAAGCAACAACGTGCCGTTTACGTGGCTGGTAAAGGGAGTATTGTCCCAGTGTCCACCAAACGCGCCTAAGGCATCTCGCCGCACGCTTTCACCGATCACTACCATGTAGGTGTGATA
Source organism: Serratia sp. 2723 (assembly GCF_050434425.1). Lineage (NCBI taxonomy): Bacteria > Pseudomonadati > Pseudomonadota > Gammaproteobacteria > Enterobacterales > Yersiniaceae > Serratia > Serratia sp. 2723. The sequence continues at coordinate 108,943 of NZ_JBNDIN010000009.1, forward strand.
TTTCGGTTTTACCGCCAGCACGTTCCAGGAATCTTTCAGTTGTGAAAGCGCCTGCATACGGGCTTGCTCATCAATTACCTCCTGGTTATTGACGATCACATCTCTGACGAAGCGAAAGGCGGGATAACCAGAATCTGTCCATTTAAACACGCCACCATACGCCAGATTCTGTACTGGCGTGACAAAAAAGCAGACCACGCTGATGGTGAGACATAAGCAGTGAAGGGTATTCCAGGCGCCTTTTGGTGCTGGCTTACGGCGCAGCGCGATAATGCCCAGCGCCAGAATAAACACGGACGCCAGATAGCTGTACCACGGGAAGATGGTCAATATCTCGCTGGACTCTTCCACCGTGGTCGAGTGTAACGCCAGCAGGGTATTAAAATTGGGTGAGCCATAGGCCTGAGCAAACGGGAAATACATGGCGGCGACGAGGCTACACAGCCCGATCACACTCTTTTGCAGGCGCGGGCTGAGGCGCCACAGCAGCAGTAACACACAGCTGAACGCCACGGCATAAAGCAGACTGAACGGATAGCCGAGAGCGAAGTTGATCAGCAGCGATTGCAGGAAGTAAAAGCCTGTCCACGGGTTTAGGGCGACGCTACGGGCTGCCAGGGTATCTTTAACCGTTGAGTTCATGTTTACCGAAGTTTTTCAAATGCTGTGAGGTAACTCTGACAAGATAAGAGTCATTAATCCGTTTGGTAGACGGAAAGGGGAAGAGGAGGGATAGACCGCATCCAGCGAGCCGCTTCATGTACCCGGATGCGAGAAGATAGAGCCGAATGAAAACAAGATCAACTGGTAATTACGGACTGTTTTGAGAGGTCGATGGCAATTTCGAACGGAAGGAGAAGATGCGAACTTTCAACAGCATTGTAGCCCCCTCTGTGAGGGCGGTCGCGCTCAGTACGTCCCCACTTTTCCGGGGATGTTTATGTCGGTGGTAATGGTAATCTAAGCGGGGAGGAAATGTCCTCTGACGAGGAGTGTTCAACCAGCTTAAATAGCTCGATCCGTTCATCATCGGTCAAATCCCGCCATTCGCCCAGCGGCAACCCTTTTAGAGCGATGTTCATAATACGTTCGCGCTCAAGTTTGGTGACTTCATAACCAAAATATTTGCACATGCGGCGGATTTGGCGGTTGAGTCCTTGTACCAGCGTGATGCGAAACACCTGCGGGGCTTCTTTCTCCACTGGGCATTCTTGAGTCACCGTACCCAGTATGGGGACGCCCGCGCTCATGCCCTGAATAAACTCATCGGTCACCGGTTTATTGACGGTTACCAGGTACTCTTTTTGATGATTATTGCCTGCTCGGAGGATCTTATTGACCAGTTCGCCGTCATTGGTCAGGAAAATCAGCCCTTGGGAGTCTTTATCCAGGCGTCCGATGGGAAAGATGCGCCTGCTGTGATTAATGAAATCACCGATGTTATTTCGCACGTGCTTTCCCATGCTGGTGATGATGCCAACAGGCTTATTCAGTGCGATAAGCACCAGATCGCCCGCATCACGCGGTTCGATTGGCTGGCCGTTAACTTCCACCACATCCCCGCCCAATACCTGAGCACCCACGGAGGCTAGCCTGCCGTTGATAAAAACGTTGCCCTGTTGGATGTGTAGGTCGGCATTGCGACGAGAACACATGCCGCTGTCGCTAATGTATTTGTTAAGGCGAATAGATGTGTGAGTAAGCATGGTTTCCCCGTTAAACGCGAACTATACATTACCTGGGGTGCATGACGTCTCCTTTTTATTTTTTGACGCTATCGTGTGATTGACCTCACTGGCGGCAACCCCAATAATGGCAAACGTCGACTCGGGGTGCCTTTAGGGGCTGAGAAATTACCCGTATTACCTGATCTGGATTATACCAGCGTAGGGAAGTCACGGTATCTCAGCCGGTACCCGCCTTCTTGAACGCCGGTTGGGAGCATTATGTTCACTCGACCTGATGTGTTACCCGGCACTCGTGCTGCGGCCTGCTTTAACCAATTTAAATGCCAACCTCCATTGATCCATTGCCTGACCAACGAAGTGGTGCAAGAGCTGACGGCCAACGTGCTGCTGGCGCTTGGCGCTTCCCCGGCAATGGTGGTGGAACCGGAAGAGGCTGCGCAGTTCAGCTGTGTGGCCGATGCGCTGTTGATCAATATCGGTACCCTGCACGCATCACGGGCCGAGTCGATGTTAGCCGCCATCGATTCGGCCAATCGGGCGGAAAAACCCTGGCTACTGGATCCGGTTGCCGTTGGGGGATTGGCATATCGCGCTACCTTTGCTCAACACCTGCTCACTCTGCGGCCTGCGGCGATCCGTGGCAACGCGTCGGAAATCATTGCATTGAGCGGCCTGCAAACCAGCGCTCGTGGTGTGGATAGCCAGGATGACTCGCTGGTGGCGCTACCCGCAGCGCGCGTATTGGCACGTAATTGCGGGGCGGTTGTGGCCGTCACCGGTGAGACAGATTATATCACCGATGGTGAACGAGACTGGGCCGTCACAGGTGGCGATGTATTGATGACGCGCGTGGTGGGGACTGGTTGCGCGCTTTCGGCTATCGTGACAGCATTTTGCAGTTTACCGGGCGATCGGCTGGATAACGTCGCCACCGCTTGTCGCGTGATGGCGCTATGTGGTGAAAGGGCAACTGCGAGTTGCTCTGGCCCTGGCAGCTTTACTGCCGCCTTCCTGGATGCTCTCTACCAGCTGCGTATGGAGGATCTGCTATGAAACGGATTAACGCTTTAACCATTGCTGGTACCGATCCTAGCGGCGGGGCCGGTATTCAGGCCGATCTGAAAGCCTTCTCCGCGTTGGGGGCCTATGGCACCAGCGTGATCACCGCGCTGGTGGCGCAGAATACCCGTGGCGTGCAGTCGGTATATCATATCGAACCGGCATTTGTGGCCGCTCAGTTGGATTCGGTACTCAGCGACGTGCGTATCGACAGCGCTAAGATTGGTATGTTGGCCAATGCCGATATCGTGCAGGCGGTGGCCGAACGTCTGCACCATTACACGCTGCCTTATGTGGTGCTGGATACGGTGATGCTGGCGAAAAGCGGTGACCCGCTGCTGGCTCCGGAAGCGGTGGAATCCATCCGCCGTGAGCTAATGCCATTGGTTTCCATTATCACGCCCAACCTGCCAGAGGCTGCGGCTTTGTTGGCCTGTGCTCCGGCACAAAACGAATCTCAAATGCGTGAGCAGGGCCAGGCATTGTTAGCGATGGGCTGCCAGGCGGTGTTGATGAAGGGCGGCCACCTCAGTGAAGATGAAAGCCCGGATTGGTTATTTACTCCCGGCTTTGAGCAGCGCTTTAGCGCACCACGCATAGCGACCAGGCATACGCACGGCACCGGTTGCACCTTATCTGCGGCACTGGCAGCCTTGCGCCCGCGCCACCAGAGCTGGGCCGATACCGTGGCAGCGGCAAAAAACTACCTGCAACTGGCTTTACAGCAGGCCGATAGCCTGGAGGTGGGGCAGGGGATTGGGCCGGTACACCATTTCCACGCATGGTGGTGATCCTGAGATTGAGTTTATGCTGGCGAAACTGGTGGCGACATTAACCAAAGGTATTGGGTGACAAGCTGAGAAACGTTGCCACAATGTCGGAAGAAATGTCGGAAGAAATGTCGGGAGAAAATTTACCACCGTTTCTAGGAAGGAAAGCGGTTAATCAGGGTTGGGGCAACCAAAAAAGGGTATTGGCAGGTAGTCTGACGAAAAACGCTGAACCAACTTTCCCGTTTAATTGTGGTCTGAGCTACTTGGAGCTACGTTTTTGATTTACCGAGGGAGAAGACCATGATAGGAAAAAAGAGGTTGCAGGGAGCCCTGGTGGCGACCCTGCTTGGATTTAGCACCGGCAGTTTTGCTGAACAGATTATCACTGCCTCAGATCTGATCCAGCAGCCGGGCTACCAAACCAGTTGGAAAAATATGGTGAAGGGCCAGGCACAGTTACCTGGTTGGGCGCGCAAAGGGGTCGGCACTTCTACGCCTGCAGAAACCGTCACCTGGAAGGGCCAACGTTACCAGCTTGGTAACATCTGCAAGCCGCATGACTGTGCCAATAACTTTATGATTGTGGCTTTTAAAGCAGACAAGTCCCAGGCTTGGGGCGTGCGGGTTGAAGTGCCCAATAAGCCGCAGGCAATCGATCATCCGAAGAAATACGCCAAATATCAATGGTTGGGTAAACCGGACGATCAAATGAAAGCGTTGCTGAAAAAACAGTTTGAGGCTAATCCAGACTGGAAATAACGCTGCTGAGGGGCAAAGCTACGCGCCAAGGCCGTTAAGTGGGCGTAGCATGCTACGCCCCTACGTGAGAGGTTTGCTACTATCAGCCGATCCCGGCCTGATGCAGGTCGTGCAGGTTGATTGCTCCTACCAGCACGCCATCGATATCCACCACCGGAGCGGCGCTGATGTGCTGTTCGTGCAACGCTTCCAGAGCTTCCCCGGCACGCCACTGTTCTGGCAACCGGTAGCCGGGGCGTGTGATCGCCGGGCTGAGGCCATCATTGAGGCTATTGCCTTTCACCAACCAGCGGCGCAGGTCGCCGTCGGTAAAGACACCCACCACCTTTTGCTGTGCATCGCAGACGGCTACCAAACCTAACCCGGTACGGCTCAACTCCAGCATCGCTTCCATCACGTTAGCGCTTTCTTGCACCATCGGCAGGCGATCGCCGGTACGCATCAAGTGATGTACCCGATTCAACAGGCGAGCACCTAGGCTGCCACCCGGATGGGAGCGAGCAAAATCCTCGGCATTAAAACCGCGCTGGCGCATCAGGGCCATTGCCAATGCATCCCCCATCATCAGCGTAGTCACTCCGCTGGAGGTCGGAGCCAGGCCCATCGGGCAGGCTTCACGTTCAACGCTGATGTCCAGCGTACATGCCGCTCCCAGCGCCAATGGCGACTCTTTGCCACCGGTCATGGCAATCACCGGGATCTTGCTTTCTGCCAGCAGTGGCAGGATCAGATCCAGTTCTTTGGCGCGGCCTGAATAGGAGATAAAGATCACCACATCCTCGGCACCGATCATCCCCAAATCGCCATGTAAGGCTTCCGCCGGATGGACGAAAAACGACGGGGTGCCGGTACTGGCCAGCGAAGCGGCAATCTTCTTGCCGATATGGCCGGATTTGCCAATACCGGAAATCACCGCTTTGCCACGGCAGTTGAGCAGTAGTTCGCAGGCGCGGACAAAGTTGTCATCCAGGCGTGTCAGCAGGCGTTGCGCTTCGGTCAGCTCAATCTCCAACGTTTCACGGGCAAAATTGAGCAGGGCATTGGCGTTACTCATCATGGGGGTCTCCTACCAGAATGATATTGATACCTTTGGCCTGTAGCGCAGCCAGGTAATCCGGGTTGATGCCGTTATCGGTGATCAGGGTATCCACGACGCTCAGCTCGCACACCACGTTGGGGCTTTTGCGGCCAAACTTCGAGGAATCTACCAGCAGCACAATGTGGCTGGCGGCTTCACACATCGCCTTGCTGACATTATGCACCTCGTTAAAGGTGGTGACACCCGCATTGAGGTCGACACCGTCGGCACCAATAAACAGCTTATCGAAGCTGAACTGCTGAAATGCCGACTCTGCCAGGCTGCCGTGAAAGGAGGCGGATTTTTTACGGTAGGTGCCGCCGGGCATCAGGATGGTTTGATCGTTATCCAGTTCCACCAACGCGTTAACGATAGTCAGGCTGTTGGTCATTACGGTGATGTTATTGAACTGTGCCAGATGCGGCACCATCTGCAATACCGTGCTGCCCGCGTCAAAGATCAGCGAATCGCCATCGTCGATCAGTTTGATGGCGGCATAGGCGATCTGGCGTTTCTTTTCGCTGTTGATATGGGTTTTACGATCGATGGGCTGATCGCCATCGTCGCGGCTGAGCACCACACCGCCATAGGTGCGGATCACCTCGCCTTCTTCTTCCAGCAAGGTGAGATCTTTACGAATGGTGGTGCCGGTCGTGGAGAAATGCCCAGCCAAGGCATCCACTGCCGTTTTGCCATGCCGCTGCAAGTATTCGAGGATAGCGGCTTGCCGCTGCTTTGGTTTCATAGCGATTCCCTGTTCACAAGAGTTGACCATTCCTCTCGGTGAGATAGTTCACTATGAAAGGTAATGTCTTTTAATGTGAAAATATCATGATTTCGGTGCGATCGCTAACGATAGTGCAGTTTGGCATGCCCGATCCTCAGGGAAGATCACATCTGGGCTGAGTTGTTGCTGGTGCATGCCATGTAACTGCTGGAGTTGTTTCGGTTGGGCGAAGATGGTCAGGCCGCGCATCAGCATGCTGCCACATACCCGCTGTTGGGCGTCAAACGCCAGTGCCAATACCACGCGGGGTTTGAACCGCCCCCCAGAGCGGCCAACGCCGACGGTGCCCAACTGGCATAAGCGATCGAACGCGCGGTTAAAGCGCTGGATCTGCCACCAACCCAGGGCGATTTGCATCAGCCAGGCGATAACGGCGAAAGTGATTAATGCGCTGGTCATACGGTTGTTCTCCTGTATGAAAATAAAGGGAGAGAGTTCGATGATCGTCCCCTCACCCTAACCCTCTCCCACAGGGAGAGGGGACTGTACGTGCTACGAATTAACTTTCGTACCTAGCCATTGAGCCTATGCCACAGATGATCTCCAGCACCTTACCGCGACACCGAACTGGCTCCCTCTCCCTAAAACAGGTGTCCATGAGGAGCACGGTCTATGCATTGGGAGAGGGTGGGGGTGAGGGGCTGTTAGGTACATATTCTAGTTAGCCTTTATTCCCAACCCGTAAATCAGAACATCACCTGGCCACCGGTAATGTTGATCGACTGGCCGGTGCAGTAAGAGGCTTTCTCGCTGGCATAAAACAGCAGCGTGTTCAGCACGTCCTGGTAGTCACAACCGCGTTTCAGCGGCACCTTATCGGTGTAATACTTCTCGACCTCTTCAGGCTTGATGCCCAGCTTCTGCGCATATTGCGGCAATAGCGACTGGAACATCGGCGACTTTAACAGGTTACCGAGCATCAGGGAGTGCACGGTGATACCGTAATCTGCCAGATCGAGCGCCAGCGACTGCGTCAATCCAACGCCACCGAACTTGGCAGCGCTGTAGCCGGAATTATGCTTGCTGCCGACCTTGCCGGATTTAGAGTTGATTTGAATGATGCGCCCGGCGATACCGTCGCGGATCATCAGGCGAGAGAACTCGCGGGCACACAGGAAATAACCCACCAGGTTCACCTGCAAGGAGCGGTCAAAATCCCCCAATGGGAAATCGGTGATCGGCGCGGCTTTGGCAATCCCGGCGCTGTACACCAACAGGTTTGTCTGACCGAAAGCCCGGTCGACCGCACCAGCCAGCGCGATAACGCTGGCCTCATCGGTGGCATCGGCCTGGAAACCGATGGCGCGATCGGCCCCGAACTCCTGATTGATGTGCTGTGCCACCAGATTGGCGTTGTCGGCATTCAAATCGGCGACCGCAACGCGATAACCCGCTTCAGCCAGGCCATGGCACAGGAAAGCACCCAACGTTTGGCCACCGCCAATCACTACAGCTACTTCAGACATGATCTACTCCTTATGCGATAAATTTCAGTGTGCTGCCTAACGGGATATCAGCGGGCGTGCTGCCTGTTACGTGGATCGTGCCAGGGAATTCGGCCTGAGTTTCGCCATCAAAACGCACGGTGATATGGCCCAGTTCGCGCAGGTTCTGGGTGGCAACTTCTCCGACGGCGGTGATGGGGTAGCGCCGATCGCCAAGCTCCATTACGTCCCCGGTTTGTAATTCACCGGCGGTCTCGCCGTGCTGGTGGATGAAGCAATACTCTTCAATATCTGCCGGTGCGCCTTCTCGGAAGGTGATCAGCATGTTGTCCAGCAGTGCGTCACGGGCGCAGCCGCCAATCTGGGTGATGGTGGTCTGGAAAATGGTGCTCATGGTTTTCCTCCGGGCAATTTATTGATAGATAAAGGCCGATGCGGCCCAGGTGATCAGTACCGTAGGTGCGCCAGTGAGGAAGCGCCCAACCAGTACCGAAGGGACGCCGACACGCACCGTATCCTGCTTGGCCTCTGCCAGGGACAGACCCACCGGGATAAAGTCACAGGCGGCCTGGGCGTTAATGGCGAACAGCGCCGGGAGTGCCAACTGAGGGGGGATATGGCCAAGACCAATCTGTACGCCCACCAACACGCCGATGACCTGAGCGATGACGGCGCCAGGGCCGAGGAACGGCGAAAGCAGGGGGAAGGAACAGATCAGCGCCAATGTCACCAAGCCGATTGGGCTGTTGGCCAGCGGCGTCAGGCCGTGGGCGATAAAGTCACCGAGACCGGAGGCCATGATGATACCGATCAGCGCCGAGACGAAGGCCATAAACGGTAGAATGGTTTTCAACACGGTGTCGATGGTGTCACGGCCAGCCTGGAAGAACACCGCCACCACCGAGCCCATGCCCATACCAACCTTGGCCAGCAAGCCGTCGCTTTGTTCGGTGATTTTCTTGCTGGTGTCGTAGTCGCGGGCTTTCGGCTGCGCCTGGGGGGCGGGAGCCTCAGAACCCTCGGCAATCTCGACCAGGCTGATATTGTTTTCCCGCACGCCGGAAACGTAAATATCCTCCAGAATAAACTGCGCCAGCGGGCCAGACTGGCCGGTCGCGTGGATATTGATGGTCGGAATGCGCCGTTTAGGGTAGATACCGCAACGCAAAGTACCGCCACAGTCGATAATCGCCAGACCGATTTCTTCCGCCGGTGGTTCACCTTCCTTGAAACCGTCTACCGCAGGCCAGCCGGTCAAATCGCTGAGTTTGTCGACGATCGCCGGGCGAGTACCGGCGGTGATATAGACGATCTTCTTGCCAGGCGTAATGGGCAACTGCAGTGGGCCACCCCAGCCGCTGGCCCCTTTCTCGATACGGATGTAAGCACTCATGCTGCACTCCACAAATTAAAGTTGAACCTGGCGATCCAGTTGGATGCCCATCTTGCGTTCAAACACGCTGGTGGTGAGATCGGTGATCCAACCGCGGAAGAAGTTGGTGAACAGCCCAACCAGGAAATAACTCACTGCCAGAGGAGCCAACGGCAGGCCAAGCGTGGTCAAACCGCTGGCAACTCCGAGGTAAACGAACAGTTCGCCAGGGTTGATATGGGGGAACAGGCCGTTCATGGAGTGGCAACTGTAGGAGGCTGCGGCGTAATAACTGGGTTTATATTTCTCTGGCATAAAACGTCCGAGACTCAACGTCATCGGATTACAAAACACAAAGGTGCCGATCAAGGGGAGTAGCAGGTAGCGTGAAACCGGGTTACCGGCACAGCGCTGTGCCAAACGTTCGATACGTTCCTGGCCAACAAACTTGATCAACGCGTTCATGATAACTAACAGGCTGATCAACAACGGTAAAATGCCGGTCACCATACCGACAAACACTTCCCCGCCTTTTTGGAACAGGCCGATAAACCATTCGGCTCCGTGGGTTATTAGCTCAATCATTTTATTCTCCTGTGATGGATGCTATGGCCTGGAGCGAACTGCGGCTCTGTCGCCATGACCCTACAGTAATCACTTTATAGCTATTATTGTTTTAAATAGATCACATTTTGAAAGATAAATATTTTATTGTGAAAGATTGATTTGAAAGAAAAGAAAATATAAATGCAAAGGCAGTGGGTATGAGGGAATGAAAAAAGGCCCAGCAGTGCTGAGCCTTGATGACTAACATTATGAAATATAGCGATTAAGCGATGGTGACGCTGCTGTCGAGGTAGGTGTCTTGCACGGCATTGATCAGGGCGATGCCATCCTTCATCGATTTCTTGAACGCTTTACGCCCCAGGATCAGGCCCATCCCGCCAGCCCGCTTGTTGATCACGGCGGTACGCACTGACTCTTGCAGATCGTTTTCCCCTGCCGCGCCGCCAGAGTTGATTAAACCAGCACGGCCCATGTAGCAGTTTGCCAACTGGTAGCGCACCAGATCGATTGGGTGATCGGTGGTCAGCTTGTCATAGACGCGATCGTCGGTATAACCGAATTTGACCGCACGGTAGCCGCCGTTGTTCTCGGCCATTTTCTGTTTAACGATATCGGCACCGATGGTGGCCGCAATGTGGTTGGCTTGGCCGGTCAGATCGGCGCTGGAATGATAATCGACGCCATCCTTGTTGAACGCAGGGTTACGTAGATAGGCCCACAATACGGTCACCATGCCCAGTTCGTGAGCGCGCTCAAAGGCGATCGAGATCTCTTCAATCTGGCGGCGTGATTGCTCGGAACCGAAGTAAATGGTTGCACCAACCGCCACCGCGCCCATATTGAATGCCTGCTCAACGCTGGCATACAGGGTCTGGTCGTATTGTGTTGGATAGCTCAGGGTTTCGTTGTGGTTCAGTTTGACCAGGAACGGGATCTTATGGGCGTAGCGGCGGGAGACCGAAGCCAGCACGCCGTAAGTGGAAGCCACGCAGTTACAGCCAGCTTCGATTGCCAGCTCAACGATATTTTTCGGATCAAAATAGAGTGGGTTGGCGGCAAATGAGGCCCCGGCAGAGTGCTCCACGCCCTGATCGACCGGCAGGATCGACAGGTACCCGGTGCCCGCCAGGCGGCCATGGTTCAGCAAGGTTTGCATTGAGCGCAGCACGCTGTTTGGGCGGTTGTTATCGATCATCACTCGATCAACGAAATCGCCACCGGGCAGATACAGATTTTCAGCAGGGATGGTAGTACAGCGATGTTGCAAAAGGTTTTCCGCTTCCCTACCTAACAATTGTGCAATATCCGTCATGATTCACTCCCGTTAAAGCTTCTTTATACACCGGTAACTCTGGGTATTTGGCCACCGGCGTAGTCAAAAGCGGTGATTGAAGCTATGCAAAAGATACTAATCAAAACCTGATGATGCGAAGAGACAATAGATGCGATTGAGAAGAAATGCTATTTAGAAGGCAAAATTTGCGAGTGAGCGCTTGTTGATGGCGTCCCCTTTCCTGGTCGGAGAGGGGAACAGCTTTTACTCGGCTTCAAACCAGTCGGTATTTTGCAGGGCAATTGGGGTGATCGAGTAGATCATCTCCTGCAAATGCTCGTGAATGGCCCGCTCCGCGGCATCCGGATCCTGGGCTTTCAGTGCCTCAAAAATGCGGTAATGCTGGTGGATCAGATTCTCCGGCGGTGACACTTCGCTCAGGCTGAGGAAGCGCACCCGGTCCATCGTCGCTTTGATGGTCTCGATGGTTTCCCACGCCAGGGCACAGTTGGCCATTTGCGTCAGCAGATGGTGGAATTCGTCGTCCAGCGCCAAAAACTCGCGGATCTGATTATTCTGTGCCGCCAGCTCCTGACGATGCAGGTTATGCTCCAGCGTCATCAGTTGCTCGGGGGTGATGCTGGTGGCAACGCGTCGCACGATGGCACACTCCACCGCCTGACGGATAAAGCGCCCGTCGGCCACCCGTTTGGCGGAAATTTTCATCACGAAGGTGCCGCGCTGCGGCAAGATCTGCACCAGTCCCGCTTCGGCCAGTTTGATAAAGGCTTCGCGCACCGGCTGGCGTGAAACACTGAAACGGGTGGAGATCTCTTTCTCGGAAAGCAACGTGCCCGGTGGGATGGTGCAATCGACAATATCTTTGCGCAGGAAACGATAGATCTGCTGATTGACCGGGACGTTATTCGTGAGGATGTACGATTCTGACATGGCGACAATCAATATATGAGGGTAATAGTGAATGCCACCATACTAGCAGATTAACCCGTGAAAGAGGGCGGATAAATCCACCCACATTCCATGCTTTTCTATTAACGCGCCAGTACTCTTGCCAACGTCGCTTTAGCTCCCCGCGCCAACAGCGCCAGATAAGCACTGGTCACGGCATTGACGAAGCGTTGATTATCCGGCAGGTCGCGTCCGAACACCGAGGTCATTTGCAGTAACGCCGTCACGCGAGGCTCACCTTCAGCACTGTTGGCGACGCGCTGGGCAATTTCCTCACGCAATGGATCGCTGATGTCGATCGGTTGACCCTGTTCATCCTTACCCCCGACGTAACGCATCCAACCCGCTATGCCCAGCGCCAGGCAATCAAAATCACTGCCGTTGGCCAGATGCCAGCGCACCGGATCCAGCATGCGCTGCGGCAGCTTTTGCGTACCGTCCATGGCGATCTGCCAGGTGCGGTGTTTCAATGCCGTGTTGCGATAACGTGCCAGCAGGGAATCGGCGTATTTCTCCAGATCGGTGCCCGGCGTGTTGAGCGTTGGAGCCTGTTCAGCCAGCATCAGATGGCGGGCGGCATTGACGTAATGCCCATCCTGCATACAGTCGCTGATGTGTGGGTAACCTGCCAGATAACCCAGATAGGCCAGGAACGAGTGGCTGCCGTTCAGCATACGCAGCTTCATCTCTTCGAACGGCAAGACATCGCTGACCAGTTCGGCACCGGCTTGTTCCCAGGCTGGGCGGCCTGCGACAAAGTTGTCCTCAATCACCCATTGGCGGAACGGTTCGCAGGCTACGGCTGCCGGATCCTGTACGCCGGTGTGCTGTGCGACCTGGGCCAGGGTGTCTGGCGTCACGGCTGGCACGATGCGGTCGACCATGGTGGAAGGGAAGCTGACGTGGGTTTCGATCCATATAGCCAAAGCCGGATCGAGCGCTTTAGCATAGGCGGTGATTACGTTACGCGTTACATGGCCGTTTTCCGGCATATTGTCGCAAGACATCACGCTGAACGCAGGTTGCCCGGCCGCTTTACGCTGCGCCAAGGCTGCGACGATGACCCCAACTGCGCTTTGTGGGTGATGCGGATTAGCCAGATCCCGCACAATCAGCGGATGATCAAGCTGCAACTGGCCGGTGGCGGGGGAATGACAGTAGCCTTTTTCGGTGATGGTCATGGACACAATCGCCACTTCGGGCTGGGCCAGGGCCTGGAACACCGCGTCCAGCCCGTCGACTTGCGCATGCAGCGCCTGTTTTACTACGCCCACCACCCGGCATTGCCAGGCATCGGCTGACATCTCGGCCACGCTGTAGAGCATGTCTTGCTGTTTGAGATCGGCGATTTGCTGTTCGCCACCGATCAGGTTGATTTCGCAATATCCCCAGTCGCTGCCGTGCTCCTGCGCCAGGATATCGGCGTATACCGCCTGGTGGGCGCGATGAAAGGCACCAAAGCCCAGATGAACCAGGCGCGGAACCAGTTTGCTACGATCGTACTGCGGGACAATGGCGTTGGCTGCTAACAGCTTGGTATCCATGTTAAAACTCACTGTGTGATGGTTTGATTGCCGCAGAACTTTCTCTGCGGCAGAGGATTGAAGGGGATTAATGACTGCTGACGCGCTGGGCCAACGGCAGGGCTGGGTTTTCAGCGGCATCTTCAGCCAGGCTCAGGTCGCGATCTCTGACTTCTGGCATCAATATCGCTGCCAACAAGCCGATGGCGGAGTACAGGATCATCATGACGGCGATTGGCCACCAGGAGTCGGTCATATTGCAGAAGATACCGGCTAATACCGGGCCGAAGCCGACCGCCACCAAACCACCGGCCTCTTTGGAGATCGCCATGCGGGTAAAACGGTTACGTGAACCAAACATTTCCGCCATGGTGATGTTTTCCAGCGCAAACAGGCCCAGCACCGCGACGTTATGGATAATAATGATCGAGGCCATAATCACGTTCACCTCATTGCTCTTATCCACAATCATCGAAATCATTGGGTAAGCCAGAATGATGGCGGAGATATTGACCAGGATATAAGGCACCCGGCGGCCGATCCTGTCGGAGAGCCAGCCAAGGAACGGGATGGTAATAAAGCCGATGGCGGAACTGATCATCAACGCGTCGGTTGGGATAGCCTTCTCAAACAGCAGGGTTTGCACCAGATAACCGGCCAGGAAAGTCTGGATCAGACCGGAGTTGCCTGCCTGGCCAAAACGCAGCCCGGTAGCCAGCCAGAAGGATTTGCTGCTGAACATCGCCGACAGCGAATGGGTGCTGTCAACCACGGCGTTAGCCGGTGTTGCGCTGGCGCTGTCGTCGTTAACCTTTTCAAACACCGGGCTTTCTTTCAGGTTCATACGCAGCCAGATGGCGAACAGCATGACGACCACGCTGGCCAGGAAAGGTACGCGCCAGCCCCAGGCCAGCAGCTCTTCTTTCGACAGGAAGAAGAACATCACGGCCCAGATAGCAGTTGCCGACAGCGTGCCGCAATTGGTGCCCATGGCTACCAGTGAGGAGATAATCCCGCGTTTACCCTTAGGCGCATATTCTGCCAGCATGGTTCCTGCTCCGGATATTTCCGCGCCTGCTCCCAGCCCCTGAATAATACGCAGTAACACCAGTAACAAAGGGGCGAAAATACCGATTTGCGCATAGGTTGGCAGCACGCCGATTAAGGTGGTGCAGATCCCCATCATGGTAATGGTAATAAACAGCACCCTTTTACGGCCGATGGTATCCCCCATGCGTCCAAAGAAGAAAGCACCCGCGATACGGGCGATATAACCCGCGCCGTAGGTTCCCATCGCCAAGATTAACGCCATGGCGGCGGACTGTTCCGGGAAAAATATTTCATGGAAGACTAATGCTGCACCTAGCGAATAAAGCTGAAAATCCATAAATTCCAGTGCGGTACCAAGCCAGCCGGAAACGGCCGCCTTGATCAGATCCGAGGTACTTCTTTCCGGCTGAGTGTTGTCAATTTTTGCGTTCATCATGGTTCTGTTCTCTGCAAATTGTTGTTGTAAGGACGGCAAAGATGAGGGTCAGAAGCCCCTGTTTCCTTCCAGCTACAGCAGGCCGTAGCTGGAAAGTGGTCAGGTCAGAATTTCAATAAAACCTTACAGCACTGCTTTTGGTCTTTTTCGAAGATCTCCATCGCTTCAAGCACTTGGGTAAACGTAAACTGATGGGTGATCAACTTCTCCGGTTGGATCTGGCGTTGTGTCATCCAGGCAATCACCAGCGGGAAGCGGTTGCTGTTGAGGCGTGAGCTGTAAATCGAGATCTCTTTGCTGGTAATGGCCTGTTGGCTGATCACGCAGGGCTCGGCAGAGAAGCCCATAATGCCAATGCGTGCAGCGGGAGAAGCCAGGCCGATCGCCTCCGGCAAAATGCTCGGGTGGCAGGCAGCATCGATGATCAGCGTTGGCCGAATGCCGAGTTTTTGTAACTCGCTGGCCAAATCAAGATGGTTGTTGTTGATCACTACGTCCGCGCCGTTGGCGGTGGCCATAGCCAGACGTTCATTGATACGGTCGGCCACTACAATCTGTTTAACGCCGTAAACGCCGCGCAGCGCCTGGATAGAGGTGAGGCCCATCGGCCCGGCACCATACACCAAGGCCACATCTAACGGGCCAGGTTGCAGTTGGCTACAGATGTTGGCAGCAATGGTGAAGGGTTCGACCATCGTGGCTTCGTTGTCTGGAATGCTGTCCGGTACTGGATGGGCATTTTTGGCTGGTAGCGTCACATACTCGCTGAACCCGCCGTCACGGTGTACTCCGATGACTTGCAGTTCAGTGCAGACGTTTGGTCTGCCCACCGAGCAAGGATAGCAATGGCCGCAACTGACAACCGGATCGCCCACCACGCGTTCTCCGATGCGTGACGGGTCAACACCTTCGCCGACAGCGTCGATATGGCCAAAGAACTCATGGCCTATCACGCGTGGATATTTGGCAAACGGATTATGGCCCCGATAGATATGCACGTCGGAACCGCAGATCCCGGCGCTAGCCACACGGATCCGGACTTCACCCTGCTGCGGTGAAGGCAACGGGCGTTCTTCAATCACCAATTGCCCTGGCTGTTGCACAGTAATGCTTTTCATAGAAATTCCTCGGTTTACCAGTTCCACAGGGTACCGTCTTCCAGGCGTGCTACCGGCAGGTAGGCTGGATCGTAGGGATATTTGGCAGCCAGTTTTTCGTCAAACTCGATCCCCAAGCCTGGTTTTTCGCCTGGATGCATATAGCCGTTGTCGAACGTCCAGCTATGTGGGAACACTTCCAACATCTGTTCGGAATAGCCCATATATTCCTGCACGCCGAAATTCGGTACCCACAGGTCAAAATGCAACGCCGCCGCCATGCAGATTGGTGAAAGATCGGAAGGGCCGTGTGAGCCGGTACGCACCTGATACAGCGAAGCGAAATCGGCGATGCGGCGCATGCCGGTGATGCCCCCGGCGTGGGTGATGGTGGTACGGATGTAATCGATCAGCTGCTCTTCAATCAGCTGTTTGCAATCCCAGATGCTGTTGAACACCTCACCGACCGCAATCGGGGTCACGGTATGTTGGCGGATCAGGCGGAAGCACTCCTGGTTTTCGGCCGGGGTAGGATCCTCCATCCAGAACAGGCGGTATTGCTCGACGCTTTTGCCAAAGCGGGCCGCTTCAATTGGCGTCAGGCGGTGATGCATGTCGTGCAGCAGGTGCTCGTCAAAACCGAATTTGTCACGCACGGCTGCAAACAGTTTAGGGGTGAAATCGAGGTATTTCTCGGTTGACCATAGCTGCTCTTCCGGCCAGTTGCCTTTGGTCGCGGGCTCATATGCCAGGCCTTTGCCCTTGGCCATGCCGTAGGTGGTTTTCATCCCTGGTACGCCGCATTGTGCGCGGATCGCCTTGAAGCCCAGCTCTTTGTGCTTGGCATAATCGTCCAGCACTTCGTCAATCGAGTGGCCGGTAGTGTGGCAATACACCATGACGCCGGTACGTGAAGCGCCGCCCAGCAACTGGTACAGCGGCATATTGGCCGCTTTGGCCTTGATATCCCACAGCGCGGTATCCACCGCAGAGATAGCCGACATGGTCACCGGGCCACGGCGCCAGTAAGCCCCCTTGTAGAAGTACTGCCAGATATCTTCAATCTGGTGAGCATCGCGGCCAATCAGCTGCGGGCAGACGTGATCTTCCAGGTAAGAGGCGACCGGCAGTTCGCGGCCGTTCAGGGTCGCATCGCCGATCCCGGTTAGTCCGCAGTCGGTAGTGATCTTCAGGGTGACGAAATTTCTCCCCGGGCAGGTGACAAATACCTCGGCTTTAACAATTTTCATGACTTCCACATCCTGCTGTTGCTGATAACGTATGGGCGGAAATTAACCTTGAGCTAACTACCATACAAGTATGATTTGTGAGAATTGCCGCTGGAGATCACATTTATCGGTGGATCGCAGACACGGGCTGGCGGTTTTATCTTGAGGTCAAAAGAGGGGTGTTGGTTCGCAGGGCGTGTTCAGGAGCGGGAGTTAATTTGTAGCACCAACCCCTCACCCCAACCCTCTCCCACAGGGAGAGGGAGCTGATTCGGTGATGTGGTCAGGTGTAGATGTAAATTTGCAGCACGGTAAATTCATCTGAGGTTGGGAGCTGATTCGATGATGCGGTGGGGGACGGGGTGAGGTTGCCTGATATTAAATCCCTCCGTTGGAGAGGGTGTTTATACGATACAGTGGTTGAGCGCAGGATCTAATTTGTAGCACGTACTGTCCCCTCTCCTTGGGGAGAGGGCAAGGGTGAGGGGAGTGACGCCTGGCTAAAGCTTGCTCGATCTGAGCACATTGCTTATCCCAGCAGATCGCAATTTGGCGGTAAGCGGCACTCGATAGCATTAGGCAGCACCTCGATGCGGAAATTGCGACCCTTCAGCGGCTCACCATCAAGGTTAAAGGTGATTTCATGCGGCGCGGCGATTTCCAACCATGGTAATGAGGCATCGACCACGTTGCTGTTTTCCTCACCGCTGAATAGGATATTGACCAGCGTAGGTAGCAACTCTTCGGCGGTGAGCAGGCGCACCTGCAATAAACCATCGTTGATCAGCGCGCCGGGGCAAAGTTTCTGCCCACCCCCGGCCTGCCTGCCGTTACCGATGCCGATCACCAGCGCTTCTCCGGCCCAATGGAAATCTGGCCCGCGGATCTCGCAGCTGTCGGCTTTCAGCGCATCCAGGCGTAGCAACCCATGGATGAAATAAGAAACGCCCCCCAGCGCAGCCTTCAGTTTTTCCGGGGTTTCGGTGGTGATACGGGTGCCAAAGCCGCCGGTCGTCATATTGATGAAATAGCGCTCGTCATTGACTTTGGCCAGATCGATCGGCACCGCTCGGCCCTTGATGGCTAGCTGCAAGGCCAAATCTGGCTGTAGGGGAATAGCGCAGGCGGTAGCAAAGTCGTTGGCGGTGCCCTGTGGTAATATGCCGAGTATTGGGCGACATTCTGCGGGGAGCTGTGCCAATGCGGCGGCAACTTCGTTGATGGTACCGTCGCCACCACCGGCGATCACGGTTTCAACCTTCAGTTGGCTAGCCTCTTTGACGTAACGAGCGGCATCTCCCAGTTCCCAGGTGACGCGGACATGTAGGGTTTGGCCCTCATTGCGTAGCAGGCTCACCGCTGCGCGAATTTCCTCGTTGCCGGAGCTTTTACCATTGATGATAAGCAGTGCTGGTGCATATTGGTGCATTCCTGATCCTTATGGCGAAAAACGAATCGGCTGTCAAAAGGGGGGCCAGATAGGTTCCCAGTAACTAAACCCCTAACCCAAGCCGTTAACGATAAACTACAACCCGGTAACGGGCCATAAGAATATTCAGGTAATGCCGAGTTTGGCTGCTACAAGGTATTTATAGAGTCAATGCCCAATGAGGGTAATACCTTTCGCTCATGCGAATTAAGCGTTGGTATTAATGACTTAATTAATCGCTATAGAATAATTTATATATTGCAGGGAACATGGTGAGCCACTTGGCGTAATGCAAGAAATATCCTAAATAACACCAATGAAATTCTCTGCTAATTGAAATTAAAGGGGGTAAAAAAGAAAAGGCCAACCCAAGGGAGATTGGGCTGGCTAAGGAGGTGGTTCCTAGTATTGCTATGCAAATATTTTCGTTATTAGTTTTAAGCAGCCTGATAATAACCAAGCTGCGCGCTAATTGATGTGATCTGATTCTAATATTTGCCAAAAATTGCCACCCAGGCGGGTGGCGATAAAGTCTTAACCGTTCTGGCTATCGTCCTGCGGCAAATTGCGGATCAACAACGCATAATTGAGGTCGATATCCTCGGGGATCGGCAAATAAACGATATGGCCGTTGCCCGGAGCGACATCGATCGTCTCGCCCTTCTTGTTTTGCAGGCTTTCCAGAGTAAACAATATGTTACCCCCTGGCGTCATCATCTCTACGCTATCACCGACCAGGAATTTATTTTTTACATCCACCTCCGCCCAACCGTCACGGCGCACCCCGGTAAACTCCCCGACAAACTGTTGCAGTTCGGAAATGGAGGAGCCGTAATCATAGTTCTGGTGGGCATCGTGCGTATGGCGGCGCAGGAAACCTTCGGTATAGCCACGATGAGCCAGACCTTCCAGCGTGGTTAGCAGGCTAGGATCGAAGGGTTTACCGGCAACGGCATCGTCAATGGCACGGCGATAAACCTGTGCGGTGCGGGCGCAGTAATAAAACGACTTGGTACGGCCTTCAATCTTCAGCGAATGTACGCCCAACTGGGTGAGCCGCTCTACGTGCTGGATGGCTCGCAGATCTTTTGAGTTCATGATGTAGGTGCCGTGCTCGTCCTCAAACGCGCTCATGTACTCGCCGGGTTTCTGCGCTTCGGAAAGCATAAAGACTTTATCGGTTGGCGCGCCAATGCCCAGCGTCGGCTCAACGTTTTGCACCGCGATGGGCTCATGCAGATGCACGATGCTGCCGGTGTCGTCTTCTTTGCCTTCTTCTGCCTTGTACTGCCAGCGGCAGGCATTGGTGCAGGTACCCTGGTTGGGATCGCGTTTGTTGATGTAACCGGAAAGCAGGCAGCGGCCGGAATAGGCCATGCACAGTGCGCCATGAACGAAGATCTCCAGTTCCATCTCTGGCACCTGGCTACGGATTTCCGCTACTTCATCCAGCGACAGCTCGCGGGAAAGGATCACCCGCGTCAAGCCCATCTGCTGCCAGAACTTCACCGTTGCCCAGTTGACCGCGTTAGCCTGCACCGAGAGGTGAATATCCATCTGCGGGAAGGCTTCGCGTACCATCATGATCAAACCGGGGTCGGACATGATCAGCGCGTCCGGACCCATGTCGATCACCGGTTTCAGGTCACGCAGGAAGGTTTTCAGCTTGGCGTTGTGTGGCGCGATGTTGACCACCACGTAGAATCTTTTGCCTAGCGCATGGGCTTCGTTAATCCCAAGCTGTAGGTTCTCGTGGTTAAATTCGTTATTGCGTACCCGCAGGCTGTAACGCGGCTGGCCAGCGTAAACCGCATCGGCCCCATAGGCAAAGGCGTAACGCATGTTTTTCAGCGTTCCCGCCGGGGAGAGAAGTTCTGGTGTAAACATAGTGAGTCTCGGTCTGATTTCAGGTCAGCACCACGCCACCCAATGGCGCAGTGAAAGCGGGGGGATTGTAACGGCAGCCCGGCAAGAAATCAGCAATTAACCGGAAATTCTCAAGGGAGATTGATCTTCATCATCAGAAAAAACGCGCGGTAGCGGATACCGCGCGCAGGCTGGATGAGATTTATGCGCTTAAATCGCGCACGTCGGTGGTAGGGCCATTCTTGATCACCGACTGAATACCGCTTTTCGCTGCGCTATCCGAGCTGTACATCTGGCTGGTGCCAATCACCTGATGGTTTTTGGCTTTCAGCACGAAATAGGGCTTGTTGTTGCTGCTGATTTTCACTTCAAACTGCGCCTCATGAGGCGAATTGGTTTGCACGGATGCAATGCCATTTTCCGCCGAGGCTTTGCTGGCATACATCTCGCTGGAGAGAATGATCTCGCCATTGCTGGCCTTCAGATTGAAGTGATACTGCCCGTTGCTCGATTTTGTCAGCTCATAATGTCCGCTTGCCATGGTCCTGCTCCTGATTAGTGCCAATAAGTGAGATAAGTGTAGCTAATGTCTCGGCAAGCGTTTTTTTAACGGTGAAGTAATGCGTGCCGGCGCACAGAAATGGGTGGCTTTTTGTGCTCATGGTCTTGCGGGTTGGTGATAGGTTGCCCTGGTTGCCTTGGCGAATGCGTAACGGTTCGCATCGTTGGCACAAAACGTTCGACGGCAGATGATTTGGCTACCTTGAGAGGGTAGGGTGGCTGATATCCGCATTCCTTATGCGAACAAAAAACAGGCAGCTTGGCCTTGGCATCCACTCAAAATAGGCATATGCTTTGGCCTATGCCAGCGTGAGGAGGTGCAATATGGAAAGGGTCGCCAAGCTTTTTAAAAACGGTAGAAATCAGGCGGTGAGATTGCCAGTGGAATTCGAATTCGATGTCGATCAGGTTTATATTCGCCGGGATGAGCAGGGCAACGTGATCTTGTCGAAGCATCCAATGAAATTGGATTCCTGGCAACCGCTGCTGACCATGCTGCAAAATGTGGTGGTTCCTGCTGACTTCCTGACTGCTGACGATCGCCAGCAAGGGGTCGCAGAGCGGGATCCGTTCAAGGAGGAACAGTAAGTCATGTATATGTTCGACACTAACACGGTGAGCCAGCTTTTTCGTCAACATCCCCGGCTGCTTGCGGCGATGGGCCGGGTACCGCCATCGTCGGTGTGTATTTCCAGCATCACCCAGGCGGAACTGCTTTATGGCGTAGCCAAGCGGCAGAACAAGGCGCTAAAACAGACGGTGATGATGTTCCTGGACGCTGTCACCGTTTACTCCTGGGACTCTGCGGCGGCACATTGCTATGGTGTCATGCGCGCAAGCATGGAAAAACAAGGCAGACCGATGGGGGCGTTGGATCAGCTGATTGCCGCACATGCGGTAAGCCGTGGTGCAACCATAGTGACCAGCGATCGGGCTTTCTCTATGGTCGCGGAGCTTGAGGTGGAAGACTGGACTCAGTAAGCGTCACAACCCGTTGACCAGCCGGCACGGTTCGGCTTCCCAGCGATAGCCCACCCCGTAAACCGAACGGATAAATGCCTTGTCGCCGTCGATCAGTTCCAGCTTGCGGCGCAGGTTCTTGATATGGCTATCGATGGTGCGATCGGTCACCACCCGGTAATCGTCGTACAGATTGTTCAGCAGTTGTTCGCGTGAAAACACGTTGCCCGGCTGGCAGGCCAGGGTTTTCAGCAGGCGGAATTCCGCTGGTGTCAGATCCAGGATATGGCCCTGATAGCTGGCCTGAAAGCGCGGTTCATCAATATGCAACAGTGAATCATCCTCGCTAGGTTCCTGGGGACGATAGCAACGGCGCAGAATGGTTTTCACCCTGGCAACCACTTCGCGTGGGCTGTAAGGCTTGCAGATGTAGTCATCCGCCCCGATTTCCAGCCCCAGCAGGCGGTCGATCTCCTCGATTTTGGCGGTCACCATAATGACGGGGATATCGGTAAAGCGGCGTAGCTCACGGCAAACGGTTAAGCCATCGCAGCCTGGCAGCATCAAATCCAGCAAAATAAGCGCCGGTGGATGCTCATGCACCGCCGGGATCACCTCGCTGCCGTTGCTCAGCCAGCGGGTGGCGTAGCCAGCAGCCTGCAGATAATCTACCAAAAGCTGACCCAGTTTGGGTTCATCTTCCACAATCATGATCTGTAGTGGCTGATTTTGGTTTTCCATCAAACAACCTTAGTTATTCACCAGAGGTGGGGAAATCTACTGTAATGCGCACGCCGCCTAAAGGCGAGTGTTGTGCGCGGATCTCGCCACCGTGTGCTTCCACAATGTTCTGACAGATGGAGAGTCCCAACCCTGAACCGCCGCTGGCGCGGTTACGCGATCCTTCGGTGCGATAAAAGCGTTCGAAGATGAGAGCAAGCTGCTCATCGTTCACTCCTGGGGCACTGTCCTGCCAGTAAATCCGTACCGTTCCCGGTAGGCGTTCGATACCAATCTCCAGCCGACCACCGGCATCGGTATAGCGCTGGCTGTTTTCCAACAGGTTGTTGAATAACTGGAGCAGTCGGTCGGGGTCGCCAAACAGTGGCATCTGTTCTGGCAGATAGGTGACGATTTCCAACTGCTTGGCATGAAAACGTTCACGGAAGGCAGCCACTGCGATCTGCACCAGATGCACGCAATCTACGGGTAATTTACGGTAGGCGAGGGCACCGAGATCGGAGAGTGACAGTTGGTGCAGATCGTCCACCAATTTGGTGAGAGTGGAAACCTCCGCCTGTAGCGAACTTAGCGAGGCAGGTGTGGGTTGGCGAACGCCGTCTTGCAATGCTTCCAACTCGCCACGCAGTACCGCCAGCGGGGTGCGTAACTCGTGCGAAACATCCGCCATTAACGCCCGCCGCATCTGTTCGTTTTTTTCCAACGAGGTGGCAAGCTGGTTGAAATCCTGCGCCAGCCGGCCCAGCTCATCCTGGCTGCTGACCGCTACCCGAGCACTGAAATCACCCGCTGCCAGCCGATGGGTGCCGCCGACCAGGCGTTTAACCGGTGCCAGCAGGCCGCGCGACATCAGCCAGGTTACTGCCGCCGCCAACAAGGTGGATAGCCCAACGATCATCCAACTGGTGCGCCGTTGTTGGCGATCGAAATTGATGTCCGCATTGCGCGTCAGTTTTTCCGGCGGGGTCGCTACCACCCAACCGACGGTCTGATTATTGTAATGGATCGGGTGGCGGGTGCTCTCTTTAGGGATCGGGCCGGAATGACCCACCAGCCGGTTATACTGGCTGTCCACCACCCAGAATTGGGTGCGCCAACCCTTGGGGGGCAGATTGTGGCTGCTGTCGCTGTTCTGCTCAAACGAACGCATGATCTGATACACCACCTGATCGTTGTTACGCAGAAATTCCCAGTTGCCATGGCGGCGATACTGATCTTCCAACGCGTCGCCGAGCATGCTGATGCGTTGCTCATTGCTGTGCTTGATGTAATCGATAAAACCCCGTTCAAAGCTGACGCGTACGCCCCAGTGCATGGTGATCAACACCAACATGCAGGTGGCGAAGATCGCCATAAACAGCTTGCCGGTTATGCCAATTCTCATTGTGTCCTCGTGGAGCCGGTGCCCGGCTCTTTGGTCAACGTGGTATTGACGATGGTGGTATCCAACGTCTGCATAAGGAAGCCGAAAGCCACGATCCACAGCAGCCATTGCACCGAGGTGGCCCCTGGCGGGGCGCTGGGTTTGATGTTCAACTCATAGGTCCTTTATCTCCCGCATTGCTGCCGATCAGTGAGGCAGCGGCGTCAGTTTTATACCGTGACGGAACTTCATCTGTAAGCGGTCAAAGTACAGATAGATCACCGGCGTGGTATACAGCGTCAGCAATTGGCTCATCAACAGCCCCCCGGCGATGGTGATCCCCAACGGCTGTCGCAGCTCCGCCCCGTCGCCGCTGGTCAAAACCAGTGGCAAGGCACCAAACAGGGCCGCCAACGTCGTCATCATGATAGGGCGAAAACGCAGCAGGCTGGCCTGAAAGATAGCCTCACGGGCGCTGATCCCGCCGTTGCGTTGTGCATCCAGGGCAAAGTCGACCATCATGATGGCGTTCTTTTTGACGATACCAATCAACAGCATAATGCCGATTAGCGCAATCAGACTAAACGGCGCGTCAAACAGTTCCAGCGCCAATAGTGCCCCGACTCCGGCAGAAGGCAGCGTAGACAGGATGGTCAGCGGATGGATATAGCTCTCATACAAAATACCCAGCACGATATATACCGTGGCGATGGCCGCAGCGATCAGGAACAGCTGTGATTTCAGCGTTTCCTGGAACACCTGCGCGGTACCGGCAAAGGAACCTCGCACGGTGGAGGGGACTCCCAACTGCGTCATGGTCCGTTCGATGGCCGCTGTCGCCTCGGACAGGCTGCCACCGTCCGGCAGGTTGAATGAGATGGTGGAGGCTGCCGACAGCCCTTGATGGTTCACCGCCAGCGGTGCGTTGGCTGGCCGCCATTGGGCAAAGTAAGACAGCGGGATCGGCTGGCCGCTGCTGTTGATCACAAACATTTTGTCCAGCGAACTCACGTCCTGGGTATAGGGCGGAGCCACCTCCATCACCACTTTGTATTGGTTCAGCGGCTGATAGATGGTGGAAATCTGGCGCTGTCCGAAGGCGTTGTTGAGCAGGTTGTTGGCGTCGTTGACTGAAATGCCCAGCCGCGACATGGTTTCGCGATCGTAGGTCAGGTCCATTTCCGAACCTTTGTCCTGCTGATCGGAGTTGACGTCCGCCAGCTCTGGCAACGCCGCCAGTGCGGTACGGATCTTCGGCTCCCATTCGCGCAGTTCGCCAAGATCGTCGGCCAACAGCGTGTATTGATAGCTGGCGTTGGCTTGCCGTCCGCCGACGCGAATATCTTGCACCGCCATCAGGAACAGATTGGCACCCGGCTCTTGTGCCAGTTTGGCACGCAGGCGAGCGATTACCTTCTGGGCATCATCGGTGCGTTCCGACAAAGGTTTGAGGGAGATAAACATCGAGCCGCTGTTGGTACGCGAACCACCGGTGAAACCGGTGACGTTATCCACGTCCTTGTCTTCCCGCACGATCTGCATAAAATCTTGCAGTTTGCCACGCATCGCCTGAAACGAAATGCTCTGATCGGCCTGGATAAAGCCCATCAGGCGGCCGGTATCCTGCTCGGGGAAGAAGGTTTTTGGAATACTGATATACAGCCAGACGTTGAGAGCGATAGTGGCCAGGAACACTGCCAATACCCAGCGGGAATGGCCCAATACCCAGTTGAGCGAGCGGCCATAGCCCTGCTGTAAACCCAGCAACATCCGGCCAAAACCCCGAATACGCCGCTGTTCGCGCGGTGGCCGGTAGCGCAGCAGATAGGCGCACATCATCGGCGTCAGCGTCAGTGAAATCAGCAATGAAAGCCCGATCGACACCGAAAGCGTCACGGCAAATTCACGGAACAGCCTGCCTGGCAAACCGGCCATAAACAGCAAGGGGATAAACACCGCCACCAGCGATACGCTCATGGAAAGCACGGTGAAGCCGACCTCTCGCACCCCTTGCAGGGCGGCCTTGATCGGTTTCATTCCGGCCTCGACGTGGCGCGAAATGTTTTCCAGCACCACGATGGCGTCATCCACCACAAAGCCGGTGGCGATGGTGAGCGCCATCAGCGACAGGTTGTTCAGGCTGAAGCCGCACAGATACATGGCGGCGAAGGAACCGATCAGGGAAACCGGTACGGCCACTGCCGGGATCAGCGTTGCGCGGCCAGAGCGCAGGAAGATGAAGACCACCAGGATCACCAGCCCGATGGCTATTACCAAAGATTGCTCCACCTCGGCCAGCGAGGCACGGATCGTCGGCGAGCGATCCTGGGCAATACTCAGTTCGATCGAGGCGGGGATGTTCTCCCGCAACGCGGGCAACTCGGCGCGGATACGATCCACGGTTTGAATGATATTGGCGCCGGGGGCGCGGCTGATGGTCAGAATGATGGCCGGTTTGGCATTGGTCATCCCGGCGTTGCGTACGTCCTGTACCGAATCGATGACGTTGGCCACGTCGCTCAGCCGTACCGCCGCGCCATTGTTGTAGTGGATGACCAACGGCTGATAGGCCGCTGCGGTTTTCAATTCGTCGTTGGCCTGGATCTGCCAGCGCTGCTGTGGGTCATCCACCGCGCCTTGTGGGCGGCGGACGTTGGCGTTGGCGATGGTTTGCCGTACCGCATCCAGTGAAATCCCCTGATTGAACAGAGCGCCGGGATTAAGCTCCACGCGTACCGCAGGTAGGGAACTCCCGCCGACCGAGACATCGCCTACGCCTTCCGTCTGGGCAATTTTTTGCGCCAACTGCGTGGAAGCGAAGTCATACAGCTGCCCTTGGTTATGGGTATCCGAAGTCAGCGTCAGGATCATGATTGGCGCGTCGGACGGGTTGATCTTGCGATAGGTGGGGCGGCTTGGCATCCCGGTGGGCAACAGGCTTTGGGCGGCGTTAATCGCTGCCTGTACGTCACGTGCAGCCCCGTTGATATCGCGCTCGAGATCGAACTGCAGGATCACCCTGGTGCTGCCAAGAGAACTCGTCGAGGTCATTTCATTAACCCCGGCGATCCGGCCCAGGGCCCGTTCCAGCGGTGTAGCCACCGAGGAGGCCATGGTTTCCGGATCGGCGCCAGGCAAGGATGCGCTTACCAGAATGACAGGGAAATCCACCTGCGGCAGCGGCGATACCGGCAGCAGCCGAAAGCCAATCACCCCGGCGATGGTGATCGCCAGCGTCAACAGCGTCGTGGCGACCGGCCGATAGATAAACAGGGCGAAGAATTTCACGGTAGCTCCTGCGGTTCTGGCTGGCGGCGGGTATTGCGCGCCAATTTATCAAACAGCAGGTAAATTACCGGCGTGGTGAACAGCGTCAGGATCTGGCTCATCACCAGGCCACCGACCATACAGACGCCCAGCGGGCGGCGCAGCTCGGCCCCGACGCCGGTACTCAGCATCAGCGGCAATGCCCCCAGCAGCGCGGCCAGTGTGGTCATCAGGATCGGGCGAAAACGCAGCAGACAGGCCTGATAGATGGCATCAAACGGCGTCATCCCTTGCTCACGCTCGGCGGCCAGCGCAAAGTCGATCATCATAATGGCGTTCTTTTTGACGATGCCGATCAGCAAGATGATGCCGATAATGGCGATCACATCCAGTTCATGCCCAGAGAGCATCAGTGCCAGCAGCGCACCGACACCGGCGGTTGGCAGGGTCGAAAGAATGGTCACCGGGTGGATAAAGCTCTCATACAGCACGCCCAGCACGATATACATCGCCACCACCGCCGCCAGGATCAGCCACAGCGTGCTGCCAAGCGCAGCCTGGAACGCCAGCGTGGCCCCCTGGAACTGGGTGGTGATGTCTTTGGGCATGTTGAGGTCTTTCTCAGCCTGAGTAATGGCCTCTACCGCTTCCCCGAGCGAGTAATTAGCGGCCACGTTAAACGACACGGTGGCCGACGGGAACTGATCGAGATGGTTGATCGACAGCGGGGCGAAGCGCTCTTCTATTTTGGCGATGGTGCTTAACGGCACTATGGTGCCGGTGCTGCTGGTCAGGCGGATATCGTTTAACGCGGAAAGCCCCGGGGTACTGGAGACATCATGCTCCAACACCACCCGATATTGGTTGGCCTGGGTGTAAATGGTCGAGATCAGGCGCTGACCGAAGGCGTTATACAATGCGCTGTCGACATCGCTCATGGTGATGCCAAGGCGCGAGGCCGAGTCTCGATCCACATTCACATAGGCCACCAGCCCCTGATCCTGCCAATTGCTGGTCACTTCGGCCAGTTGCGGTACCTGCTGCAATTCAGTCATCAGCTTTGGCACCCACAGGCTGAGTTCATCCAGTGACATAGCCTGGAGGGTGAACTGGTACTGAGTGCGGCTCACCTGCGTATCGATGGTCAGATCCTGCACCGGTTGCAGATACAGCTTCACGCCGGGGAACTGCGCCGTCTGTTGTTGCAGGCGGGTAATGATCGCCGGGATGCGATCGCTTCGCTCGCTCAGCGGTTTAAGGTTGATCTGTAAACGGCCGCTGTTGAGCGTGGCGTTGCTGCCGTCCACGCCGACAAAGGACGTCAGGCTCTCTACCGCCGGATCCTTGAGGATTTCGGCAGCAACCTGCTGTTGACGTTCGGCCATGTTACTGAATGAAACGCTCTGTGGCGCTTCCAGCGTGCCCTGAATGATGCCGTTATCCTGCACCGGGAAGAAGCCTTTCGGCATCAGCAGATACAGCAACACGGTCAGCGCCATGGTGCCGAAGACGACGCCTAACGTCAGCCACTGGTGGTTCAGGACCACTTTCAACCAGACGCCATATTGGGCGATCACCTGGTCAAAGAAACGCTCGGAAGCACGGGAGAAACGGTTTTGTTTGCGCAGCGATTCATGGCTAAGCATCCGGGCGCACATCATCGGCGTCAGCGTCAGCGACACCAGTGCGGAGATCAGGATCGCCACTGCCAATGTCACCGCAAACTCGCGGAACAGACGGCCGACGATATCGCCCATAAACAGCAGAGGGATAAGCACTGCCACCAGCGAGAAGGTCAGCGAGATAATGGTAAAGCCGATCTCACCGGCCCCTTTCAGCGCCGCGTCGAGCGGTTTTTCGCCTTTTTCGATATAGCGGGAGATGTTCTCGATCACCACGATGGCGTCATCCACCACAAAACCGGTGGCGATGGTCAGTGCCATCAGCGTCAGGTTGTTGATGGAGAAATCGAGGAAATACATGGCGGCAAAGGTGCCCACCAGAGAAAGCGGTACCGCCACGCTCGGGATAATGGTGGCGGGAACGTTACGCAGGAAGACATAGATCACCATGATGACCAGGGCGATCGCCAGCAACAGCTCAAACTGTACGTCGCTGACCGAGGCCCGGATGGTGGTGGTGCGGTCGGTCAGCACCTTCACATCTACCGACTTTGGCAGGCTCTTGATCAGCTCTGGCAGCATCTCGCGGATGCTGTCGGCGGTGGTGATGACGTTGGCACCCGGCTGGCGCTGAATATTCAGCACGATGGCCTGGTCTTTATTGGCCCATGCCGCCAGGCGGTTGTTCTCCGCACCTTGCTCAATGGTGGCAATATCTTGCAGACGGATAGCCGCGCCGTTCTGATAGGCGATAATCAGTTGGCGGTAATCCTCAGCGGTTTTCATCTGATCGTTGGCAGAGAGCGTGACCGAACGCGTCGGGCCATCCAGGCTACCTTTGGCCGAGTTGACGTTGGCGTTACTGATGGCGGTGCGAATGGTTTCGCTATCCAGCCCATAGGCGGCCACCGCCGTGGCATTGAGCTTCACCCGCACGGCCGGGCGCTGGCCACCGGAAATGGTGACCAGCCCGACCCCGGTCACCTGAGAAATCTTTTGCGCCACCCGGGTTTCCACCATGTCTTCTACCTGGGTCATCGGCATGGCACTCGAGGTGACGGCCAGCGTCAGGATCGGCGGATCGGCCGGGTTAACCTTGCTGTAAATCGGCGGGTAGGGCAGATCGTTGGGCAGCAGGTTGGTAGCAGCATTGATGGCAGCCTGTACTTCCTGTTCGGCAACGTCCAGCGGCAGTTCAAGCTGGAATTGCAGGGTGATCACCGAGGCGCCACCGGAACTCTGCGAGGCCATCTGCTTAAGGCCGGACATCTGGCCGAACTGGCGCTCCAACGGCGCGGTGATCGCCGAGGTGACGACATCCGGGCTGGCTCCCGGGTAAAGCGTGACGATCTGGATCGTTGGGTAATCCACCTCCGGCAGGGCGGAAACCGGCAGCGAACGATAGCCAATGATCCCGGCCAGCATGATAGCCAGCATAAACAGCGTGGTGGCTACCGGGCGAAGAATAAACAGGCGGGAAGGCCCACCGCCGCTATGGGGGGACAGCGACTGCATCAGGAATTCCCCTGAGGTTTAGCGCGGTGTTTCGGTTGTTCTGCATTCGGGGTGGCCGCCGTTGTATGAGGGGCCACCACTTCAACCTGCATGCCTTCGGTCAGGCGGTCGATCCCATCGGTAACGACGCGGTCACCCGCATTGACACCGGCGCTAATCACCACCTGCTGGCTATCCTGAATACCGGCGGTAACCCGATGTTTGCTGACCTTATTGTCTGTGCTCAGCAGCCAGACGAAGTTGCCTTCGTTGCCCATTTGCAGTGCGGCGGTAGGGATCACCACCGCATTTTGCAAGGTGGCGACTTTCAGCCGGGCGTTAACGAACTGATTCGGGAACAGCGCATCGTCCTGATTGTCGAAGCGAGCCTTCAGTTTGATGGTGCCGGTGGCGGTATCGATCTGGTTATCCAGGCTCAATAACTCGCCGGTGGTTAACAACTGCTGGTTGGTGCGGTCCCAAGCCTCGACGTTCACCGGGCCAGCTTTCTGCGCTTTGACCAGATCGGCGATATTGCTCTCCGGCAGGGTGAAGACCACATCGATCGGATGCGTTTGGGTGATCACCACGATGCCGGTAGTGCTGCCGCTGGCGATGTAATTGCCCACATCAACCAGCTTAAGCCCCACGCGGCCATCAATCGGTGCGGTGATCTTACTGTAGGTTATTTGCAGTTTGGCGCTGTCCACCGCCCCTTGGTCGGCCTTGATCGCCCCTTCGGTCTGACGAACCAGCGACTCCTGGGTATCCAGCTCCTGGCGCGATACCAGGTTGGTTTTCGCCAACTGTTGGTAACGGGCGAGGTCACGTCTGGCATTGGCCAACGTCGCCTGATCTTTGGCTAATTGCCCCAGAGCCTGAGTTAATTGCACTTCGTAAGGGCGTGGGTCGATCTCAACCAGCAGGTCTCCCGCCTTGACCTGTTGGCCTTCGGTAAAGTGGATCGCCATCAGTTGGCCATCGACGCGGCTGGTGACGGTCACGGTGTTGGCTGCGGTGGCGGTGCCCAATCCCGAGAGGAAACGCGGCACGCTCTGCACTGTGGCGGTGGCGGCCTGTACCGGAGACATCGGGGCCCCTCGTCTACCACCGGCTCTGCCTGCGCCTCCTGTTGGGCCTGAACCTGCCTGGTGCGCACCTGGCGCTGCATCGGTAGCCTGTGGCGCGCTAAAGTGACGCCAGATCAGAATGGCGGCAAGCACCACGATAACTATGGCTAGCAGGCGCAGGAGCAGTGAGCGGCGTTTGGGTTTTGTATTCATGGCGTTGGGCATTCTCTCCAGAGACAGTCGTGCGGGCAATCAGTTGCCAAAAGTGATACTCCTTACAGGATACTAGTTTAGCGAGCCGTCACGGTGTAAAAATGAAGGAAATATGGAGGAAGCGTCAGGTTTATCGGCGGAGAATGTATATTTAATCCAAACAACGCTTAGCTAGACATTTTCTGACATATGACCGATTCGTTTTAGCGTTCCAGCCGTTTTCGCGCTAATAATTTAGGGCGAATTTATTCTTTTCCTTCAGGAGCCACATCATGAGCAAGAAACCGTTGGGCCGTTCAGGCATTCAGGTCCCGCAACTGACCTTTGGCGGCAACGTATTTGGCTGGACGGCAGACGAAGCCACGTCTTTCAGCCTGCTGGATGCTCTGGTAGCCAATCAGCTGAATTTTATCGATACCGCCGACGTCTATTCGAGCTGGGCACCGGGCAATCAAGGCGGTGAATCAGAAACGGTGATTGGCAACTGGCTGAAGAAAAGCGGCAAACGCGACCAGGTGATCATCGCTACCAAGGTGGGTAAACCGATGGGGGAAGGCAAGCAAGGCTTGTCACCACGCTATATTCGTCAGGCCGTAGAGGATTCGTTGCGCCGCCTGCAAACCGATTATATCGATCTTTATCAGTCCCATGATGACGACCAGGACACCCCGCTGGCGGAAACCCTGGCGGCGTTTGATGAACTGATCAAGGCCGGGAAGGTGCGAGCCATTGGCGCTTCCAACTATCAGGCAGACCGGCTGGTGGAAGCGCTGAAAGTCAGCGAGCAAAACGGGCTGGCACGCTATGAAACCCTGCAACCGGAATATAATCTGTATGCCCGTGAAGGCTATGAGCAGGCGCTGGAAGCGGTGGTGCAGCAACAGGGGTTGGGGGTGATCAACTTCTTCTCGCTGGCCAGCGGTTTCCTCACCGGCAAATATCGCAGCGCACAGGATGTGGGCAAGAGCCAGCGCGGGGA
Source organism: Serratia sp. 2723 (assembly GCF_050434425.1). Classification (NCBI taxonomy): domain Bacteria; kingdom Pseudomonadati; phylum Pseudomonadota; class Gammaproteobacteria; order Enterobacterales; family Yersiniaceae; genus Serratia; species Serratia sp. 2723. Next base: position 141,613 of record NZ_JBNDIN010000009.1, read on the forward strand.
CACAATCGTATCGCGCTATCTTAATCCACGCGGTTTCCGCATTCTGGCGGCGCTCGATCTGTTGGCAGAGAAGCACCAGACCACACCTGCGCAGATCTCGTTAGCCTGGCTGATTGCTCGGCCAAGTATCACCGCACCAATCGTCAGCGCCACCTCGTTAACCCAGTTGGATGAGTTGGTGAGTGCCACACGGCTGCAATTGGCTGCCGAGGATATCAAGACGCTGGATGAGGCAAGTGCCTGGTAAGTTTCTGCGATGCCCCTCACCCCAACCCTCTCCCACAGGGAGAGGGAGTTGGAGTGGTGATGATTTATATAATTTTCAATCACCTAGGATTTTCTGGTCTGGATTGTGTTGCGGTCAGACGCAGGCGCCAAACTGTGGCACGTTAAGTCCCCCCACCTCCCTCAGGGAGAGGGAGTTAGAGTGGTGATGATTTATATAATTTTCAATCACCTAGGCTTTTCTGGTCTGGATTGTGTTGCGGTCAGACGCAGGCGTCAAACTGTGGCACGTTCAGTCCCCTCTCCCTTTGGGAGAGGGTTAGGGTGAGGTGATATCAATTATTATTCAATAAGTTACAATCGTACTTCATTTGTTTGGCGACAGTTTACGATATAACACATGCTTGCGCAGCGGGTGGCCCAGAGGTAAACGGGGATGCTCGAAGGTTTCACCGCTGAAGGTCATCCCGATGCGCTCCATCACTCGGCGGGAAGGGAGATTAATTTCAGCAGTAAAGGACACTACTTCTGACAGTTGCAGCCTATTAAAAGCGATATCCAGCGCGCAACGGGCCGCTTCGCTGGCATAGCCTTGGCCCCAATGCTCCTTCGCCAACCGCCAGCCAATTTCCACGCAGGGCGAGCAGGGCAAATCGTCGCCAGGAATGGCTAGCCCCACAAAGCCGATAAAGGCGGCTTGATGCTTCACCTCGACGGCCCACAATCCCCAGCCGTGTTGTTGCATAAATTGGCGGATGCGATTGGCCTGAGCGTCGCTTTCAGCGTGGCTTAGCGTTGTCGGGAAGTATTTCATCACCTCTGGGGCGCTATTGAGCGCGGCAAAGGCGGGCAGATCGCTATCTTGCCAACCGCGCAGCAGCAATCTGGGTGTTTCACCAGTGATGATAGCCATAATGCTCCATTGTCAGGGGCGTTAGCCGCCCCTGCGTTAATCAACGAAACAGCGTCTGTGCCCAGCGTGCCAACCCGGCGGTGACCGAGCCAAAATCGTTGCCGCCGACGATCGGGATCCCCGGCAACTGCTGTTGCAGTGCGGTTCGCAGCAGCGGTGAGCGTGCGCTACCACCGGTCAGGTAAATGACCTGCGGCGTGCTTTGGCTGGTGGCCAGGGCGGCGCTAACCTGTTCCTGAATACGCAGCAGAGGTTGGGCAATGGCATCGGCCAACTGCTCCTGGCTGATCATCTCTGCCAGTTCCGGCTGCACAAAATCCAGTTGGGCGCTGATGCTTGTCTGACCCGATAGCGCGATTTTACTCTCTTCCGCCGCACGTACCAGCCGATAGCTCAGGCGCTGTTGATGGACTTTCAACAGACGTTTCACCTTCTCGGGTTCGGCAGCGTCGCGGATCAGATCGCGCAGCATACGGCCATTGGCCGTGCTGTAGAAATCGATTTGGGCCGGGACATCGTTGGTCGCTACCGCGTTCCAGTAAGGCAATGCAGGCATGGCGATGCCTTTCTCGGTTTCACCGCCCATACCGAACAGCGGCATCAGCTGTTTGAATGCCAGCATGATATCCAGATCGTTACCGCCCACGCGGCATCCGCTGTGCCCCAACAGGCTCTGTTGGCGATCGGCACGATCGCGCCATTGTGGCCCCATCAGCAGCACCGAGCAGTCGGTGGTTCCGCCGCCGATATCGACCACCAGCACGGTTTTCTCTTCATTTAACGTCGCTTCAAAGTCCAGCCCGGCGGCAACCGGCTCGAACTGGAACTCGATCTCTTTGAAACCGGCCCGTTGTGCGGCGCGGTGCAAAATCCCCTGCGCCTGTTGGTTAGCCTCTTCACCGCCGGTACCCTGGAAGTTGATCGGGCGGCCAATGACGGCCTGATCGATGCTGGTTTGTAACACGCCTTCCGCCTGGCGCTTGATGTGGAACATCATGGCGCACACCAGATCTTCAAATAGCGCAATCTGTTGCGGCTTCAGGCCGTTAGCCCCCAGGAAGGATTTCGGCGAGCGGACAAAATACACATCTTCCGGATCTTCGATGTAGTGGGCCAGCGCCTGCAGGCCGAACAGCACGCTGTCGCCGTTGACCGGAATATCTTCCTCGCGGTTGAAGGTAATGGCGCGGCGCAGCAGTTGCTGGTTTTCCTCGCTGCCGGTTGGCACCTGCCAGTGGCGATGCAGGCACTCACTCACCGCCTCACGCGTCGGTGCGCACAGCATCGAAGGGAGATAGGGGTCGTTGTTCTCCAACGTCAATAATTCAGGACCCTGCTCGCGCATAACGGCGACAGAGCAGTTGGCAGTGCCATAATCGAAGCCAATAAACATTTTTTGTTCCCCATGCCGATGAAGGGGGGCGACTTTACCCGAGACGGGTCTGCCGAGCAACGAGTGGGTCGCTAACTGGCGAAAAATTTAGCGGCAATCGCGGCGTCATGGTTAACTTGATGGTAGCGATGTCAAACAGGTTAATGTCCGATTCCCGCACGTCAGCCACAGGTCCGAGCGCCATAATGAACAAAAAACTGACTCCGAGCGATACCATGAAGAATCAACAACAGGCGCTGTATAGTGCGCTGAGTGCGCGTGACCGTAAGTTTGATGGACGATTTTTTGTCGGTGTCTCCTCTACCGGTATCTATTGTCGGCCAGTATGTAGCGCCCGCACGCCGAAAATCGAAAACTGTACGTTTTACCCCAGCGCCGCCGCCGCCGAACTGGCCGGTTTTCGCCCCTGTCTGAAATGCCGCCCCGAATTGGCACCAGGGCTGGCGCTGATCGATCTGGGTAATCGCTATGCTCAGGTTGCGGTCCAGTTGATCGAACAGGGTTATCTTTCAGAGCACAACTGTGAACAGCTGGCTACCCGCCTGGGGATTTCCGATCGCCATCTGCGACGCATTTTTGCCGAGCAGTTCGGCGCTTCCCCCATTGATTACGCCCAGTCGCACCGTCTGTTGCAGGCCAAACGGCTGCTGGCGGATACCGATTTGCCCCTGAGCGAGGTGGCGTTTGCCGCCGGGTTTGGTAGCCTGCGGCGTTTCAATGAGTTGTTTAAAGCCCGTTATCGCCTGATCCCTTCGGCATTACGCAGCACTGCTGGCTGTAGTGAGCGTGCCGCCACCAGTGGGCTGGTGTTTCATCTGGGGTATCGGCCTCCCTATGATTGGCCGAGAATGTTGGGGTTCTTACAGGCACGTGCGGTCAGCGGTGTGGAAAGCGTTGCCGGTCAACAATACAGCCGTTCGATCACGGTGGAACAGGGCGGCGTTGAATATTGCGGTTGGGTGAGCGTCCTGCCGGAAGAGGCGCGAAACCGGGTGCGGGTGGAAATAGCCCCATCGCTCGGCCGAGTGACGACCGAAGTCCTGCGGCGCATTCGCCAACTGTTCGATCTGGATGCCGCACCGGACCGCATTTGCGAGGCGTTAGGCGCGCTAGCGGCGGATGCGCCCGGTTTACGTTTGCCAGGCTGCGTCAGCAGCTTTGAGCAGGCTACGCGTGCGGTGTTGGGGCAGTTGGTCAGCGTCAAGATGGCGGCTACCTTTGCCGGACGGATGGCCGAACGCTGGGGAACGGCGCTGGAGCCGCCGTATGGCGATATCACTCATGTTTTTCCGCAGGCGGCGCGGATCGCCCAGCTGCAACCGGAAGAGCTGCGCCCATTGGGCGTACAACTGAAGCGTGCGGCGGCGCTGGTTGAAATGGCACGCAGGGTGACAGAAGGGCATTTGCAACTGGATAACGTGCTGGATATCGAAAAGGGTATCAAAGAGTTAACCGCACTGCCGGGGATAGGCAGTTGGACCGCCAGCTATATTGCTATGCGGGCCTGGTCATGGCCGGACGTTTTTCTGGCGGGGGACTATCTGATCAAACAGCGTTTCCCCGGCATGACGCCGCGCCAGATTGAGCGCTATGCCGAACGTTGGCGGCCTTGGCGTTCCTACGCCACCTTGCATCTGTGGCATAACGATCGTTGGGCCCCCTCAGTGAATACCGAAATAGCCGCCGCTGAGTAAATCGCTCAGCGGTAGTTCCAGCGCAACGGTGTCACCGTCTACCAGATCGACCCCGATGGCCGTCAGCGCACTTAGCGTAACCTGTTGATGTGCTGGCCCAGCCAGGGTTTGGGCATTTACGCGATGCGCTGCACCATGGATCATCGAAACCATCAGCTCATCCATTTGGTTGCAGTGGACGTCGGTGATAAAACGCTCGTCGATGCGGATGTAATCGATCGTTTGGCTGTTTAACTGATCGAAGGTGTTCAGGTTACGGCCAAAACCATTGACGATCAGCTTGCAGCCCATTTGCTGCAAACGGCGGATAAAGGCACCGCCATCCTCTGGGTGATCGAGCACGATAGTCTCGTCCACCATCAGATACAGCGCGCTGGCCGGTAGCACGGAAGCCGCCAGTGACTCCAGCAAATAATTTTGAAAATCAGGATCTAGCACGCTATCTGTGGCCAATGGCAGCGCAATGGCCAGCCCCTTGCGGCGTAGAGCTTCGGCGTGTCTTTTCAGTACCTGGCTTACCAACCAGCGATCGACGTCCGGCAGCAGACCGTAGAGCTGGGCGGCGGCGAGATAAGACTCAGAGGCCAGCAGACGATCATCGGGTGGGCTAACGTGCAGCTTTAACTGATAAAAACAGACCGCCTGTGGCGTTTTAGGCGGCGAGGCTGCCCTGACGTGTAACAGCAATTGCTGATTATCGATAATGTTCAGCACTTCCTGGCGCGTTAGCAGCTCATGCTGGCGCTCCATCTGCTGTTTTTGCCGGACTTCATAGATATAAACCTGACCACGGCCATGGTGCTTGGCGGTATAACAGGCGATATCGGCCTGTGCCAATAGCTCGCTGCTCTTGCCGCTGGTGGCCCCGATTTGTGTAATACCGGCGCTGGCGCCGACATGATAAATCTTGCCTGCCCAGCAGAATGGATGTTCGCCGATCTGCTCGATCATCTGTTGCATCAGCAGCTTGGCCTGTTCCAACGAACAGTCGAACAGGATTAGGCCGAATTCGTCGCCGCCGAGGCGTGCCAGGCAGTCGCTGTTACGTAGCTGGCGTTGCATCAACTGGCCAATCTCCCTGAGCAAGGCGTCGCCTGCCGCATGTCCGGCACTGTCGTTAACCGCCTTGAATCTGTCGAGATCGAGGAACACCAGCGAGTGCTGTTGCTGGTGATCGACCGCGCTGGCAACAGCGCCCTTCAGCCGCTTTTCGAAGCTGGTGCGGTTTTTCAGGTTGGTCAGCGCATCATGTGAGGCGTTGTAGCTGAGCTTTTTCATCAGTTCCCGCGAGGCGCTGACGTCCTGCAATACCATCACCGTCCCCATCACCTCGCCCTCGATGGTTTTCAGCGGCGATACCGATTCCTGTACGTCGAAGCGGCGGCCGTCGCGGCTATGCAGTACCAGTGCGTATTCCGCTGGCAGGGGGGGACCCTCTTGCAGACAGTTTTGCACCGGATTTTCTATCTCTGGGCCATCCTGGCCGTTGGTCATCCGCACCACGCCGTTGATCGGCATACCGAGTGCCATCTCCAGCGGCCAACCGCACATCTGTTCGGCTACCGGGTTCATAAAGGTGATGCGCATTTCGCGGTCGGTGGAGATCACCCCTTCGCCAATGGCGTCCAGCGTAATGTGCAAACGTTCCTTCTCTTCATGCAGCGCTTCGGCCAGCGATTTGATTTCCGTCATGTCGATATTGGTACCGATCATCCGCTTCGGCTCGCCGTGCTCATCGAAAATGGTATTACCCTGGGCGCGAATATGGCGTACTCCCCCCAATCGGGTCTTGATGCGGAACTCCATCACAAACGGCCGGTGCTGCTCGGTGAGCGTCGCCATCTGCCGCCCGATGCGTTCGCGATCCTCTTCCAGCAGCAAAGAGCTCCACAGTGCGAGGGTGGGAGTTTGATCCGGTGCCAGTTCGTACAGCTCAAACATCCGTTTGTCCCAGGTGAGTTTATCTCCGGCCAGCATCCATTCCCATACGCCGATCCCACCGGCCTGGTTGGCTAGCGTTATGCGTTCCACCAGGCTGCGATTCTCCGCTTCGGTACGTTTTAGTTCATTGATATCTTCTACTTGAGAAATAAAGTACAGCGGTTGGCCCTGCGGATCGCGCACCAGGGATACCGCCAGCAGTGTCCAGACGCTCTCACCGTCGCTGCGGATATAGCGTTTTTCCATGGTGTAGCTGCTGATGTGGCCATCAAGCAGATCTTGTAACTGTGTCAGGTCGGCATTTAAATCATCGGGGTGGGTGATTTCTTGAAACGTCAGGCGGCGCAGGGTTTCAGGGGTATAGCGTAGTAGTTTGCACAGCGCCTGATTGACCTGTAACCACTTCCCTTCCGGCGATACCAGCGCCATGCCGATGGCCGAATATTCTAACGCATTACGAAAACGTGCTTCGCTTTCCACGATATGCTCTTTTTCCACCCGGAAAGCATGCATCACCATCGCCATGGAGTGGGCCGGGATCAGGATCAACATCAGCGGCAGGTAGATTTCCACATCGCTTAAAAACGTCCCTCTATCCTGAAAATGCACCAGCCCGAACGAGATCATCACCGTAATCGTCAGGGTAGTGGTAAAACAGATGATAAAGGCTTCGAGCCGCTGCAGGCTGATCGCTGCCCACAGCAACGGCAGGATAACAAAGGTAAACGGGAAGGGCAGGTTGACCAGCGCCAGATAGCTGAAGGTCAGCGTTCCCAGCAATACCAGCAGCAGTTCGAACAGGTTTAGCGTTCTTAACATGGAGCGGCGATAAACCAGCCCAATCGGCGCCAAAGCCAGTACGCCGATCGCCTCGGAAATAAACCAGGTGCTGAAAGGCTGCCAAAAGGTTTCCCCTGGTGTGGGCGCCACGGTGGCCGCCAGCAATGCGCTGAACATGGGTGTGAAGATCACGGCGCAGAAAACAAATTTCAGCCAGCTTGCCAAGCCGTTTAACGGATCGTCTGGCAGCAGTATTCGCCGTAATAGCAGGGTACAGACGGTGGCTTCCAGCAGGTTAATCAGCGTGAGTTTGACCGGGAACCAACTGAGGCCGAATAGCACGAAACTGGCAATACACATGCCTATCCCGCTGAAGAGCAAGTGCAATGGCCAATTGCGCGGTGGCAGGTGGAACATCAGCATAATGACGGCGGCAGTCGGGAACCACAGCGGGGTAAAGTGGCTGGATTCTGCAGACAGTTTCAGGCACAGGTAGGCCAGCAGAAACACAATCAGTGCGCTCAGCAACGAGTGGGTGAACAAGGTACCTTTAGCTTTGAGTGGGTGTTGCGCTGCGCTGAGATCCATCGGTAACCTTCACTGTGTGCTATTGACCACGAAAACCTGCCGCCATTTTACTCACCAGGGAGAGTTCAGGGAGCGAGTAATACCTACCCAAGTATATACTTGTCTTGTTACAAGCCACAGTGTTACGCACAACTTGGCTCTGTTCTGATCTACCTATCGGTGACACGGGTTAAAGCAGGAACACGGTCGCCAGCCCCAGAAAGATAAAGAAGCCGCCGGTATCGGTCAGGGCGGTGATCAGTACGCTGGAGCCGACTGCAGGATCGCGACCCAGTTTGAGCATGGTCATCGGTATGATCACCCCCATCAGCGCGGCGACCAGCAGGTTGAGCATCATGGCCAGCGTCATCACGCCCCCCATCGCCAGATCGCCATACAGCAGATAGGTGACCAGCCCCATGATGCCCCCCCAGACAACCCCGTTGATGATGGCTACGCCCAGTTCTCTGAACAACAGGCGCGAAATATTGCCCTCTTCAATCTGATGCAGCGCCAGCGCGCGCACGATCATGGTAATGGTCTGGTTGCCGGTATTGCCGCCGATACCCGCGACGATGGGCATCAAGGCGGCCAGCGCCACCAATTGTGAAATGGTGTGTTCAAACAGGCCAATGACCCTGGAGGCGATAAAGGCGGTACAGAGGTTGATTGCCAGCCATGCCCAACGGGTTTTCACCGCCTTGCTGACCGGGGCAAACACGTCTTCTTCCGGGCTTAACCCGCCCATACGACGTAGCGTGGTGTCGCTCTCTTCGTTAACTACGTCAACGATTTCTTCGATGGTTAACCGCCCCATCAGTTTGCCTTTGGCATCGATCACCGGTGCGCTGATCAGGTCATAACGTTCGAACGCGCTGGCCGCAGCTTCGGCTTTGTCTTCCGGCTGGAAGGTGGTGGGATCGCTGTCCATCACCTTAAACACCGGGGTTTGCGGATCGTTAAGCAGGATCGCGGTCAGCGGCAGTTCGCCTAACAGGGTATTTTTGCGATCGGTGACGAACAGTTTATCGGTGGCGTCCGGGATGGTTTTGCGTTGACGCAGGAAGCGGTGTACGGCCCCCAAAGAGACATCCGGGCGTACCGAGACCAGTTCGAAATCCATCATCCAGCCGACGGTATCCTTGCCGTAATGCACCATCTCGCGCACCTGCTCACGCCGATCTGGCTCCAGTGAGGTCAGCAGGCGTCCCATCAGGTTACGTGGCAGGTATTGCGCCAGATAGGCCTGTTCATCGACATCCAGGGTTTTGATCGCCTTGAGCAGGTCTTTATCGCTCATCTCTTCGATCAGGCTATCCCAGACGGGCTCGGCCACTTCCACCAGGGTTTGGCCGCGCTTGTTGTTATCCACCAGCCGCCACAGCGCCAGACGTTCATCTTGTGGCAATGCTTCCAGCAGGTCCGCCAGGTCAGCGGCGTGCATATCTTGCAGCAGGTGGGTGATTTCGGCGGTATGATTAAGCAGCTCGCCTTCGCTAAGTTGTTTCTCATCCCCTGAGCGGCCAAGAATGCCGTCAACCAAAGGGGCATTATTTAACAACAGGCTAAGAATGCGCTGACGATACTCAGCGACTTTTTTGACATTATGTGTTGCGGTGGACATGGAATTCCTTAACGCTGACTTGGCACACCGGGTTCCTTTTAGACTATCTTTAAAAGATAGAGCATAGCGGCTGTTGGCGTGATTTTTATCAATCTGATGGTGCAGGGTCAGCAGCTTTGGTGTGCCAGTGACTCAGGGTGACGGTCGCTTGGTGGGGCAGGATAATCACCGATTATCCACGCGGGTTTCCTGGTTCTGCGGTTCAGGCAGCGATCTTTTTTCCTGATGATGGGGGATAGCGGCAATGGCGGCATATAGCAGGCGACCGACTAGAATGATGAAACTGATCAGCAGCACTACTTTGGTCATGCGTCCGGTCGCGGTCTTTTTCATGGTTCATTGAGCCCGTCGGTTTTTCCCATTGGCATTGTTCAAGCTTCCTGTTGGGGGCTGCCGCTGGAAAATGATGGTGGCGATAACGGTTGTTTGATGCCTGCTGCGGCTAACATTGGTTAAAATTGTAAACGGAATTCTAGGCTCTGATGACAAAAGATGTCCATTTATTTCCGTGCGTTTGACCGAGTAATTTAGCTGGGGTTTAGGTCCATCACTTTTTAAGCGGTTACTCGAAATCCGCGAGATAGGGATTTTGTCTGATTTTTTGTTGTGTATTAATAGGTTATTATCGGCCTATGAAGTGTCTTATGGATTTTTATTAGCCTTTTCTCAATTAATTGATCGTGGTCAAATCTTAGGCTATCGCAGAGAATAGAATTCACAGCCATTCTTGATGCTGGAACCGTATGCCTCAGTTGGTTCCCGAATGGTTCTGTGGTGGGATCGGATCCTGCTTTTTCTGCGATTTAAAACGCTTAAGCGACGAAGTGAATCACGCCTTAGCGGATACAGTGTCTTGATGGGTATTTTAAAGTTCTGGAATAATTTACGTGACCGTTGGTGGGGACAGCCTGTAGTGCTGAGCCTGCTGCTGGTGCCGCTTGCAGGCTGGCTATCGCCACGCCTGATGCTGCCTGATGGCAAAGTGTACCTGGTCTATCTACCGCTGGTGGTCTGCTTTTCTCTGCTGATGGTTTATGACTGGCGTGCCATGCCGGGTATAGCTTTGGCTATCCTTGTCCGCTATTCCAACCGTTCCAGCAGCGAAGTCGACGTGATCATGACGTTGTTGTATGTGGGATGTCTGAGCATTTGCTGGTGGGGCTATCGCTGCCAGTCGCAGCGCCGCTGGTGTGTGGGGTTTACCGAGTTGAAGCTGGGTAAACACCGGCTGATCTGGCTGGTGCTGATGCCGCCAGTGTTGTTTATTTTTGGTTTACAGCTGGTTATTGGCCTCGATTTGTTGCCGGACGAACTCGGCATGCTTTCCGGTAGCGGTAATCATCTACACGCACTGATCAATTTCCAGGCCATCCTGATTGGTTGCCTGTCTTCCATGCAGCTGTTTTATTTCGCCTTGCGGATCGTTAAAAACCCCAAGTTTGCCCGCGTACTGTGGGGGCGGATCAGCCGTGAGATGGCACCGTCGGTCAAAAAGAGCGAGCTGCAACTGTGGCTGGTGGTGCTGATTGCCTTGGTGGTGATACTTGCCTACCACACGGCAGATACCAACGCGATGCAGGTCCCCGACTACAGCCTGACGCTGTTATTGCCGGTGATGCTGTATAGCGCCATGCGTTTTGGTTACCTGTTCAACTGTATCATCTGGGCGGCGACCCTGCTGGTGCTGTTCTTTAACTATCCGGGTTATGTGCAGTGGGACAGCCTGTTGCATAACCTGACCATGATCTCGTCAATGATGCTGGCGTTCACCCTCAGTATTTTGCTGACTTCTGCGGTGCATACTCGCCAGCGGATGGACCATGCCAAGGCGCAAAACGCCTCGCTGAAAGATCCGGTCATCGGCTTACCCAACCTGCGTGCATTGAAGCGCGATCTGGCCAAGGTGCCGCGTTCAACGCTGTGCTTCCTGCGAATTTCCGAGCTGGATTTGCTCAGCCGTAACTATGGCATGCAGTTGCGTATTCGTTTCAAACAGAAACTGGCGAGCAGCCTGCGCACGGTGTTGGAACAAGGGGAGGATGTCTACCACCTGCCGGGGTACGATCTGGTGTTGCGGCTCAACGGTTCCGACGGTGAGGCCCGGGTGGCCAAAATCCACAACACGCTGGAGAAGTTTCGTCTGGTGTGGAACGGTTTGCCAATCCATCCACCGCTGGGGATTAGCTACTGTGGCGTCTATTCAGAAGTGGAACACCTGCATCTGCTGCTGGGGGAATTGAGCTCGTTGGCGGAAATGTCACTGACCAGCGGCCGGCCTGAAAACGTGCAGAACGATCATCATGTGGTGCAGGATGAAATCAAGCGCAAGGTCGCTTTGTTGCACTGGGTACAACGCTCGCTGGATAACGACGGCTTCATGTTGATGGCTCAACCGATTGTCGGGGTTCGCGGCGATTCCTACCATGAGATCCTGCTGCGTATGCTGGATGATGAAGGTAACGTCATTCCTCCCAACGAATTTCTTCCGGTGGTGCATGAATTTGGTTTGGCTTACCAGTTGGATATGTGGGTACTGCGCCAAACCTTGCAGTTTATGGAGCTTCATCGCGAAGGGATGCCTAGCGCGCGCTTTGCCGTGAATCTGTCGCCGTCCTCGCTGTGTCGCCCTAGCCTGTGCCAAGACGTGCGCGATGCCTTGCGGCAATACCAGATTGAGCCTTATCAACTGGTGCTGGAAGTAACGGAGTCTCATCTGGTGCAGAATGTAAATTATGCCAAGAACTCGCTGAAAGAGCTGCGCCAATTGGGCTGCCGTATTGCTCTGGATGATTTTGGCACCGGCTATGCCACCTACGATCGCCTGAAGGAACTGCATGTCGATATCTTGAAGATCGACGGCAGTTTTGTGCAGGATATGCTGACCAGTAAGGTGGATTACCAGATTATTTCGTCAATCTGTAAGGTGGCGCTGATGAGAAGGTTGTCGATTGTGGCGGAATATGTCGAGTCGGCCGAGCAGCGCGATGCGCTGAAAAGCCTGGGCGTGGATTATATGCAGGGCTACTTTATCGGCAAACCTCAGTTGCTGTCGTCTCTAGTGCCGATGGTGCCACTGCCGGAAGACGAAGAGTCTGACTGAGAGCATGGCCCCTCACCCTAACCCTCTCCCACAGGGAGAGGGGATCGATCGAGTTCGCTGATTTTTCTGAGCCATACTCCATCCGCGTTCTTCTTACTCCGCATTTACCGGAGCAGCATAGGCTAACCAAGCACTCCGGTCAGCTCCCTCTCCCCGTAGAAGAGGGTTGGGATGAGGGGGAACAAACGGCTGGGTACTACTCCATTAGGATCTCAATCAAAACGTACTGAATACGGTGTGGGTTACGCCGCAGGTTTTGCGTCCGCGTCCTGCTCGCCTTCTTCTTCTATCACCAGTTTCCAGCCAACTACGTCATTCCAGTATTCCTGTTCACGCTCGAAATCGAGCTGTACCAGGTTGTTCTGCGTCAGATAGCCCGTAGGGAAGCGCAGCGTCCAGTGATTGTCATCGGTTGCCAGGCGCAGGGTTTCCGGCGTGGTGGTGGCCTGGCGCTGATTGTTAAGCAGGGTGCTCAGGCGTAACAGCTGGATCAGCGGCAGATAATACTTCTTCTTGAACAGGTTCAAGCGGGGTAACTCTTCGAGCTTGATCGCTTTACGCTGGAAACGCACCAGCGCCGACAGCAGCAACTGCTGTTCCTGGTTGAAGCCTGGCAGGTTGGTATTTTGCAGAATATAGGCGGAGTGGCGGTGCATGCCGCTATGGTTGATACTCAGACCCACCTCATGCAGCATGGCAGCCCATTTCAGCAGTGCTTCCAACTGTGGCTGCACCAGCTTGGTATTTTGCGCCATCCACTGGGCGTACAACAGCTCGGTGGTTTCGAGTACGCGCTTGGCCTGCTCGCGGTCAATATTATAGTGATCCGCCAGGCTTTTGGCCGTGCGGCTGCGAATATCCTGGTGGCGGAAACGGCCTTCCATTTCATACAGCACGCCTTCGCGCAGGGCGCCGTCGGACAGGCGCAGATCGCGAATAGCCAGCGCATCAAATACCCCACACAGGATCGCCAGCCCCGGCACAAACACCGATTGACGATCTTCCGACAGGCCAGGCAGGCTCAGGGCGCTGAAGTTTTTAAACTGCAACACCTGCTCGACCAGCAACTCCAGCCGTTCAAGGGTAATCAAGCCGTCTTTTTCACCCATGGCCACCAAAACTTCGTGAGCGGCCTTGATGGTGCCAGAGGCTCCCAAGGCATATTGCCAGCCCTGGATGCGGTATTGCCAGGCCAGGGTTTCCAACTTTTGTGCGGCGGCCAGGCGTGCCCGTTTAAAGTTGGTTTTGCTGATCTCACCTTCTGGGAAGAACAGGTGGGCAAAGCTCACGCAGCCCATGCGGCGACTCTCTGCCAGCAGAGGCTCGAAATCCTCCCCGATCACCAGTTCGGTAGAGCCACCGCCGATGTCGATCACCAGCTTGCGGCCTTTTTCCGGCTGAGTATGTTCGACCCCCATAAAAATCAGACGGGCCTCTTCTTGGCCTGCGATGATTTCGATTGGATAAGGGATCACTTTTTCCGCCCGCTTGAGGAACACCTCGGCATTCACCGCCTGGCGCAGGGTGTGGGTACCCACGATGGTGACGTTATCCGCAGGGAACCCCTGTAATCGCTCGGCAAACAGCGCCAGGCAGGCCAAGCCCCGCTCCATGGCTTCTTCACTGAGCACGTTTTTGCTGTCCAATCCATCGGCAAGGTGTACCCGCTGCTTTAAACGGCCTAACACCTGTAAGGCGCCGTTAACGACGCGGGCGATCACCATATGGAAACTGTTCGAGCCAAGATCGATGGCAGCGATTTCCTGTGGCTTATTATTGGTTGCAGTGCTTTTTAGCGGCATAGTTGCTGGCCTAGTTGTCCGGTTGTTCCAGAGCTTTTAAATACTCATAAATGGCCACCTGTGCACGTACCTTACGGCGATTGCCACGCGGTACATACTGGTTGCTCAGTTCTTTATCGATATAGCGGGCCTTGACCGTATCGCTAAACAGCAGCTCCAGAATATCCAGAACGCGCTGCTTGAGCGCCGGATCCAGCAGCGATACTGCTACTTCGATGCGGTAATCTATGTTGCGGGTCATCCAGTCAGCGGAAGAGAGATAAACCCGTTTGTCACCTTTGTTTTCGAAAACGTACACCCGATCGTGTTCCAGATAACGGTCGACGATGCTGATAACCTGAATATTGTCACTAATTCCCGGCAGGTTGGGGATCAGCGAACACATGCCGCGCACCAACAGACGGATTTTCACGCCGGCAGCGGCAGCGGTATATAACCGATCTACCAGCCCTTTATCCACCAGATTATTTATTTTCAACATAATAGCGGCGTTTTCACCGGCTAATGCGTTGGCAATTTCACGATCGATCAGATCGTACAGCATGCGGCGGGAGTTCTGCGGCGAAACCATCAGGTTGTCGAAGGAGACCGGCCGGTACGGATTTTCAATAAAATTGAATACCCGGCGTACTTCGTTAGTGATGCGCGAATCGGCGGTCAGCAGCGAGTAGTCGGTGTAAATACGGGCGGTTTTTTCGTTAAAGTTGCCGGTACCAATATGAGCATAGCGCACAATATCGTCGCCTTCACGGCGCGAGATCAGGAATAGTTTGGCGTGAATTTTCAACCCCGGCGCGGAGAAGATCACGTGCACCCCGGCCTCGGTCAAACGCTTGGCCCAGTGGATGTTGGCCTCTTCGTCGAAGCGTGCCTGTAGCTCCACCACCACGGTCACTTTCTTGCCGTTATGCGCCGCATGGATCATCGATTCGATAATGCGCGAGTCTTTGGCTACCCGATAGATATTGATTTTTATCGCCAGCACGCTGGGATCGAACGACGCCTGACGTAGCAGCTCCAGTACGTGTTCAAAGGTGTGATAGGGGTAGTACAGCAGCACGTCTTTTTCGCGGATGGCATCGAAGCCGTTGCGGAATTTATCGAACCAGATATGCCGCAGGCGCGGTAGTGGGCGGTTGACCAGATTGGCCTTACCGACGTTCGGGAAGCTGATGAAGTCTTTAAAATTGTGGTAGCGCCCACCGGCGATCACCGAATCGTAGTTGGATATCCCCAGCTTGTTACGTAGCAACTCCACCATCTCGTTAGGCATATCGCGCTGATACACAAAGCGTACCGGCTCGGCGGTCAGGCGCTGTTTCAGGCTCGACGACATCAGTTCCAACAGGCTGGATTCCATTTCGGTCACCAGATCGTATTCTGCATCGCGCGTCATTTTCATCGAATAGGCGTTGAGCGCGTCATAGTCGAAGAAGCCCTTGAAGATGTCGTCCAGGCAATAGCGCAGGATGTTATCCAACAGGATCATCGGCTTGCGTCGGCGGGGGGCTTCCGGCGGCAGATTGACGAAGCGGGGCACTTTGTCGGAAGGAATTTCCAGCAACGCATAATCGATGCGCGTACCGCGAATGATCTCCACCGCCAGATAGGTGTAATCGTCCTTCAGGAACTGCACCAGATTGGTGTCGTGGTTGATCAGGATCGGCGTGATGTGCTGGCGCAAATGATGCTTGAAGTATTGCCGCAGCCAGATTTGCTGGTTCTCTGACACCTGACGCTCGTTGATCAGGAAGATCTGGTTGCGCGCCATTTCCAACAGCAGATCGTTGTACAGGCTGTCGAACTCCTGATCGGTCTTCAGCACCTTGGCCTGAATTTTTTTCAGCAAATGACGTGAAGCGCCACCCGAACCCTGTTCTTCGCTGATCAAGATGCGCCGTTTCAGATCGGCAAAGCGGACTTTATAGAATTCATCCAGGTTGTTGGAGTAAATGCCCAGAAATCGCATGCGCTCAATCAAGGGATTGCTCTTATCTGCGGCTTCCTGCAACACGCGTTCATTAAAGGATAACCAGCTTAATTCTTTGTCGATGTAGAGCTT
Source organism: Serratia sp. 2723 (assembly GCF_050434425.1). Taxonomy (NCBI): domain Bacteria; kingdom Pseudomonadati; phylum Pseudomonadota; class Gammaproteobacteria; order Enterobacterales; family Yersiniaceae; genus Serratia; species Serratia sp. 2723. The sequence goes on from NZ_JBNDIN010000009.1 coordinate 157,714, forward strand.
TTCCTGACCCATTGCTACTCCAGTTCAATTTTAGAAAAGGATCGGACTTATCGCCGAATACCGCTCTAGTGTCCTGCTTCATTATTGCGAGAGATTGACAGCAATGTCCAACATATCTGCGGAGTTATCCTGCCGCATTACTCGCGATAAATTGTTATTCGTCCAGCATGGCACCCGGCAACTTTGTCATGCAAACGTCACAAAACTGACATAAGATGCCCGGTTATCTTTGGGTGCAAGCCCGACAACGGAACCGACGACAGGCAAATGGCACAGACAACGCTTAACCAACATCCCCGGGATCGCCTGCGTGCGCACGTTGACCGTGGCGTACAACGGGCCGTGACCGTCAGCGGACTGCTGGTATTGATGACGCTGATGCTGATCTTTGTCTATCTCTTGCTGTCGGTTTTACCGCTGTTCAAACCGGCTTCGCTAGGCACTTCACGCGTATTGCCAATGAGCTACAGCTCCCCGGCGCTGGCCATCGGGATGGACGTACAGCAGCGTATTGGTTATCGCATCGATCGCCAGGGGGAAGGGCATTTTTATCAGTTGCTGGCACCGAACAATAGCCCTGTACAGCAAACGCTATTGAGCCAGCCTACATTATTGGCTCAGGCGGTTGGGGAGCGTGACTTGTTTGCTCTGGCGCGCGCGGATGGCCGATTGATGGTTGCCCAGGCCGATTTTGCCCCGGCGGGCGGTGGTGAACCGCAGTGGCGTTTTCCGTTGGGGCAGGCTCCCTTGGCGTTTGATCCCCATGGGCATGCACTGATATTGCTCAGCCTGGCGCAAGCCCGCCAGGGTAATTTCCTGCTGGCGGCGGTAACGGACGACAACCGGTTGCTGTTTGGGCATTTCAGCCCGACGCTTCAGGGCCAACCCACGGAAATCCCTTTGGCCGCCGCGCCACAACAATTGTTGCTAACGCCGGATGGCCGCCAGCTTTATCTGTTAACCGGCAACCAACTGGCCCGCTATCAGATTGAAGGGGCACAGCCGCAGTTGCGAGAGACGCGAACCTTGGGTGAACATCCTCCCTATCGCCTGACGGCGTTGCCTGGGGGGAGCGCATTATTGATCCAGGCTGGCGACGGTAGCCTGCGTGAATGGTTTGACGTGGAGAAAAACCAGCGCTACCAGTTGGCACCGATACAGCAATTTGCCCATCAGACTACCACGCAGGAGTTGTTGGTCGCCGAGCCGTATCGGCGGGTATTCGCAACCTTGCAGCCGCAGGGCGAGTTCGCCTTGTTTTCCAGTATCCAGTCCAAGCCGTTGCTAAAGGACAAGCTCCCCGTCAATGTACAACAGATGGCGTTTGCCCCACGTGGCGACGGGCTATTGTTGGAGACTGCCCAGGGTTGGCAGCATTACGCCGTGGATAATCTCTATCCAGACGTCACCTGGCGTTCACTGTGGCAACGCCTGTGGTATGAGAACTACCCTGAACCGGCCTATGTGTGGCAATCCACCTCGGGTGAAGATAGCTACCAGGCTAAATTCAGCCTGATGCCGGTGATCTTTGGCACCTTCAAGGCGGCAGCGTACTCCATGTTATTCGCCATCCCGCTGGCGCTGGCCGGTGCGATCTATACCGCCTGCTTTATGTCGGCAGGGTTAAGACGGGCCGTCAAACCGGCGGTCGAGGTGATGGGCGCGTTGCCAACGGTGGTGATTGGGCTGGTGGCAGGTATCTGGCTGGCACCGATGATCGAGCGTTATCTGCTGGCCGTGTTGGCCTTGCCGTTCCTGTTGGCTGGGGCCGTGCTGTTATGCAGTTGGCTGGTTAACCGATTTACGGCGCGGCCTTGGTCACCGGGTTGGGATTTACTGTTGCTGTTACCGGTGGTGGTGGTAACGGTTTGGCTGGCGCTTGCCGTAGGACCTTGGCTGGAACTTAAGCTGTTTGGTGAGCCGTTGCATTTCTGGTTGGGCGAAGATTTCGATCAGCGCAATACGCTGGTGGTGGGCGTGGCGATGGGCTTCGCACTGGTGCCGATTATCTTTTCGCTGGCAGAGGATGCGTTGTTCAGCGTGCCAGCCTCGCTTAGCCGGGGTTCATTGGCCTTGGGGGCCACCCAATGGCAAACCGTATTGCGTGTGGTGTTGCCTTCTGCCAGCGCCGGAATTTTCTCCGCGCTGATGATCGGTTTTGGCCGCGCGGTGGGGGAAACCATGATCGTGCTGATGGCCACCGGCAACACACCGTTGATTGACGGCAGCCTGTTCCAGGGCTTACGGGCGATGGCGGCCAATATCGCGATCGAAATGCCAGAGGCCGTCACGGGCAGCAGCCATTATCGGGTCCTGTTCCTGACCGCGTTGGTGCTGTTTATCTTTACCTTTGTATTCAACACGCTGGCGGAGGCGGTACGTTTACGCCTGCGTAAGTGCTATACGCTGAACCAGGAGACACCATGAGAAGCTGGGTGAAAAGCGGCTCCCCGTGGATTTGGTTGACGGCGGCATCGGTGGCCATCAGCCTGCTGGCGCTGATTGGCATTTTACTGCTGTTGGCCGGGCAAGGGACGCGTTATTTCTGGCCCAGCCCGGTCTATCAGTTCGAACTGAATCAGACGGCAGCAGGCCCGGTAACGCTAGTGGGTGAGCTGTATCAACGGCAGACGATCTCGCGCCAGCAACTGCAAGACGCCGGTGTGGCATTGCCACCAGGAGAAGCGCAAAGCTTTACCCGTTATTTGATCAAAGTGGGGAACCGGGAAAACGAAGGGCAGGACTTCCGTACTTTGCTGGCCAGTGACGTCAGTAAAATGACCACCCCACGCGATTTACTGGTGTTGGAGCGTAACAGCCACGGCGCCGCTTACGGCTACCTGGCCGGTTTACTGGAAGATGGCCAACCGTTGACCGGCAGCGATCTGAGCCAGGCGTTACAACAGCGCTTACCGCAGATTGCGGCGCTGACGCGGCAGGCGCGCGATATTCAGTTCCGCGATATGGCGCAGATCAACGAACAATTTGAACATTTACGCCTGCATGAAAAGAGCCTGCAGCGTGAGAATAAGCTGGATGCGCGCTGGCAAGCCTCTATCCGTGCCGAACGGCAGGAGTTGCAACGCCAATACCGCCAGCTTGCAGGCAAACTGCAAGGGTTGGAACGCGATCGCCAGCGTGATGCCTTGCTGCTGCGCGACATGCACGGGCAGGTTCACACCATTGCCCTGAGCCAGGTGCGCGATGCCTGGTATCCCAACGACATGAGCAGTGGTCAGAAGTGGGTGCACTGGAGCAAGCAAATACAAAAATTCCTGACCGACAGCCCACGGGAAGCCAATACCGAAGGGGGCGTATTCCCGGCGATCTTTGGCACTGTGCTGATGGTGATCCTGATGTCGATCGTCGTGATGCCGTTTGGCGTGATTGCCGCCGTCTATCTGCACGAGTATGCCGGTAATAATCTGCTGACACGGCTGATCCGCATCTCCGTAGTGAATCTGGCGGGGGTGCCGTCGATCGTCTACGGCGTATTTGGTCTGGGATTCTTTGTCTATATGGTGGGTGGCTCGCTCGATCGGCTGTTTTACGCTGACTCCTTGCCCAACCCGACGTTCGGTACACCGGGCGTGCTGTGGGCCGCATTGACCCTGGCATTGCTGACCTTGCCGGTGGTGATTGTTGCCACTGAAGAAGGGCTGTCGCGTATTCCCGTTTCGTTGCGCCAGGGGTCGTTGGCTCTGGGAGCCACCCAGGCGGAAACCCTTTGGCGGATCGTGCTGCCGATGGCGGCACCGGCGATGATGACCGGCCTGATCCTGGCCGTAGCGCGAGCGGCGGGGGAAACGGCACCGCTGATGCTGGTTGGCGTGGTGAAATCGGTACCGGTGCTGCCGGTGGACGATATTTTCCCCTATTTGCACCTGGAACGTAAATTCATGCACCTGAGCTTCCAAATCTACGATATGGCATTTCAGAGCCCCAGCGTAGAAGCGGCGCGGCCCCTGGTGTTTGCCACGGCATTCCTGCTGGTGCTGATCGTCGTTGGGCTGAACCTGACGGCAATGGGCATTCGGCATTCGCTAAGGGAGCGGTATAAAGCATGGTCGCAGTAACAAGGTTGGATCTTTTAGGGAGTGCCAAATGAGTCTGATAACGCCGGGCAGCCTACCCCGGCTGGATGTCCAGCAGCTTGCCGATGAGCATACCGCGCTGGCGGTCAACGGCCTGGATCTGTTTTACGGTGACAAGCAGGTGCTGCACAATATTTCCCTGCGTATTCCCAAGCACCGGGTGACGGCGTTGATCGGCCCTTCCGGCTGCGGCAAGTCGACGCTATTGCGCTGCTTTAACCGGATGAACGATCTGGTGGATCGCTGCCGGATTGACGGTGAACTGCAGCTTGATGGCGAAACCATTTCCGGCCCGCAGATTGACGTTGCCGCTTTGCGGCGGCGCGTGGGCATGGTATTCCAGCGGCCAAACCCGTTCCCGAAATCGATCTACGAAAACGTGGTTTACGGCCTGCGCTTACAGGGAGTCCGTGACAGACGTATTCTTGATGAAGCCGTGGAGCGGTCTTTGCGGGCCGCCGCGCTGTGGCACGAGGTGAAAGATCGGCTAAGGGAAAATGCGTTCCGCCTTTCCAGCGGTCAACAACAGCGGTTGGTGATTGCACGGGCGATCGCGGTTGAACCGGAGGTGTTGCTGCTCGATGAGCCGACCTCTGCGCTGGATCCGATTTCTACCTTAACCATCGAGGAGCTGATTTCGGCGCTGAAACAGCGCTACAGCGTGGTACTGGTGACCCACAACATGCAGCAGGCCGCGCGGGTTTCCGACTATACGGCGTTTATCCACCAGGGGACGCTGGTGGAATATAACGATACCGATGCGATTTTTACTTCGCCACGTCAACGCCGCACAGAGGATTACATTACTGGCCGCTATGGTTAACGGGCGAGGAGCTTAATTGCTATGTTTGTGCGGCTGTGGGGGCAGTTGTTCCTGCTGTTCAGGTTCAACCTTTTTCAGTGCGGTCACTTTTGCTTGAGCGGGCTGGGCCTGAGGAGATGTTTTTTGCATCAGCTGCGACTGGCCAATAAACAGGCCGCCTTTCTCAATAGAGATTTCGTCGGCGAAAATATCCCCGCGCATGCTGCCCTTAGGCTGGATTGACAGTGAGTCGGCGAAGCAACGGCCTTCAACCGGACCATTGATTATGATCTGCTGGGCGCGGATCTCGCCTTTGACATGACCGCTGGTTTCAATGCGCACCATGTGGCTGCAACTGATGTTCCCGTCAACCCGGCCTTCGACAATGATATTGCCATCGCCTTCGATCACTCCGGTGAATAGCGCACCATTGGAGATAAAGGTGTCCTTTTTGGCACGGATTGGCTTGATGGCGTCGGCAACTTCAGACAGGAGGTTTGGCTCAGAGTGAGCAACCGGCTGAGGCAGGAGCTGATCGATAAGCTCCTGGGTTTTTTCCTCATTAACGGCTTTATTTTTCTTATTGAATGACAGCATTTGATTCATCCTTGTTATTTTGTAGATAAACGCCAGCGTTGTCAGCAGCGCCAGGACCAAGGCGGTGAGCAGTGCGCGTTTTAGGTAGATACCGGTGAAGCTGATCCCTGTCAGCCAGAGAACGATGGACAGCGCCCATAATCCCCAGACACACCATAATAAGTTGTAATTACGCATGTTTTTCAGGCCGTTTGAAGTCCATTTGCCGCGAAAGTGCGGGATGCCAGGCGGCAACCAGCGTGACGGTTCCTGTAGGCTATCCGTAGAAGCGGATGATGATACCTAATATTGTCGCCTAATTCACCACTCGGTTGGTCAATCCGAGTCTATGGCAATGCGGAAATTAATTTATTATTTGTATGATTCACTATAATGAATTGATTTTTTTTAATATATTAGCGTCGATTGGGCATAAACTATTAACTGGCTCAAACTGACAAGATTTCCTGTTGATCTTCACCTATCTGTAATCAGGGGGAGATTCATCGCCCCCTGGTTTCCAGTTACTTCACCAGGGGCTTGTCGCCAGACTGGGCAGTCTTGAACTTCGCCAAATACTGCGGCTGGAAGATGCACATACGCAGCACGGTGCGGTATGCGCCACTCACGAAGAATTCGTCAATCAGCTCGCCTTCCACCTCAAAGCCCAGCTTGCTGTAAATATGGATCGCCTTCGGGTTTTCTTTATCGACGATCAGATACAGTTTATACAGGTTAAGTACCGAGAAGCCGTAGTCCATCGCCAGCTTGGCGGCGGTGCTGGCATAGCCTTTGCCCTGATGCGCCGGATCGATGATGATCTGGAATTCGGCGCGGCGGTGAATATGGTCGATCTCTACCAGTTCAACCAGCCCGACCTTGGCCCCTTCATGCTCGATGATAAAACGCCGTTCGCTCTGGTCGTGAATGTGTTTATCGTACAGATCGGAAAGCTCGACAAAGGCTTCATATGGTTCTTCGAACCAGTAGCGCATGACGCTGGCGTTGTTATCCATCTGGTGAACAAACGCCAGATCTTCCCGTTCCAGCGGGCGTAGTCTGACGTTGGTGGTGCTCGACATACATTCTCCTCGAGATCATTAATCTGGCAAAAGTATAACCTCAGGAGCGGATTGAAGGCGAAAAAAAACGGTACCGTGAAAGGCACCGTTTAGATTGCGGTTAAATTGCGGGTCAGTCGGCGGCATAACCTTGTGCTGGCAGGCGTTCACCATCCAGCCAGGCTGCGTTATCGCGCATTGCCAGCCGCCCTTCGATAAACCAGCTCACCACCAGAGGGTATATGGTGTGTTCCTGGGTTTGCACCCGCTCAATGACCTCATCTTCCTCGTCACCGGGGAAGATCGGTACCTTGGCTTGCAGGATCACCGGGCCACCGTCGAGCTGCTCCGTGACGAAATGCACCGAAGTGCCATGCTCGGCGTCGCCGTTGTCGATAGCCTGACGATGGGTATGCAATCCGGGGTATTTCGGCAGCAGGGAAGGGTGGATATTCAGCATGCGCCCGGCATAGTGCTGCACAAAGGCGTTGCTGAGAATGCGCATATAACCGGCCAGCACCACCAAATCGGGTTGGTATTGGTCGATAGCTTGCGCCAGCGCGGCGTCAAAGGCTTCGCGATCGGCAAAGGCTTTGGCATCCAGCGCTTGAGCGGCAATGCCAGCCTCTTCGGCACGCTGCAGGCCATAAGCCTGCGCGTTATTGCTGAATACCGCCACGATAGTGGCGGCGATCCGGCCCTGTTGGCAGGCGTCGATCAGCGCCTGGAGATTACTCCCCTGGCCGGAGACCAACACCACAATCTTTTTCATCACTGGATGACCACTTGTTGTTCGTCAGAAGAAGCGGTCAGTTTACCAATCTGCCAGGCTTTTTCACCTGCGGCGGTCAATATTGCGATGGCTTTTTCTACCGACTCCTGTGGCAGCGCGATCACCATACCGACACCGCAGTTAAAGGTACGGTACATTTCATGACGGCTCACGTTGCCTGCCTGCTGCAACCAACTAAACACGGCAGGCCACTGCCAGCTCGACTCGTCGATCACCGCCTGCATCCCTTCTGGTAACACGCGTGGGATATTTTCCCAGAAACCGCCGCCGGTCAGGTGAGCAATCGCGTGCACCTCCACTTTCTCGATCAATTCCAGTACCGATTTGACATAAATTCTGGTCGGCTCGAGCAGGTGATCTGCCAGCGGTTTGCCTGCCAGGTCGGTGGTTGTGGGATCGGTCTTGCTCACTTCCAGGATCTTGCGCACCAGCGAATAACCATTGGAGTGTGGGCCTGAAGCGCCCAGTGCGATCAGCGCATCGCCAGACTGTACTTTGCTGCCGTCGATGATTTCTGATTTCTCAACCACGCCCACGCAGAAACCGGCGACGTCATAGTCTTCACCATGGTACATGCCGGGCATTTCGGCGGTCTCACCACCCACTAACGCACAGCCGGACTGTTTACACCCTTCGGCAATCCCGGTGATCACGCTGGCAGCGGTATCCACATCCAGCTTGCCGGTGGCGAAGTAATCGAGGAAGAACAGCGGCTCAGCGCCCTGAACCACCAGATCGTTAACACACATCGCCACCAGATCGATACCGATGGTGTCGTGGCGTTTTAAATCCATCGCCAGACGCAGCTTGGTGCCTACGCCGTCGGTGCCGGAAACCAGTATCGGCTCGCGGTATTTCTGCGGCAACGCGCACAGGGCGCCAAAACCGCCCAGCCCACCCATGACTTCCGGGCGGCGGGTCTGTTTCACTACACCTTTGATGCGGTCTACCAATGCGTTGCCAGCATCGATATCGACACCTGCGTCTTTATAGCTGAGAGAGGTTTTGTCGGTCACTGCGCGATCCCCACGACGGTTTGCGGTTTGAGAACGGTGCTTCCGGCGGTGATGCCGGAACCAGGCGCGGCAATTCTAACAGCGCAAGCAAACGTTTGCGAGAACCATGTGAACCCACTCGAACTTTTCGTCTTCTATACTGTTGATCACTCTTTTGTTGATCTCGATCCGGCTATTGGTAGTGGCGTCGGGAGAAAAAGGCGGTATAATCCGGCGATTTTTTTGGCCGTCAACCACCTTAATAGGAGAAAAATGATGAAGATCGTTGAGGTGAAGCACCCGCTGGTTAAGCACAAGCTTGGTCTGATGCGCGAACACGATATCAGCACCAAACGCTTTCGTGAGCTGGCTTCTGAAGTGGGTAGTTTGCTGACCTATGAAGCGACCGCCGATCTGGTGACAGAGAAAGTCACCATCGAAGGCTGGTGTGGGCCGGTTGAAGTTGAGCAGATTAAAGGGAAAAAAATTACCGTAGTGCCAATCCTGCGTGCCGGTCTGGGCATGATGGAAGGAGTGCTGGAGCACGTGCCGAGCGCTCGTATCAGCGTGGTTGGTGTTTATCGTGATGAAGAAACCCTGGAGCCGGTGCCTTATTTCCAGAAACTGGTTTCCAACATTGACGAGCGCATGGCGCTGGTGGTTGACCCAATGCTGGCTACCGGTGGTTCGATGATCGCCACTATCGACCTGCTGAAGAAGGCCGGTTGCAGCAGCATCAAGGTGCTGGTGCTGGTCGCTGCGCCTGAAGGGATCGCCGCGCTGGAGAAAGCGCATCCGGATGTTGAGCTGTATACCGCTTCGATCGATCAATGTCTGAATGACAAAGGGTACATCGTGCCTGGCCTGGGTGATGCAGGCGATAAGATATTTGGTACCAAATAATAAATAAGCCGACCTGAGAGTCGGCTTTTTAATGCCCTTTGTACTGCCAAGCCTGGCAATCCATTGAGCATTTATCACCAAGCCAACACAACTGATACTAACTCAGAGGAAAAACACCCCATGACCCGTCGCGCCATCGGCGTTAGTGAACGCCCACCGCTGTTCCAGACCATCCCACTCAGCTTCCAGCATCTGTTTGCCATGTTCGGGGCCACCGTGCTGGTGCCGATCCTGTTCAAGATAAACCCGGCGACGGTGCTGCTGTTCAACGGCGTGGGGACATTGCTGTATCTCTTTATCTGTAAGGGCAAGATACCCGCCTATCTGGGTTCCAGCTTTGCGTTTATTTCACCGGTGTTGCTGTTGTTGCCGCTGGGGTATGAGGTCGCACTGGGTGGCTTTATCATGTGTGGCGTGCTGTTCTGCCTGGTAGCGCTGATCGTCAAGAAGGCTGGAACCGGCTGGCTGGACGTGATGTTTCCGCCTGCGGCGATGGGCGCAATCGTTGCCGTCATCGGTTTGGAACTGGCGGGCGTGGCGGCCAACATGGCCGGGCTGTTACCGGCGGAAGGCTCCTCCGCAGACAGCACAACCATCACTATTTCACTGGTGACGTTGGGCGTTACCGTATTGGGTTCGGTGCTGTTCCGTGGTTTCCTGGCGATTATCCCGATCCTGATCGGGGTGTTGGTAGGTTATGCGCTGTCGTTCTTTATGGGCGTGGTGGATCTGACGCCTATCCGTGAAGCACACTGGTTTGCCTTGCCGACCTTCTACACGCCACGCTTTGAGTGGTTTGCCATTTTCACTATTCTGCCGGCGGCATTGGTGGTGATTGCCGAACACGTTGGCCATTTGGTCGTCACGGCGAACATCGTTAAGAAAGACCTGTTGCGCGACCCCGGTCTGCACCGCTCAATGTTTGCCAACGGGATTTCTACCGTGATCTCCGGCTTCTTTGGCTCTACACCTAACACCACCTATGGTGAGAACATCGGTGTCATGGCCATCACCAAGGTTTACAGCACCTGGGTGATCGGTGGAGCGGCTATTCTGGCCATTCTGCTTTCCTGCGTAGGCAAGCTGGCGGCGGCGATCCAGGTGGTGCCGGTGCCGGTGATGGGCGGCGTTTCCCTGTTGCTGTATGGTGTCATTGGCGCTTCGGGGATCCGCGTATTGATCGAATCCAAGGTGGATTACAACAAGGCGCAGAACCTGATCCTGACTTCGGTGATCCTGATTATCGGCGTTAGCGGCGCGAAAGTGCATATCGGTGCGGCGGAGCTGAAAGGTATGGCATTGGCGACCATCGTCGGTATCGGCCTGAGCCTGCTGTTCAAACTGATCAGCCTGTACCGCAAGGAAGAAGAAGTGATCGATGTGCCAGAAGAGCGACTGGACCATAAATAGCCGGCAAAGGCCCGTTAGCCTGCTGGTCATTATTGTGCCAATATTGTCCACCTTAACGATGGGAATATTGGCTTTATGGCCAGGTGATGTCTCTTGGCCCGCTATCGCCTGCTTTCTGCGCCTTGATAGCGGGTTGTTGGCACGGATAATTGGGCAACAGGGTAGTGCATCTGCCAAAGGTTGCCTGATTATAACCGATTACAGTAAAAGACCGGAATATCGGTTTCATAGATAAAGTACCCTTGCTTACCTGCTGGGCGTATGGTGTAGCCTGACAAGCTGTTTATTTTGGAAAAAACATCTGGCACAAGGCGTTTTTCAATAATTTCAGGGATGGTATCTCTGGCATATTTATTGATATAGAGGGTTTTAAAGAAATATAACCCATTATCATCAACTTCGTAGCTTACAATGATATCACGCCTGATATAGTACGTGTTCTTCCCATCATAGAAGTTTGCAGTTATTGAGAATTTACCTCTTCCATCATTTTTTTCGCTGTCGCCTTTTAAGTTTACTATTATATTGTAATTGGCAACCACCTCAGGTTTTGGTACGAAAAATTTAAAGTAAAGCTTAGATTCGCAAGAGATAGTTTTCGTTTTATTTTCTGCGTAAAAAAAGTAATACGCTACGGCTAGAATAGCACATATTAACATTACTAATGGAATGATGACTTTAGTTTTCATAGCCAGTCCAATGATATGATTTACAATTGCTTCTAGCATCACTATCAATGCGATTATCACATAAGAAAATTGATTCTCTTTTAATTGTAGGATTTCCAAAGTAATACAAAGACTGGTTCCCTTCTTTATTGCACTGTATGTTGTGAATATCAATTCTTGATTTGATATCTGAGAGGGTGAATTGCCCATCTTCTCTATAGATATTACAATATTGATACTTTCCTATTAATGTGTAATTGACTTCTAAAGATTTTTTGGTGTTGTAAATATAAATTGATAAGGCAGTGATAAGGGTGAAAATCATCACTAAATAATAGAGGCTGCGTTTTCTTGGAAAACTGTGATTTTTCTTAGGTAACTCATTGATTACTAATGCTGGTTTTTCTTCCACCTCTTGGGGTTGTTCTTGAGGATTTTCTTGCTTTACGCATTCAACTTCATACTGAAATGGCTCAGTAATAAATTCTTGCGGGATATTAAACCCGGAACGCGGAGTTGTTTTAATAATGTTTTTATCTAACCCCAGTGAGCAAAGGTGTTTTCTCAGAATATAGATATGCTGATATAGGGTATTAGTGCCTACAATGACGCCTTTTTGTCCCCAAATGTCATCGATAAATTCATCTGGAGAGACAATTTCATGATCTGCATCAATGATTTTCTGTAAGCATTTAGCCGCCGGGTTGGAAAGCTTTACTTTTACTTCTGGCTCATTAAGGTTGAAAATTTCCCCGTCAACAATATTGAAAATTATCTTTTTATCTATCAAGTAGTAACCAACCATCTCAATCCTCTGAGTAATGAATTCCACTTATAAGGATAGGATTATTCCCATTATAAGTAAAGTCTTATCCCACTTTAATTTGACATCCATATAGTGCCTAAGAGTAAGCGGGTAACGTGAGGCGCTCAGGTGCAGAGCTTTGCTGCAGTAGAAAGGAGCGGAGGAGGTTTACCCTTACTCCAGTTTTCCATATTGCCTGCGTATCAGATGCGGGAACAGTACAATAGTGTGGCATCGCTCTGGTCTACCAGAGATTTTTGTTGCCAACTTGGCATTTCGTGTCACTCGACATACCATTTTCGCTATGTTTTTTGGGGCGTTGGCACACGACTTTACTGCCGTGTTCTCTTGAATTGACATAAGTTGGGGATAAATGATCAGGATAGCTATAGAGAGTAATACAGTTTCCATCTTGATGTGAGAGAGAGTCATTATTTAACGGTTAGCTATAAACCAATAAGAAGATCAGGCTAATAATAAACGGCATGAGATAACGTAGCTTATGCTACCCGGATGAGCTCTCAAACTGAGTGGGGATGTTCGCATTTCTTGATGATTTCAGCAGGTTATTGTTCACTTGTTTATTAAGTGATGCTCGATTTTCTGTGCATTGAAATTCATCCGCCATCTGTTCAACGTTTGTGGATATAAAATCCGAGTCGTGGCGTGGTTTTAATAATCTTTCTATCTATTGCCTAAAGCTCCGAGATTTTTTCTTAATTGATGGTGGGCATATCAGACACTTTATCACCGGTTTTGGTAAATCAAGCTGGTGGGAAGGCCGGAAAGAAATGACGGTCGGGTAGCTAAACAGGGCGCAGCATGTGTGCCGCGCCCATATAGAGCAAATCTTTTTATTGATTGGCGGGCTGGGCCGGTTGTTCGGTTTTACCGTCGGCCTGTTGAGCTTTATTGTCCATACTGTTTTTGAGCTGTTCGGTTTTTGCTTTGGCCTGCTGCGCCAGATCGTTAGCTCCGTTAATCGCATCGGTCTTGATGTTTTTGGCTTGGTCGATCAGCTGCTGGCTTTGCTTGTCTACATCCTGTTTGATCGCTGCGGCCTTGGCCTTGGCATCATCAGTAAGGGCATCTGCGTGCTTGGCTGCGTCCTCTTTAATGGCGGAGGCTTGGTCCTTCAGCTGTTCCGTCTGGGCCGCCGCTGCCTGCTTGATCTCATCCGCTTTGGCTTTGGCATCGTCGGTCAGTTGATCCGCTTTCTTTGCTGCCGCATCTTTCATTTGTTCGGCACTGTCTTTGGCCTTATCCAGATGGGAATCAACCTTGGCATCATCGCAGCCCACCAGCAGTAAGCCCACCATTGAGGCCAATAGCACTTTATTCCACGATTTCACGGTCTAGCTCCTTTCGGTCATCAGAGTTTGTGAGATTGATCTTAGAACAGCTTGGCGGGATAAGACAAATCCGACAACAAAATAGATCGCTTTATCGTTGATGGTGTCTAATTGTTCACCACCATCGCTGTGCTATCTGCTCAGCCGTTACTCAATATCTTGCTGATTAACTACGATCCAGTTTTTATCGGCGGTAACTGGCTGGCCCACTTTTTTCTGCTGGGCGGCAGCATCTTGTTGCAGTTGTTTCAACTGTTTTAAGGTTGCCGGATTTCTGCTGATCCAGAGCCGTTGGCCGATTTGCGTATCGGTGCTGTTGAATAACATATAGGTGTCAGAGTAGAGGGTATCACCGCCGACTAAAATCGGTTTTTTCCACTGGTCGATATAGCCTAAAATACCGCCGGCTTTGCCTTCAAACCAGGTCATTGGGTTGACGATATAAGGTGTTATCGCCAAGTCCAGGTTTTTTTCCGGGTGGTAATTCCCTGCTTTTATTTGCTTGCGTGCCGTAGTCAATTCGCCGGTTTTGCGGTTTGCCAACAGGGTATTTACGCCAATTACATTTTGTGGCTTGACGTTGTAGCCATATTTCGGGTTGCTGGCGATCATGCGTACCAGCTCTTCATGTGCGGCACTCATGATGTAGACTTCAATACCATTTTCTTGCAGTTTGGCAAACAGCTGTTGCATTCCGCGCAGCGGGCGTGGTGGTTCCACGTCCTTCTGGTGTAGTTTATTGTCCTGAATAAAGTTGGCCGGTATTTTCTCTTTCAGCGCCATCAGGTCGTCAACATGTTGATTTAACTCCCTTAAGGTAAAGCCGGAAAATATCTGTGCCGCCCAGGGGTAGCAGATCAAATCGTCCATCTCGCACAGGCGATGATAGTAGCTGTAAAGGCTTTCGGGTTCGCCAAGACTATCATTGAAGGGGATCAGCATTAATGAAGGATCGATTTTTTCCCGCATCAATAGCCCCTTATTTTCCAGGTAGGGGAGCAGCGACTCTTCCAAGTCGTTTTTATAGGTGGTGTTATCCATATCAAACACGGCAAAGTCGCCTTTATTGGCACGTTCAGTAATCAGCTGATTTAGCATTTTAGCCTGTTCTGTTGGCCAGGCTGATAATTCGGTTGCATTGACTGTGGATACGGATATTGCGCCAAGAAATGTTATTAATAAAGCAATTACTTTTTTAAAACCAAACATCAGGTTACCCTCTATTTATGTTTATTTGGCTGCGATTATAGGTGCTAATTTAAATAAAAATAGGGTGCCGATCGCATTTCTAATAATAAAGAGGTGGAGGGTGTGTTATAGGATTACTTTTAAATTCAAGGTGTGAATGATTGCTCTTTAATATATAAGCCAGTAGCCGAGATGTATTTAAGTAGCCGCAAGGTAGATGGGTTATTTTTTGAACACGCCGGTCTTGCAAACAGCAATATGATTAAAAAACATGCAAACTCTGACTGCGAGCCCGTAGTTCTCACTGTGGGTTCAACAGCAGTCACTTTCTGTGTTAGACTGGGCGCGTTTTCCTGCCAGTTTTGGTTGAGGTGCTTTTCTGAATACGCCGGCACAGCTTTCACTGCCACTTTATCTACCCGATGATGAAACTTTTGCCAGTTTTTATCCGGGTGAGAACCCATCCTTATTAGCCGCGATCCAATCCGCAGTCCGTCAGGAGCATGGTAGCTACATCTATTTCTGGTCACGTGAAGGTGGGGGACGCAGCCATTTGCTGCATGCGGCCTGTGCCGAACTCTCACAGCGTGGCGAAGCGGTAGGCTATGTGCCTCTGGATAAGCGGGCCTATTTTGTGCCCGAAGTGCTGGACGGCATGGAACAGCTGGCGTTGGTCTGTATCGATAATATCGAGTGCATTGCCGGTGATGAGGAATGGGAAATGGCGATTTTCAATCTCTATAATCGCATTCTGGAAACCGGCCGCACCCGCCTGTTTATCACTGGCGATCGTCCGCCGCGCCAACTAAATCTGCATTTACCGGATCTGGCCTCGCGCCTGGATTGGGGGCAGATCTACAAGCTGCAGCCACTGTCGGACGAAGAGAAACTACAGGCGTTGCAGTTGCGCGCCAAACTGCGTGGTTTCGAACTGCCGGAAGACGTGGGCCGTTTCCTGCTCAAGCGCCTGGATCGTGAAATGCGCACGCTGTTTATGACGCTGGATCAGCTGGATCGCGCTTCGATCACTGCACAACGCAAGCTGACCATTCCGTTTGTGAAGGAAATCCTGGGGCTGTAGCGAGTCACTAGTCCTCATTTCCAATCTTTAGCGAAACCCGCCGTAAACTCCCGCCCAATCTTACTCAGTTGGTGTCCAACTTTTGGGGGGCTGTTCATTTGCGGCGGTGTCGCTGTCCTGTGCGGCAACGCGCTAATAATCGCCCGGCTTGCCGTCACGGGATCACAAGATCTCCAGTACCTGCTCCGGTGGCCTGCCAATACGGGCTTTGCCGCCTGTGACCACGATTGGGCGTTCGATCAGTTTCGGATTGCTCACCATCGCTTGCAGCAGTTGCTCTTCGCTCAGGGTTTCATCCGCCAGATCCAGCTCCTTGTAGAGATCTTCTTTCTTGCGCATCAGCTCACGGGCCGAAGTGAAACCGAGCTGTTGTAACAGCTTTTTCAGCTCGGCGACGGGAGGCGGCGTATCCAGATACAGCACCACCTGCGGTTTGACGCCATGCTGTTCCAGCAGTGCCAACGTCTCACGGCTCTTTGAGCAGCGTGGGTTATGATAAATAGTGATGTTTTTCAACTTTTCTCTTTCCTTGTTCAAATCAGGTGCGTTGGAACTTGCTGAAGGTTTTTTGCAACTGACGCAGTTGGTCAATCCGCGCGTCATAACGAGCCTGTTTGAGGCTGCCCAGCTTTTGCAATGAGCTGGCGTTACTGAGCAAACCTATCGCCTGATCCAGACGGCCAGCCAGCGCCAGGCTTTCTGCCCGGGCGGAGAGTTCTTCATCGCGCAGACCTTGGGCGGCACTGGCCTGAGCCAACAGATCCCAGCCGTTGGGATCGTCCGGATGGGCAAAGGTATAACGGTTGAGGATTTTTGACGCCTGAGCGGGTTGATTGCCCTCAACGTAGGCGTTCGCCAGGTTGAGCAGCAACACCGGATTATTGCTTTGCGCCGCATTGGCCGCCTCAAGGCGAGCAATGGCCTGAGCGGCCTTATTCTGACCCAGATCGATGTCGGTCAGCAGATCCAGCATCCAGACGTTTTTCGGATCCTTTGCCAGCAGCGGTTGAATCAGATTGCGTGCTTCGTCGTGTTTCTTGGCTTCATAGAACAGGATAGCCCGGCCATATTTGGCAGCTATTTGCTCGCGAATGTTGCCTTTGCTGTAAGTGTCCAGCACGTCTTCGCTCAGACCATAGCCTTCCGAGCTGTACATGCCTAGCGTACGTACCCGTGCTAGCAGATAATCTTGGCTGGATTGCACCAGATGGCGTGGCATTTGGTTGGCGCGGTTGCGGGCGTCCGAAAGCCGGCTGTCTGGCAACGGGTGCGTCAGCAGCATTTCCGGCGGTTTTGAGGCATAGCGGGACTGATCGGCCAGCCTTTGCAAGAAGTCTGGCATCGCTTCGGGATCGAACCCGGCGCGCTGCAATACCTGAATACCGATACGGTCAGCCTCTTGTTCGTTTGCCTGAGTGAAACTGATTATCCCCTGCTGCGTTCCAGCCAGCGTACCGCTCAGCGCCGCCATACCCATGGTTGGGTTGGCCATCGCCAGCAGGATAGAGCCTAGTGCGCCCACCCAGGTCAGTGGCGCGTTGCGTTGCTGGTCTTCCATAGCCCGGGCCAGATGGCGCTGGGTTACGTGAGAGATTTCGTGCGCCAGGACTGAGGCCAGTTGGCTCTCGTTGTCAGTTTCACGGAACAGGGCCGAGTGCAGCACCACGTTGCCACCGAAGAAGGCAAAGGCGTTGATCTCATCGTTACGGACTAGAAAGAAGTGGAACGGGGTGCGCACCGAATAGGCGCTGGCGACCAGTCGGTTACCCAACTGGTTGATATACTGGGTCAATAATGGATCGTTGATCAACGGGGCGCTAGCGCGTAGCTGCCGCACGTAAAAATCGCCCATGGTCAGTTCCTGGCCGATGCTCAACGTTCCCCCTGCAGAAGTCCCCATATCCGGCAGTTGGTCTTGCGTTTGGGCGTTAACCGGCGCCAACGCAGAGGTGCAAAGCGAGCCGAGCAACAGGACTGTTAACGCTGTTTTAGTCAACCGGATGGTCATAGTCAGGTCATTCCCTCATTAAAGTCATCAACTTTACCCGTCGCCTTTCAAGCTGCCGCTTGAAATTCATAGTGTATAAGACGCCTGCATCAGATAAGAGTTCTTCTTCCATGACAGACTCTCCAGTACAATCATCGCGAAAGTGCGTTGGCTCACAAAATGCATTTTCAAGGGATCGTGCGCCTGAGCGGTAAAACGCTATCACATCATAGCCAGCCACAACCCAGATTGAAACGCTTGCACGGTGATAACCGGGCTAAAATGATTTAAAAATCATGTCATACCTGCTCGGCCGCGTAGGGATTGGCGAGCCTCACCCCCATTGATGCAATAAGGAGCAATCTCTGATGTTGGAGATGTTATTACAGTGGTACCGACGCCGTTTCACCGATCCGCAGGCCATTGCGCTGCTGGTGATCCTGGTTGCCGGGTTCTGCATCCTCTATTTTTTGCACGGTATCTTGACCCCCTTGCTGGTGGCGCTGGTGCTTGCTTACCTGTTGGAGTGGCCTACCGCACGCCTTCAGAACCTGGGATGTTCGCGCACCTGGGCGGCAAGTATCATGCTGATCGTGTTTGGCGGTATTGCCATGCTGTTGGTCTTCGTGGTCGCGCCAACCGCCTGGCAGCAGGGCATTAACCTGATGACCGATTTACCGGGCATGCTCAATCAGTTCTACAACTATGCGGCGACCTTACCGACACGCTATCCGGCGCTGGTGGACGCGGGCATCATCGATATGATGGCGCAGAATCTGCGTGAGCGCCTGTCGGGCATGGGAGAATCGGTGGTGAAATTCTCGCTGGCCTCACTGGTTGGGCTGCTGACGCTGGCCATCTATCTGATCCTGGTACCGTTGATGGCGTTCTTCCTGCTGAAGGACAAAGAGCAGATGATCAATGCCGTCCGCCGCGTGCTGCCGCGCAACCGTGGGCTGGCAGGGCAGGTATGGATCGAGATGAACCAACAGATCACCAACTATATTCGCGGCAAGGTGCTGGAGATGGTGATCGTCGGGGTGGCGACCTATCTGGTGTTCTTCATCCTGAATATGCGCTATTCCCTGCTATTGGCGGTGTTGGTTGGCCTCTCGGTGCTGATCCCTTATATCGGTGCGGTGCTGGTGACGATCCCGGTGGTCGTGGTTGCGATGTTCCAGTGGGGCATTGGTGCCGATTTCTGGACGCTGATTATCGCTTATCTGGTGGTGCAAGGGTTGGATGGCAACCTGTTGGTGCCGATCCTGTTCTCCGAAGCGGTCAACCTGCATCCACTGGTGATCATTCTCTCGGTGATTATCTTTGGCGGCCTGTGGGGTTTCTGGGGGGTATTCTTCGCCATTCCGTTGGCGACGCTGGTGAAAGCGGTGATCCACGCCTGGCCGGATGACATGCTGGTGGATGTGGGTGATGAGGTGAGGTGAGGAAAATAAAGCGCAGCAGCATCAGTTGCTGCGCTTTACCCTTTTACTGTTGCAGGTAGTTCAGAACGATTTCGTGGTGGTTGGTGGTCTTGAAATCGTCAAATACTTTCTCAACCTTGCCGTCGGTGCCGATCAGGAAACTGATACGGTGAATACCGTCATAGGTTTTGCCCATGAAGGTTTTCTCGCCCCAAACTCCAAACTGCTGAGCTACCTGATGATCTTCGTCGGATAGCAGCGTGAAATTGAGCAGTTCTTTCTCAACAAAACGCGAGAGCTTTTCGGGTTTATCGGTGCTGATGCCCAGCACTTCGACGCCCGCCTTTTTCAATTCATCCATGTTATCCCGTAACCCGCAGGCTTGCACGGTGCAACCAGGCGTCATGGCTTTAGGATAAAAGTAAACCAGTACTCGTTGTCCCTGGAAGTCGGCCAAGTTAATTTCCTCGCCATCCTGGTCGAGTAAACTAAATTTCGGCGCTGTATCACCGGCTTTCAATGGGCTCATAACTACTCTCCATCTCTCTCATCATGCTGTGGATAGTTCACTACGCTAATACTGCCTTGTGCATTCAATTCTGTACATAGGCGATAAAAGGCTTGTTCAATATTTGTCGCATCCTGACCACCGGAACTGTGGGCGGTGATCTGGATATAGAGCTGGGAGGGCTGCTCCCCCTGTGCTGGTTGAGTCCGTGACACCAGCTCGGCAATGTTCATCTGGCTCGAATCAAACAGACCGGTAAACCGCTCGATGATATGCGGGGAGTCTTTTACCTCAACCTGTACCCACACTGTAGCTGGCATTGGCGGTCTTTCTTGCGAGTTTGTGCGTTTCATCACGATCAGTAAATCCAGCTCGGCGCCTTTTTGCGGCAAAGTGGATTCGATCAGGGTAATCGCGTTCCAGCTACCTGAAAGCAGCATGATGAAGGTGAATTCTTCACCCAGCATGGCCAGACGGCTATCTTCGATATTGCACCCACAGCTACTGACGTGGCGGGTGATGGCATTGACGATACCGGGGCGATCGGCGCCCAGTGCGGTGATCACCAGATAGTGTTCATCAGGCTTAGGCAAAATGCAGCTTCCTGTCGTACTGAATGGGGTTACCATGGTAAACACAAAAAAAACCGCCTGCCAAGCGCTTAGACACGTTGTTTGCTTGCTTTTGGATAGGTGACAAAAGTACCATGGGTAACTTGTTTGTGAAGGGGACGGCCAATGTTTACGGGAAGTATTGTTGCACTGGTTACGCCGATGGACACCAAAGGTGCTGTCGATCGTGCGAGCCTAAAAAAACTGATTGATTATCATGTGGCCAGTGGGACCGCGGCGATCGTTTCCGTAGGTACTACCGGCGAGTCCGCTACGCTGCCCCATGACGAACATGTGGACGTGGTCTTGCAGACGCTGGAACTGGCCGCAGGCCGTATTCCGGTGATCGCCGGCACGGGTGCCAACGCCACCAGCGAGGCTATCTCACTGACGCAGCGTTTCAGCAATACCGGTGTCGTGGGCTGCCTGTCGGTCACGCCTTACTACAACAGACCGACCCAGGAAGGTCTGTATCAGCATTTCAAAGCCATTGCCGAAAGCACCGATCTGCCGCAGATCCTCTATAACGTGCCTTCACGCACCGGTTGTGACATGCTGCCGCCAACCATCGCTCGTTTGGCCAAAATTAAGAATATTGTTGCCGTTAAAGAGGCAACAGGGAACTTAAGTCGTGTTAGTCAGATCCAAGTGCTGGTTGATGATGAAGACTTCATTTTGCTGAGCGGCGACGACGCCAGCGGTCTGGACTTCATGCAACTGGGTGGCAAAGGGGTGATTTCCGTGACGGCCAACGTGGCAGCACGTGAAATGGTCGAACTTTGCCGCCTGGCGGCGCAAGGCGACTTTGCCGAAGGCCGCCGTTTGAATCAGCGCTTGATGCCTTTGCATCAGGATTTGTTCGTAGAAGCAAACCCAATTCCGGTGAAATGGGCCTGTAAGGCATTGGGATTGATGGCAACCGATACGATGCGTCTGCCTATGACGCCGTTGACCGACGCTGCCCGTCCTGTCGTGGAGCGTGCGTTGAAAAGCGCCGGTTTGCTGTAACTCTTAGGGAGATTTGATGGCTTATTCATTGCAAAAGTCGACGCTAGCAACGGTCGTGGGATTAGCGCTGGTGATGACGCTGGCGGCTTGTTCTACCGATCAGCGCTACAAACGCCAGGTCAGTGGCGATGAGGCCTATCTTGACGCCGCACCGCTCAAACCGATGAGCGCGCCGTCCGGCCTGATCCTGCCGGTCCAAACCGGTAATTATGAAGTTCCGGCAAACGCGCAGAAAGGCGCTGTTGGCAAGCAACTGGATATCCGGCCACCGGTACAGCCGTTGGCACTGTTGAGCGGTTCCCGCGGTCAATATGTGGGTGACAGCGGCACGCTGTTGCTGGAAAGCAGCCCGCAGAACGATAACCTGTGGTCCCGCGTCGCTAGCCTGTTGCAGAGCAAAAACATTCCGATCGCTTCACGTACGGATGCCAGCCAAACGCTGACCACCGACTGGGTGAAATGGAACCGTCTGGATGAAGACAACCAGTACGAAGGCCGCTACCAGATCACGGTGCAGAAACAGGGTTACCAGCAAGCATTGGTGGTAAAAACCCTCGAACTGCGTCAGCAAGGGCAAACCGACAAGGTTACCGAACCTTCTGAAATTCAGCGCTACAACGGTATGATGATGAACACCATCGTTGAAGGTCTGGACAAGCAGGACAACCTGTCGAGCAGCCAGTCCGCCAACCGTATTGGCGTGTTGGATGTGCAGAGCGGCTCGGATGACACCGGCTTGCCGATGCTGATCGTGCGTGCGCCGTACACGGTAGTGTGGGATCGTTTGCCACCGGCACTGGAAAAACTGGGGATGAAAGTGGGTGACCGCAGCCGTCCGCAGGGTACCGTCGCCGTAACCTACAAATCCCTGAGCAGCAGTGATTGGGATGCGTTGGGCGCGAAAGATCCTGAACTGAAAGAGGGTGATTACAAACTGCAGGTCGGTGATTTGAATAACCGTACCAGTTTGCAATTTATCGATTCCAAAGGTAAGCCGTTGACCCAGTCGCAGAACGATGCGCTGGTAGCGGTGCTCCAGACGGCTTTCAGTAAAACCAGCGTTAAATAAATCCATCCAGGGGCTACGGCCCCTTTTTGTTTTGCTGATACGGTATCGTTTGCGTCGCAGATTTGGCACAATAGTTATCAGCAAACCAAAGAACTTATCAGGTCAATTTTGTGCCCGGTAGGCTGTCTGGCAGCCGGAAGGTATCACCTCATTGGAGTAAGTTAAGATGCAAAAGCTAGCTGAACTGTATCGCGGCAAGGCAAAAACCGTCTACACCACCGAAAACCCGGATCTGCTGGTGTTGGAATTCCGTAACGATACGTCAGCACTGGATGGTCAGCGCATTGAGCAGTTCGATCGCAAAGGGATGGTGAACAACAAGTTCAACCATTTCATTATGAGCAAGCTGGAAGCGGCCGGTATCCCAACGCAGATGGAACGCCTGCTGTCAGACAACGAAGTGCTGGTGAAAAAGCTGGAGATGGTACCGGTTGAGTGCGTGATCCGTAACCGTGCCGCTGGCTCTTTGGTCAAACGCTTGGGGATCGAAGAAGGTTTGCCGCTGAATCCGCCGCTGTTTGATCTGTTCCTGAAGAACGACGCGATGCACGACCCAATGGTGAACGAATCCTATTGTGAAACCTTCGGCTGGGTGAGCAAAGAGCATCTGGCGCGTATGCGCGAGCTGAGCTACATGGCTAACGACGTGCTGAGCAAGCTGTTTGACGATGCTGGCCTGATCCTGGTCGATTTCAAACTGGAGTTCGGCCTGTTCAACGGTGAGGTGGTGCTGGGTGACGAGTTCTCACCGGACGGTAGCCGCCTGTGGGACAAGAATACCCTGGCCAAGATGGACAAGGACCGCTTCCGCCAGAGCCTGGGTGGCCTGATTGAAGCCTACGAAGAAGTCGCCCGCCGTATCGGCGTGAAGCTGGACTAATCGTTAAATAATGCCCCTCACTCTAGCCCTTTCCCGGTAGGAGAGTGCAGAGTAAGGGGCAAAGCATCGAACCGAGCCTCTTATCCCTCATTCACCACTTTCCAGAAAATTACTGCATTCGCTGTGCCACGAACGCCTTATAATAGTAACCAGGGCAAGTTTCCTACGATTATTAAAAATCATCTATGGAGTTTATTTATGCGTTGGCAAGGGCGTCGAGAAAGTGACAATGTCGAGGATCGCCGTGGGCAGTCTTCCGGTCTGGGCGGTGGTGGCGGTGGGCCACGGATACCTATCGGCGGCAAAGGTGGCCTGATCCTACTGGTAGTGGTGCTGGTTGCCGGTTACTACGGGGTAGACCTGACTCCTCTGCTGAATGGCGGAGATGTCTCCCCACAGTCTCAGCAGCAAAGTGCCAGCATCAGCCCGCAAGACGATCAACTGGCCAAGTTTACCTCGGTGGTGCTGGCGTCTACCGAAGATAACTGGCAGGGGATCTTCAAGCAGATGGGGAAAAACTATCAGGATCCCAAACTGGTAATGTACCGGGGCGCGACGCGGACCGGCTGCGGCACCGGCCAATCGGTGATGGGGCCGTTCTATTGCCCGGCGGACGATACGGTTTATATCGATCTCTCGTTCTACCAGGATATGAAAACCAAGCTGGGTGCTGGCGGTGATTTTGCCCAGGCCTATGTGGTTGCGCATGAAGTGGGCCACCACGTGCAGAATCTGTTGGGGATTGAGCGCAAGGTTCGTCAGATGCAGCAAGGGGTCAGCCAGGCAGAGGTTAACCGTCTGTCGGTGAAAATGGAGCTACAGGCCGACTGCTTTGCCGGCGTTTGGGGCCACTATGCGGAGAAACAGCAGATGCTGGAGGCGGGCGATCTGCAAGCTGCGCTGAATGCCGCGCAAGCGATCGGTGACGACCGTTTGCAGCAGCAAAGCCAGGGGCGAGTGGTGCCGGACAGCTTTACGCATGGTACCTCGCAGCAGCGTTATACCTGGTTCAAGCAAGGGTTCGATAGCGGCGACCCTAATACCTGCAACACCTTCGCCTCCCGTTGATATTACTCAGTGCCGGTGCCTAGAGCCCGGCACTCTGCTTTCAGGTCGCAATATTCATGTTACAAAAAATGCAACAACGCATGCAGCGGCAGGGTATTCGGCGGCTGTTGGTGATCAGCGGCGAACCGCAATGGTGCCGGGAGCAGGCGCAGCAACTGGCGGCACTGCTGCCGGGTGACTGGCCTTGGGTCGGTAATGACGTGCCTGCTGGGATCGATGCGTTGGCAAGTAGCGTGGTCAAAACCCTGTTGGGGCAAGAGCGGTTGCATGCGGTGTTTGATGCGTTAGCAGGGCTGGATGTCGAAGCGTTGGCCCAGCTTTGCGGGGCATTACAAGCCGGTAGCTGGTTACTGTTGCTGGTGCCATCTTGGCAAAGCTGGCACCAGCAGCCAGATAGTGACAGCCTGCGCTGGAGCGATTGCCCACAACCGATCGCCACGCCCCATTTTATCCATCACCTGCAACAACGGCTGCAGGCCGATAGCGAAGTGTCTATCTGGCGGCAAGGTGAACCGTTGTGCCTGGCTCCCTTACCATCACGGCCAGATTGGCTGGCTCCTCAGGGTAATCCGAGCGAGGAGCAGCAGGCCATTTTGGCCCGGTTGCTGGCGGCTGAGTCAGGGATCTGGGTATTAACCGCTGCCCGTGGCCGGGGGAAATCGACGGTAGCAGGTATGTTGATGGCCAGTAGCTCGCTAACCTGTTGGATCACTGGCCCGAGCCGCGCCGCTACCGATGTTGCCAGCGAGTGGGCCGCAGGACGGGACCAGTTTTGGGCACCGGATGCTTTGCTACAGCATTGTGCTGAACATGGCGCAAAGGGTGTGGGTTGGCTGCTGGTGGATGAGGCAGCAGCGATCCCTGGCCCCTTGTTGCAACAGCTGATGGTTTATTTTCCGCGTGTATTACTGACAACCACGGTGCAGGGTTACGAAGGCACGGGGCGCGGTTTTTTGCTGAAGTTCTGCGCTACTTTACCGCAGTGGCAGCCGCTAAGTTTGCAGCAACCGATGCGTTGGGCGGCAGGTGATGCCCTGGAGCGGATTATCGATCACGCCTTACTGTTCAACGAGGAACCGGTATGGGCCGTGGCCGGGCAGTCACCCACTATTGGTGCTATTGAGCAGGCAGAGCTGTGTGCCGATCCCCAACGGTTACGGCGTTTCTATGCGTTGCTCTGTAGCGCACACTATCGAACCTCACCGCTGGATTTACGCCGCCTGATGGATGCGCCGGGGATGCACTTCAGTGCGGCATCTTTGGGGGATGAGGTGGTTGGGGCGTTATGGCTGGTGGATGAAGGCGGCTTATCGGTTGAACTGGCCCACGAGGTTTGGGCTGGCCGTAGAAGGCCGCGTGGCAATCTGGTCGCTCAATCCTTGGCGGCACATAGCGGCCAATGGTGGGCGCCCACGCTGCGTTCCCGCCGCATTACTCGGATTGCCGTGTTGCCTGAGTTACGCCAGCAAGGGATCGCCAGCCGGTTGGTGGAACAGCAAAAATGCGGTTCACAGGGGCTGGATTTTCTTTCCGTCAGCTTTGGCTATACCGAACCGCTGTGGCGGTTTTGGCAATCTTGTGGTTTCACCCTGGTGAGAATTGGCAACAAACCGGAAGCCAGTAGCGGCTGTTACACCGCGATGGCGTTGCTGGCTATTAGCGAACAAGGAGAGGCGCTGTGTCATGCGGCGCATAAGCATCTGGTACGTGATTGGCGCTGGTTGCGGCAACGCAGCGATCTGTTGCTGGAGTTCGTCGATGATGCCGATCCGGTGTTAAATGAGGAGGATTGGCGTGAGCTGGCCGGTTTTGCCTTTGCCCATCGGCCCTTGGAGGCCAGCCTGGGGGCGCTACAACGTCTGCTGTTGACCAGCCAATTGCCCTGTGAGGTATTGCGCGCGCATTTGCAGCAACAACAAACCACGGCCCAGTGCGCTGCCCAATATGGCCTGAGTGGCCAAAAAGCCTTGCTGCGACATTGGCGACAAGAGGCTGGGCAGGCGTTACAACAACTTAATGCGCAACGCTGCCGCTACTGGCAGGAGTGGGCGCTGTCGTTGCAATAAATGGAAAGAGTTGTTCAATAAAACCCGATTTTCCTGATTTCTCCGCGGCGTATAGTAAGGGGCAGTTGCCGGGTCAGTCCCGGATGTCTCTAACCTGAGGAGTCCCCTATGAAACACTCACATTTCGTTGTCCAAAGCCCCGCAACACCGGCAGAGCAACTGATTCTGCTGTTTCATGGCGTGGGGGATAACCCGGTCGCGATGGGGGAAATTGGCAGTTATTTCGCTAAAGACTTTCCACAGGCCTTGGTGGTAAGCATCGGTGGCCCATTCGCTTTTGGTAACGGTGATGGTCGCCAGTGGTTCTCGGTTCAGGGGATCACCGAAGACAACCGCGCACAGCGTATTGCCGAAGTGATGCCAACCTTTGTTGAAACCGTGCGTTACTGGCAGCAACACAGCGGTGTGGGCTACGCGGGAACCGCGCTGGTTGGCTTTTCGCAGGGGGCGATCATGGCGCTGGAAGGGTTAAGAGCCGAAGCCAAACTGGCCGGGCGGGTAGTGGCCTTCAGCGGCCGTTTTGCCCAGTTACCGCAAGCCGATTTTGCTGACAGCGTGGTACACCTGATCCATGGTGAGACGGACAGCGTTGTTGCTGCGGAACATGCGCAAGCGGCGGCGACTCAGTTGCAGGCGGTTGGCACAGATGTGACGTTGGATATTGAACCAGGCGTCGGGCATGCAATCAGCTCGGGCATGATGAATGCTGCTCTGGAGCGTTTGCATTACTACGTGCCACAGCGCTATTGGGAAGAGGCGATGTTTGGTAAACGGGGCGATCTGATCGCCTTTAAATAAACAGCAGGGCGCTATGTGCGCCCTGAGGTTATGGCTTTTTCGGCCAGTCGTCTTCGTCGTCCCACTTGGCGTTGTTATCGCGGTGGGGCGGTAATTCAGGCTTGTTAGCCAGGAATTTTCGATGATCCAGGCGGCGTAATTCCTTGATCCCGCTAATGATAATGCCTGCCAATATCACCAGGATTATCCACCAGTAGTCAGCTAACCAATGCATGTTTACACCTTTCCTTCAGGGCGAACAAAACGCGAGAATATCGCGGGCAGATGGCTTGCGAGCCAAGATGCGCCAGCAACGTCCTTATCTCGCCAGGCTGCCAGCAGCAGCTCGGGCGTCAGTAAGTGTTCGGCCTCCTGCGCCAGCGGGCGATAACTTAAATGCCAGGGTTCCGCCGCCACCCCGCCTTGTTCGGTGGTAAACGGGCGATAGAAACCAAATTCGGCCATATGTGCAGTCAGCCAAAGATTTAGCGGATGGAAATAACCACCGGCTTCATATTCCCACGGCTCCAACTGCAACTTTTGCCCAACTGGCAACAGCGACGGATCGTAAACATCCAGATCGCTGCCCCAGTGATGACGGCTGGCACCTGGCAGGGCCGACCAACGCAAAATGGCTTCACAACGCTCTGCGGCAGACAGTGGCTGGATATCCATCGGCTGGCTATTGTGATCTAATACTGGTCGCTCTCCGCAGAACTTGCCATTCCAGATCGCCAGTTGCCGGTCAAAGTCACGAAAGGTGCTGGCCGGTTGCAGATCAAAGCCAGCCGTTTTAGCCGCCTGCTGCATGGCCTGAAAGGCCACCACCGCAGCGGGTTGCAGCCGATGATTGCCGCTCAGCACGGTGAGATGCTCCGTCGAGCGCCCGGTGAGCATTTCTGCGCTGATCATGCGACCAGTTGCTCCATGATACGCTGATACATACGGCTCAGTAACTGCAGATCGGCCGCATGTACGCATTCATTCACTTTATGGATGGTGGCGTTGACCGGCCCCAGTTCAACCACCTGTGCTCCCATTTGAGCGATAAAGCGGCCATCAGAGGTACCACCGGTAGTCAGCAGTTGCGGAGTGAGTTCGGCATAGTGTTCTACCGCATTAACCACGGCATCTACCAAGGCACCACGTGAAGTCAGGAAAGGTTGGCCAGACAGCCACCAATCGATGCTGTAGTTCAGTTTATGGCGATCCAACAGTTCCTGCACTCGCTGCTTGATCAGGGTATCGGTCAGTTCGGTGCTGAAGCGGAAGTTGAACTGCACGATCATTTCACCGGGGATTACGTTGTTGCTGCCAGTACCGGACTGCACGTTGGCAATTTGCATGCTGGTTGGCGGGAAGAATTCGTTGCCCCGATCCCATTCAGTGGCGACCAGCTCGTTTAACGCCGGCATGGCCCGATGAACAGGGTTATCTGCCAGATGCGGATAGGCGACGTGACCCTGAACGCCATGGATACGCAGATTGGCGGTGATCGAACCACGGCGGCCATTTTTCACCACGTCTCCGACCCGCTCGGTGCTTGAAGGCTCGCCGACCAGGCAATAATCAAGGCGCTCGTTGCGAGCCATCAAGGTTTCCACCACTTTCACTGTGCCATGAGTGGCGCTGGCCTCTTCATCTGAGGTGATCAGAAACGCCAGGCGGCCCTGATGGTTGGGGTGGGCGGCAACGAAGCGTTCTGCGGCCACCAGCATGGCGGCCAGCGAGCCTTTCATATCGGCGGCTCCGCGTCCATACAGCATGCCGTCGCGGATGACAGGCTCAAACGGCGGGTTATCCCAATTTTTCTCGTCGCCGGTTGGCACCACATCGGTGTGGCCAGCAAATGCCAGCGTGCTGCCCTGGCCGCGCCAGGCCCAGAAGTTTTGCGTATCGCCAAAGTTCATCGGTTCGACGGTAAAGCCGATTGCTTTCAGGCGGGCGATCATCAGCTCCTGACAGCCTTCGTCATGCGGGCTGAGGGAAGGGCGCTTGATAAGCTGTTGCGCCAGTTCGATAACAGGGCAGATCATGAGTTAACCTCGGTAATAAATTGCTGATAGCTTTCACTGCTGAAGCCTAGCAGGGCATGTCCTTTACCATCATCCAGCAAGGGGCGTTTGATAATAGCCGGTTGCTCCAGCATCAGGGCGATGGCGGTATCTGCATTGTCGCAGGCATTGCGCTGGGCTTCATCCAGTTTACGCCAGGTCGTGCCACGGGTATTCAACAAGGGTTCCCAGCCCAGGCGAGCGACAAAATCACGCAACAGCTGTTCGTCCAGCCCATCTGCGCGGTAGTCGTGGTATTGGTAGGCCACTCCCTGTTCTTCCAGCCAGCGGCGTGCTTTTTTGATGGTGTCACAATTTTTGATACCATAGAGCTTAAACAAACTTTTTGAGTCCATATTTACCATGAGAAAGTGCTACCTATATCTTCGAATCAGTACAGAAAAGCAAGCCAGCGGTGATGGTTTAGACCGTCAGGAGGCTATGCTACTGGATTATGTGAAAGATAATGCGGTAAAACTAGGCTTAGATCCAGACAACTATGAGTTCATAGTTGACCGGGGGAAGTCCGCATTTAAAGGGCAGCACATGGAAAACACCTCTGGTTTAGGCAAGTTTTTTACTCGCTTAGTAGAGGGGAAGATAAAGCCCCACTCAGTACTCATTGTTGAATCGTTAGACCGGTTTTCACGTCAGAATCCCTTCTTGTGCATGAAGTATTTGTCCGTACTTGATGAACATAAGGTCGAATTGCATGACGTAGATAAAAAACTGATCATTTCAAGAAAAGTCCCTAATAGTTTGACCTTTGCAACGATGATTGCACAACGAGCATATGATGAAAGCTGTTTGAAATCCGACCGGGTAAAGAAAGGTTGGAACCGACGTAGAACGAAAGCAAAAGATGATGGCGATTATATGATTAAAAATACGCCAGCATGGATTTCTGTATCAGATGAAAAATATGTGCTCAATGATAACCATAAGATAGTAAGAGAAATATTTGATTTATATCTTACCGGTATAGGTTCGTTTACTATTGCACAGATGTTGAACAAGCAAGGCAAGTTTATTTCTGAATTTAAATGGGATACAGCAAAAATCTGTCGTATCTTAAGAAATGTGAGGTGTCGGGGAGATTACATATCTAACATTATCGAACGCGACTTAGATAATGATGAAGTAAGCATATCTGAAATAACGATTCCTAACCTATATCCAGCTATCGTATCTGTGCATGAGTTTTCAGAAGTCCAAAGGAGATTGGACAAACACAACTTTATGGGAAGAATAAGAGGGGACTCTAAAAAAACAGTATTTAATAGCCTACTTAAATGCAGCCTATGTGGAGCAGCTTTAGTTCTATCGACTTCGGGAAAGTACAGATACTTAAAATGCTTTTCTGCAAGAGAAAAACTAGGTTGTATAGGTACTATGATGAGTTATGATACAGTTGAAAAGGCAATACTAACGCATATTAAAAACGTTGATTTTGAAAAGATAGCTAAGAAACAGGATATCACTGAGTTAGATGCAATAAAAGGACAGGTGGCAGACTTAGAAAGGTATGTTAAATCATTTACTGATGGTTTTGCTCGATTAAGGGATTCGGGGAGAACGCCAACATTTGAAATGATGGATCAAAAAGCCGTTGCAGAAGAACAGTTACAACAATTAAGACAGGTTTTGTTGGAAAAGGAAGGTGCTGTTAGTATCAGCAACATTAATATTAGCAGTGATATATTTGATGTTAAAAATATCAAGGAGAGAGGGGCGTTAGAGATTGAACTCTGTAAAGTGATAGAGAAAATAAGGATCATGAATGCAGACGGTAATCTTTTAGCAATAACTATCTCTTATTTTAGTAATGTACTATTGCATATGTTAATAATAAATAAAAAAACCGGTGAGTTACTAAACCAATCCTCATTGGAGGACATTGAAGGTGTTACATGGCTTAAAAGCTCGTTTTGTGATATTAATCTTGATACCAAAGAGCCTGTTTATTATAGAGAACCTACTGAAATAGATACATTAGTGATGGGGTTATGGGGGGAGCTTATGATGAAAGTAGCAAGTGAAATGAAGAGTGTTCAAACCAATACAGACTAGGCACAATAGCCAAGAGATTAATTGGGAAGTTGAGGGCTGTAGAAGCTTATAGCCATCAGGATAAGGGGCTACTCATTGTAATTTAACTGGGGATAAAACGCCCCAAAAGTTACCGTGTTGACATGTCTGTTTTAAAAATAACATAATCATATGTAAATATTGTTAGGCAGTTTTGGAACTAAATCATGTTGTAAGCTATACTATAGCAAATGTTCGCAGGTATAGTTTAATAATGAAATAATCTATGACGTCTCATGTTTAAATACTAAATAGATAGTATGAATAAGCAATAAAATACTACAGAAGTATAAAATAATCCTTGCTATTTTTGAAACGAACTAAATTTGTGTGCTATACTATAGGTGTAGATAATACATTTAAAACTCTGATTGATATACCAAAGATAAATTAAAGTGATAATTTATCTTTAGTATAATAGTTGAATCCTGATCCTATCGAAAAGTAGATGGCAGATGAGTAGTTCAATCAGTACGATGTGCAAATGAGAGCCGTGATACAACGTAGGTGAAACCAAATCCAATGCGGTTATAAAAGCTATATGCAGTCACACGAACCACGGCAATGCGGCACAATAAAGAATTCTTAGCAGATGAATTCCTTGATAGACATATAGGTTCACACCTGACCATGCGAAAGGGAGTTGAATAAATTTGTACAATATAGATCCGTCCAAATTTTGAAGACACATGTTTTAGTTGTTTATGTAGCTGAAACATGAAGTGCGATTAAAACCGCGACCGTTGCAAGAGAACAGTGATAGGGAGAAACAGGGCAACCCGCTTCCGCTTGAACGATTTATATAATATAGATCCGTCCAAAATTCACTACATAAAATGTTCGATAGATACCATCGACAAAATTAATTTTCTATCCCCCCTGAGGGGGGGTAGAAATGTTCTCAGAAAACCGCGACAATGGATTGTGAAGTATATTAAATCTTTACTATAATAAATTAATTTACAATTGCTTTAGTGATTTACGAAGTAAATTACTACAAGAATTGTAAATTATAGTTCATACGAACGTAGTGAGTATGACTACTCAAAATTTAAATCTTTTCATTATGAATCTACAAATGTATTTTATAACTGTAATTCAATGCTTGAAAAATCAAAAACATTAAATGTAATACCATACATGGGGTTTTAATTATCAGTTATTCGTAGTAATAAATTTAAGTCAGTGGAGCGTTTCATCACTTGTGCTTCGCCGTAGTAGCATGATCCAGTCAATTTTAGTCATTTCAGTACCGATTTTAAAGGTTATATGCCTATGATATCGTAGTTAGTGGAAGCTGAGTAGATCTACTGTACGAGCTTATTGAGCAATTAATGCTGAATGACTACTGTTACTTATGAATAAAATGGTCGCTAAGGTACTGGCTTTTAGTTAGCAAAATAATTATAAACCAGATCTGTCGTTCTATAACTAAAAAGTACAAGGGATTACCTACACAAGTAAAAACCGGAGTGTTTTTAATATTAAGAAGAATTAAAATGTAATGGTTAAAAGTTGAAGAGTATCAATGTTTGTGCAACCACTGAGGCATTGAGCTAGTTTGGCAGTAAAATTTTAGAGTCTGTGTTTGGGACTATAGTTAAATTAAATCGTAATAAAATATCGTCGATATGAATCGTACTGGGTTTTCATTCAAATAAAATAATGGCGTCACATAAATTATGTATGTCATATATATAAGTAATTCATGTGACGCTTTTACCCCCAATGATCCCCTTTGCCAAGTCTACTTTGAGTGGGAAGGGAGTTCTGATAAATCAAGTTCGAAAAAGTGAAGCATAATAGCATTAAAATAAATAGTTATAATAGAAATCGTTAATATTAGATAGAATTCTAAGTTATAAGCACAACAGGTGGAGGGGGCCCCCACCTTGTAATATTTTTACTGAGTGACCAGAGCTTTATTCTATCAATGGCATTTGATGCATTTAAGGGGTTGGTTATAGATGTTTGTAATATATATAAATGTTGTGGTTAAATATTCAACCACCAGTTATTAACATTGGCATTTATTACTTCAGTATTAACACCAAGATAGGCATATGTAGCTTTGGCTTTCTCGACTAACCGTTTGTCTTTACAGATAAAATAATCACATGCCGTTGCATATATTACATGTGTGTGGTCGTGGAGTGTTGATTCAGCTTTTGTGGTACTCTCTAATTTATAGCCATAACGCATTAATTCCTTCATTACAATATCAACCATATTTTGAATAAAATCAAAATTACTCTTCATTTTGTAGTAACACTTTTCTGGAGGTGACAGTAACGCATTTGCCAGATAACTATAATATTCATGTGATTGGATTAATTTATTTTGAGCTAAGTGGCTAATAAATTTATCTTTTACTTCAGTATATGGATGGATTTGATAGCCTTGTTGCATTAATTCTTCGATGGTGTCTGATTTTACTTGTAAAGAAATAAATCCATTGATTAGCCTTTCCTTTATGCTTATATTACCTAATATATCTGTCAGTGGGTCTAGTCTATTTATCTCATTGAGTCTGATGCTCTTATTTTTTTCATCTAAGGATGAAAATTTATCCTGGCCCTCTGTAATAACATCTCGTTGATTGTTTTCAGCTATAACATTAGATTCAATACTTCCATGAATTCTTTCAAAACATTCTAATGGATGCTCATTAGCTATTTGAATGCCTTTTACCCCATGCGGACTGGCTAAAATATTAAATGTTGATGAGTAGTAAGGAAGTAGTTCATGGTTTTCTGTGATACTACTAATTTCGTTGAGTCTTGATATGGCTTTATCTCTGTCTATTTTGCCACAGTTAAGACCTCTAGCTACCTCTTCAATGTGAGCTGGAGAGTAAAAAAAACAAAATTCACGAGCCTTCAAAGAAGTTATCATTTCTATTTCATTTTCTTGCTTTCTGTCTAATATGTCTAAAATTATATTGTAATCAATATATATATTCTTCATGATTCCGTCCAGCACGTTGTGTTAGTAATATGGTTGCTATAATGTGCTCTCTATCATACTAATAAATGAACTCTTATTTGTGAAATCACCCTTGAACGTTGCATATATTATTTTAGCTAAGTAGATACCTTACATAAGGCATGGAGAAGTTTATAATACATAGGTTCTATTTTGGAATCCAGCATCAAAAAATTGTTATTATATTCATTCAGTGGTCGTATTTTTACTTAAACATTCATGCCATGTATCTATTGAGTGAAAAAACCAAACAATCCATTCTTGTTAAGATTTTGTACTGATAATGGTGGTGGATACGCAAGAATAGTCGAGATGTAATCCAAAATGATAGTTTATCGTTGGTATAATAGTTGAATCCCGATATAAAAATGGCTATCCAAGCTGTGCTCTAATTTAGTAACCATATGGGATTATTAACATGAAATTTATTTCATAATGAGGTTTTTTATCAGCATTTTTTTGGAGGAATTGAGATTACTTAGTGCCACCGTTTCGATGAAACATAGGGCTACTACGCCGAATAACGATGAGAGTGTATATGACGGTAGTTGAGTTTAATACCAATAAATTGAAGGTATTGTGTGGCGGCAATGCGATGAATCAACAGGAGCTGACGTTTGCAGCAGGTTGTGACTATGGGGAGGGCAACACAGTTGTGATTTCGAAGATTATAGGTAAAAGTAAGATTCAAATTGAAAATTATTCTTGACTGTGTTTTTATACAGTATGTATACTGTGAGTATAAAATCGACAAAAGGAAGCATACATGATAAATTTAATCCATGATAACAACAAGGTATTATGGATATGTTGCTGCCTATACGAGTCAACAAACGATTTTTAAATTTATTTAGAACAATAAAATTAGATAGATCTCCGCAGCAATCAACCGTAAACTTGCATGTACTTGATATTGTAAGTAATAGCTTTATATATGACAAATTAGTTGAGGAGTTGAGAGAGCTTATTGTTTGTTATGTACATTCCAATAGGCGACTGGCAGAATTCAACAAAATTTATCCGGCTTATAGTCCCAAACCATATTTAGAAGCAATACAAAAATTTCGTAATTATACTTCTAATGAAGGGGAGCTTGGAGAATTGTTACTATATGCATTTCTTGAGTCAAGTCTCAATGCTCCCAAACTGCTGTCAAAAATGGAGTTAAAGACAGATGCAAATGACTATATAAAGGGTTCTGATGGTATACATTTATTAGAAGTAGGCAATGGTTACCAATTGATTTTTGGTGAATCAAAAATGTATGCAGATCTTTTGGAAGGTGCTCGTGAGGCATTTGATTCTATCGCTGAATTTAAAATCAATGGCCTAGGATTTGAACGAGGATTAATAGATACTCATGTAATAAATGAAATGGTTACTGAAGAAGGTTATGAAACGATAAAGTCTATCTTGCTTCCTTCTGGAGATGATGGACCTGATCTAGACTTATCTTTCGGGGTTTTTCTCGGTTTTGAACTACCAATCGATAGCACTCAGTTATCCATGAAAAATAGTGAGTTTAGAGAGTGGGTACATTCTGTTGTACAAAGTAATGCATCTCGAGTAATTGATACAATTCAAAAGCGAATTATAAAACACAACTTATTTGGTCACGAGTTTCACATATATATCGTTCCTTTCACGGAAATAGATATTACCCGTAAAAAATTAATTCAAGAAATGCTAACAATTGGATAAATTTTATGAGCGAGAACAATCCAAAAAAAAACATTCAGTTGTCTGTTCTCCTTTCAAAGGATGCTTTTGACAGCCTTTATTTCAAGGAAATATGTAATTTTATAGGGGGCTTATATGATGAGCAATTATTTAATGCTCATAGGAAAGAGATAACATTAAAAAATGATATTAGAAAAATAGAGCATGCTTTACGCTTTGCTGATGTATTATCGCATTCATCTGTAGAAGTGCATCGGTCTTGTGCTTTTGATATTATAAGTAAAATCGCCTCTTTTCATTCTAACGATCCATACTTTAAAATAGTAGGAACAGCAGTGATAAATAGATTAGGGGTGTATGCAGCAGAAAATTTGATATCAAAAGGTGTACAATTACCGTTAGATCGTGAAATAGATTCAGTAATAAAAAAGTCGGTGCAAAAAACAGAAGTCGACGGAATATACTTCACTGACAGACAATATGAACTATATCAATCATTGACTAAGGCCGAAACGTTAAGTTTTGCAGGGCCAACATCAATGGGGAAGTCTTTCGTCATAAATGCATATATTAAAAAAATCGTATCAAATAACTTAAATAAGAACATTGTTTTAGTTGTGCCAACAAGAGCACTAATTAGCCAAAATTCGCTTAAACTAAAAAGTGAACTCAAAGATATGATATACTTTAAAAAATATGAGATTATAACAACATCTTATATGCTTCGGGACTCAAATAAGAATAATGGCTTTATATTTATTTTAACTCCTGAAAGGCTAGTTAGCTTGTTCAGTACTGTTCCAGAGATAAGTATTGATTATCTATTTGTAGACGAAGCTCAAAAACTAACAACAAAAAATGATACAAGAAGCCTTGTAACTTACTCAGCTATAGAACAGTCACTTAATTCAAATCCCAATATTAAATTATTTTTCTCCTCACCTAACTTATCTAATCCTGATATCTTTAATAATCTTTTTAACAGGGAAAATGCAGAAACCTATCGTAGTACTGAGGGGGCGACAGCTCAAAATCTGTATTTTATTGACCTGCTAAATAACCAGTTTAATTATGTTGATACGGGCAGTCAAAAATTAAAAATAATAGAAAGTATTTTTGAAAGTTATAAAAACGCAAATGATGTTATTTACAAAATAAATAAAGGGAAAAGTAAAATAATTTATGCTGGAGGTATAGAAAATACTCTTGAGCGAACGAGAGTTTTCCTTCGATATATTAAGGAGAATACAAATAGTTTTAAACCAATGAATGTAGAGATTGCTGAACAAATCAGAGAATTCGTGCATGACAGTTATGAACTTGCTGATGCAATTTGTTATGGCGTTGCATTTCATTTTGGAAATCTGCCGCAATCAATAAGGGACTTAATTGAATATCATTTCAAAATAGGAAACATTGATTATCTCTTTTGTACGTCGACTCTCCTTGAGGGCGTAAATTTACCTGCAAGATCGGTGTTTATTCTTACGCCAAAAAAAGGCTCGAGCTATTTTGAAACTGTAGATTTTTGGAATTTAGCTGGAAGGGCCGGTAGATTAGCAATGGAATTAGCAGGCGATATTTTTTGTATTAAAGATGATAACAAAACATGGACTAAAAATGCGGTCAGTAAACTTATTCTTTCTGATAAAGATGATATCCAGCTAACGCCAAGCTTTTATATTGATGATGTCAATAAGATTGAAGATCTAAAAAGTATTATAGATACGGGGTCAACGGATAAAATTAAGAATGCTGAATTCTTAAGAACATTAGGTGATATGATTCGAATAGATACAATGAGGATAGGTAAAGAGAACAACCTTCCTCTTATAAACTATTTTAGAAATAATGGGAATAACGATATTGTTTCATGTGCAATGAATAGTACAACGAATATTAAAGTCCCGTTAAATATTCTTTTAGCTAATAGTCATATTGCTATAAACTCTCAACATAATGCATTTAATCAGATTAGTAATTACTCTATCAATGAGTTGAAACTACAATGGAAACCTACAAACGAAGAAATTAAATCAAAGCTAAATTTAATATTTGAAATTTATCAGATTGATAAATACAGTACTGGTAAAGATCGTCTCAATTCTAACGCAATACCTTACTATGCTGTTATTCTTTCACAATGGATGTATGGTAATAGTCTTAGTGAAATAATAGCAGGGGCAATTAATTATTATAAATCTAATAATAAAGATATATACATAAAAGGAAAACTGGAGCCTTTTGATACTAATAATTCGTCACATATAACTACTTTAGTTAACAGTACAATTAAAGATATTGAGTTAAAAGTTGGGTATCAATTACAAAATTATATATCACACTACTGTCAACTTCTTACGCATGTGCTGCATAGTAACCCTGGGGCTAACTGGTCGCAGTTTATCGAGTTTGGGTCAAATGATCCTATAGTTTGGCACTTACAATTAATGGGGTTCTCAAGAGACTGTGCTGTATTTCTCAAAAGGAATTATGCCAAACATTTGAAGCTAGAATCTGAAAGTAACATATTGCATGTAATAGATAGGGAAATTATAAAAAATAGTGTAAAAAACAGTAAACTGTACGCTTTAGAAATCAAAGCATTATTATAGCAATGTTATAAGACCACATACAGTGGTCTTTTTTATCAGAAACGCAGAATTTAAAATATTTATAATGCTACGGAATAACTTAATTACAAGTCTTCAAAAATATTTGATGTTACAAATATCTTGGAGAGAAGCTTGTTTCTGTATTTTACAATGCTATTTTTATTTATATGTGAAATTAGTCTTTCTAAGTATAAATCATCTTTTACAAAGATGTACCTAATATCATCATAAGTGAAGGTAAGTTTTGATTCGGGATAATGTTCTATTTTATCATTCCCAATCTGTTTGTTTGCGGACAATCTTATGGGTACAATATCGGAACGTATATCTGGAACGTACCTCCATTCATTTTCGTTTGCAAATCTGTAGTTCTTTTCAGTTTTTTTACCTTTGCGAACTAAATCGGCTTCATAGTTCTTCATATATCTTAAAGGATTGATAAGATCTCTATATTGTGCTTTGCGGTTTGAGGCCTTATCAGTGTTACTATGATTGGAGATGTGTTCCTCTTTGAAATCACGCAATGCTGCATTAAAATAGTCAACCATCGAGCAATTTTGATTAACATAAAAAACAGGATTTAGTCCTTTTTCAATTCCCCATGATTTTTTCAATCCAATCCCAAATCCCCCATATCTACCTGTATGTTCTGTAAGATGAGAGAGTCTAATGTCACAAAATGATACCATTGGTATTGCGAATTTCCTTGGTCTTTCATTTTTACCATGAATTTTTTCGGTTGAATGTGATACTTTAAAAAATGAGCAATCTAATATTTTAGTTAAAGCACTATAGTGTTCAGTGAAGTGAAAAAGAGTGCTTGGGTAAAGACTTTTTTCCTTTGTTACTTCTTTTCGGTATTCATCGTTTTGCCTTGTCATTTTTTTTCCTATAGATCAACTTTCATCTGTTGATATTATCAGAGTTCGCTATATATTCTCAAGTCAGCAGTTCAAAGCATCACGTAAGAAAAATCATGTAAGTCTTAACAATATATCAAATTTACAATGATATATTAAAATAGCTTGAAATAAAGAAGGTATTAGTCGGTTACTGATGTTTTTTAGGTATACCCAAAAGGGACCTGTAGAATCACTAACCATTTTGGTTCATTAAATACTCTTTACAACTTAAAACAGACTTTATATAATGAACCATATAAAACAGACCGTATGGTGATTCAATATGCGTGTGTATGCTTACCTCCGTGCTTCTACTCAGGAACAAGATGCAACAAGAGCCCAATTTGAGCTTGAAGAGTTTGCACAGTCGAACAACTTCCGAATCTCGAAGTTCTTCATCGAGAATGAATCTGGTGCTAGTTTGCAACGTCCTGAGCTTTTCCGTTTACTTGATATAGCAGAACGAGGCGATGTTCTACTGTGTGAGCAGATCGACCGTGTATCAAGATTGACCAATGAGGATTGGAAAAGTTTAAGGCGGATTATTGAAAGCAAGGGAGTTAGGCTCGTCTCTCTCGATTTACCAACAAGCCACCAGCTGTTGCATAGTACGGATGAGTTTACCCAACGTATGTTCGAAGCTTTAAACAGTATGATGTTAGATATGCTTGCAGCTATAGCTCGCAAAGATTATGAAGATCGCCGCCGACGCCAGAAACAGGGAATTGAGAAGGCGAAAGCCAACAATAGCTATAAGGGTCGTCCTGTCGATCAGGAGTTGCATCGGAAGGTTGAAGAATTGCTCACTGATGGGAAAAGTTGGAATAAGATTCAAGATCTTATTGGATGCTCGAGGGCCACAATTGCCAAGGTATCCAAGAAATTAAGTACTGAACCAAACTAGTAATTTCAGATTGTATACTTTGATGATATGGTAACACATTGATTGTATTGCAATATTTTTACTGAATCCGTTCGATATCTCGATGGTTGAAAAGATCAAAAAATGCAGAGACTGAAAAAAGTTCTCTGCATTAAAGTATACTGCATTATTAATTTTATGACTACATTTCCCTGGTGCTGGCTTAATAATGTCTACTCTTCAAGTTTCATTAGTTCATCTGTACTCAAAGTTTGAATGTAGGAACTATAGCTATCAAAGCATGTATCGAACATCTTGGGCCTATTTTTATATCCGTTTTTAGTACTCCATAGTTTTAGTCCAACAGATTTTCCTGATTCAAAGCTATCTTTATCTAAACTTCCCGTATCGTTGATCTTCCGTTGGAAGTATTTTACTGCTGGTCTTGCTTCTTTACCAATGTTTGAATTTGGCTGATATTCATAAATGCCTTGGTACTGTAAGTATCCCGCTTAAACGGCCCATTCACTTTTAGAGATCTTCCGACATACTGATGATGTCACCTGAGGAGATCCTTATGCGCAAGATCCGAT